>NZ_JAHDIW010000009.1:0-160740 GCF_018531165.1 Geobacter grbiciae | reverse complement strand
AGCTCAATTATCAAGGAACATCAAATAGTTATAGCCGACAAAATCAAGTTACTGAACTTGCTGTCACGGTGTCAGGTTGAGGGCATAATCGTCGTATTTTTCCGACGTAAGGGTTACAGTCACAACCGGCACATCATCCACATCAACGCTACGGATGACCGGCATGCTAGCTTCAGGAGGCAAAAGATTGCGGCGGCCCATGACGCTGTCGTGAAGCCTAACTAGCGATTTTTCCTTATCTTGTCCAACCTTGAACTGAACCATCAAACCACAACCAGAGTTAACTGCGGTGGCATACACATGGTCTACGCCTGTTATCTGTTTAATGTCTGTTTCTAGCGGACGAACTAACAGTTTCTCAACTTCTTCGGCTGAGGCTCCGGGAAGAGCAACCTGGACTTCTGCCGCCGGGACAATAATCTGTGGATTTTCTTCTCTTGGGGTTAACGCAACGGCGAGTAAACCTATCAGGATGCTTGAAAGCACAAATAAAGCTGTCATCTTGGAGGTTACGAAATACTCTGCGAGCCTGCCGGCAACATTCTGTTTTTTGGAAGTCATTTGACCTCCTTGACAACTGAAACCTGATCGCCATCATGAATAGCCGTATCAGGGGCCATGATCAGTTGCTCTCCTGCCTGTAAACCTGCTGTCACCTCAACCCGATCAGCCCATTCCCGGCCGGTACGTATCCAGCGAAAACGTGCAAAATTTTCTTTTCCAACAACAAAGACGCCCAGCAAACCACCTCGCTCTACTACAGCCTGCCGTGGCACTGTCGGTAAGTCGGTTTTTCCGATATTAAATACAGCCTTGCCATAAAGACCGGGAATAAGGCCTTTAGTATCTGGAAGTGCAATCTTAAGCTGGAAACTGCGGCTGGCAGGATCAGCAGATGAGACGATACGGCTGACTACCCCTTTAAGAGGGGCTGTTATCCCTTCTACCTGAACCTCTACGGGTGTGCCTGGAGTAGTTAGACCTGGAATCCGCTTGCCAGCATCAACTGATGTCTCAAACATAAGGTTTTGCCCAGATTCCACCGTCAGAATAGGCACTCCTGGCAATGCAAGGTCTCCAACGAGTTTGGAACGAGTTACGACAGTTCCATCGATCGGACAAACAATTTCCGTATAAGTACGTTGAGAACGCGCTATTTCATAGGCTGCCTTGGCTTGATTTAACGTTTCACGCGAGGCGTCATTCTTCAATGTGATCTTACGCAATTCATTTTCAGAGACCGAACCGCGTTCATAAAGATTCTGAAATCGTGTCATGTCAGTGTCTGCATCCCGATAGGCAGCCTCTGCAGCCTTGAGTCCTGCGGCTGTCTGGCGAATACCACCGTCGACATCTGCTGAATCTAGGCGTACCAGAACTTGTCCGCGTTTGACGCGGTCTCCTTCATGAACTCCTATCCAACGGATATAACCGCTTAGCCTTGAAGTGATGTCAACTCGGTGGTCGGCCACTACAGAGCCAGCTGACGAGTATTCAGCCGGGGAACCAGAAGAAACTGCTATGGTCGTTACAGATTTTGAGACAGGGGCGTTAACCTTCTTTGCGGAATGCTCGTTTTTGCAGGCTGTTAAGACAGTAAGCATTACAGTTAATGCGGCAAAAGCTAAGATGAACCTGTTTTTCACTGTTGTTCTCCATTACGGCAAGAATCGCCGTGCTTTGAAATTTTTGAGTCCCCAAATTAAATTCAGAAACCGTTGGCTATTTCCAATATGCTGCGCCGAGCCACTGCATATTCTTTCTTAGCCCCATGCTCTGGATCATCTCCTTTTATACACACCGATTCCTGATCCTTCACTCCAAGAAAATTGAGCACAGAACGCAGATATACGACGCTTTGATCCAACTCTTGCCCAAAGACAACAGGTGGACATGCGTGAATATGCAGTGATTTTTTACTCAATGCGGAAAGCAACCCCTCAACTCCGTACGGCGACAAACGGTAGGTACGATTGGGGACACAAATCGCATCGATATACATTTTGAATTCAGCAGGGAACCAAAGGTTGAGGCTATGGGTGACAAAAACATACTTGTCGCATCTACTAAACTGATCTGCCAATCGCCATATTCGGCTCATCTTATTCCGCTCTTCATTTGAAACAGGGACGTAATCCTCACCGCGCTCAATTCGCTCCAAGCAGTTAAGTACATCAAAGTCAACGCGTTGAATACTGTCGCGATAAAGATCAAGTATTTGCACCTCGTCGTGTGCGTTCATACGGAGATATTCCTCCAGAAATTCATTACCAAGCATTAAGACGCACGATTGCTCCTGTGGTCGGACATCGCACGTGACATACAGCAGGGTGGCCATTGTGTGCTCCTAATGTAGCTTTAGATACTACTATTGATCATCACATAGCGATAAGCGTGCCACCTTATTAATTCAAGCAATAACAGTTAGTTACCACTTTACCACGATGTAAATAGTTATATTTAACGATTTACATCGTGGTATTTTAAAAGCACAGTGACAGTAGTGGTATATTGTGATAATGTTAAAATGAGAATGTTTAAAAAGGGTTAAAGAGGAAAGGTGATGCCATGGATAGCAGAGATGAATTCATCAGAGAGATAACCTTGAGAATCTGCAGCAGTTTGGAGATCAAAGAATCATTACGTAATACATTCGAATATTTGAGCGTACATATTCCGCTTGATGTACTGGCACTCTTCATTATCGACGAACGGCTTGGAGCTATGCGCCGTATCGCTCACGCCCACGGAGTCGATGCAGTTCCCCTTGACGAAATTATCCCGCTACCGAAAGGAATGCCGGAGAAAATTGCCGCAAAGAACTTCTCAACGCCGTTTGTCATTGACACGGAAGATGATGAAATATTCCGTACCCTAGCACCGCTAGCAAAGTTCAAAGGCAACACGGACATGGTCGTTCCTTTGCGCATAAATGACGAATTGCTTGGGGGACTAATCTTACGGGCAGCAGGAGAAGGGAGGTATAACGACGAGCAAACCCAATTACTCGGCTTCATCGCCAAACCTTTTACGATAGCCCTTGCTAACGCCCTTGCTCACGAGGAAGTACTTCGATACCAGGCTACTTTGCTGGATGATAAGCGTTTTCTGAGCAGAGAGCTCTACAGACACTCTGAAGACGAGATTATTGGCGGGAAAACAGGATTACGCAACGTAATGGAGATGGTACACCAAGTCGCACCACTAAACAACACGGTACTCATCCTAGGTGAAACAGGGACTGGCAAGGAGTTGATTGCCAACGCAATCCACTTCTCTTCTCAGCGGAAGGACGGGCCTTTTATTAAAGTTAATTGCGGAGCGCTGCCGGAAAATCTGATCGACAGTGAGCTATTCGGCCACGAAAAGGGCGCCTTTACCGGAGCGCTGGCTGAAAACAGAGGGCGATTTGAACGAGCAAATGGAGGGACAATCTTCTTGGATGAAATTGGGGAACTTCCGCCAATGGCACAAGTGCGTCTTCTGCGTGTACTGCAATTCCGAGAAATAGAGCGGATAGGGGGTAATAAAGCTATCAAGGTTGATACACGAGTAATTGCGGCGACCCACCGCAATCTGCAGAACATGATTGCTGGTGGAAGTTTCCGTGAAGACTTGTGGTTTCGACTAAACACATTTCCAATCATTGTGCCGCCAGTGCGACAGCGAAAGGAAGATATTCCCGCTCTCACACGATATTTTGTGGAAGCAAAGAGCCGGGAACTAGGGATGCCTTTACCACCATCCATAGCTCCTGGAGCACTATTGCGTCTTATAAATTACAATTGGCCGGGGAATGTGCGTGAGTTGGAAAATCTTGTAGAAAGAGAATTGATTCGATACAGGGGAGGCACGCTCAACTTTGATACATTTTTTTCAAACGGAGATGTACCGCATGCGAATAAAAAAAATATAACATTCCCACCGCTCAGCCTCAACGAAGCTATAGCTTCTCATATAAGCTCCGTTTTAAAGATTACCAACGGAAAGATTCATGGTCCTGGAGGTGCTGCTGAATTGCTTAAAGTTAATCCAAACACTTTAAGGTGGCGAGTTAACAAGCTAGGTATCAGCTATAAACGAGAGAAAAGCGGAAAATCTTTGTGAGTTGTCCAAGCTGCTGCATCCGCTACCTGTTCCATAAAAATGAAAGCAGAGTCATTCTTGTCCAACCGGACCTATGTCTGTGCATCAGCCGTGGCAGGTCGCTGTCCAACGCCTTGAGCGGCTCCATCATATTATCCTCATACTCACCCCTGTGGGCCTAGAACCATGCTCTGTCATTGTTGGCAGCCAGCCAGACTATTGGGCCAGTATCCATAACCGTTCCCTTCAACCCCCGAATTTCTTCAGGATGACCTCTCGAAAGGCCCGGTCGTGCTCAAGAGCGAAAGACTCCTCAAAGCTGCCGCTATCAGCTACGAAGGTGCGCTTCAAATAACGCAACCCACCGGCACGCGACTCTAGGATAGCTGCTGCCAATTTGCCTGATTCTTCAGGTAATTGCTCCACCTCATACACCGCACTGACCAACCCTCCTCATCGCCTCTGCGGAGTCAATCCTTCGTCCAGTCAGACATAGATCGCGTGCATACCCATCTCGCACGATCCGGCGCAAGGGAGTGTAGAGCGGCGGAGCACCAAATTTGATCTCGGGATGACCAAAAGAGGCTGATATGGGCGGCAATCCGGATATCGCAAAAACAAGCCAAATCAAAGCCTCCCCCCATTGCTGGTCCGTTTATCGCTGCGATGGTCGGCTTGGAGAAGTTCCACAGGTCAAGGTGATATCGGGAAGAAGATGCCAGCAGCTCGGCATGACGATCTACCTGCTTGAATTCATCCAGGTCAAACCCTGACGAAAAAGTGTTTCCGGCCCTGGTGACAATCACGCAACCCACGTTATCGTCTTCGTTCCAGGTTGTCAGACAGACAGAGATCTCCTGCCGCATCAGGATGGAGATTGCGTTGCATCGCTCGGGACGATTCAGAATAATAGTTCCTAATCCGCTGTCAGCAGTCGTCGCCATTATGGTTTGATATTCCATTCCACACCCCTCACCATATTGTTTGCTGCGACCTGAAACCATCATCACTATCAGGCTGTTTATTCGTATTTTTTTCGAAAAACGGATGCAAAAACGGAAACAATGGAGACTGACCGACGAATTGTGAGGTTTATCCTGTAACTTTTCCAGCCCATACTTCAGGATATTCCAGCAGGATAAAAAATGATTCCAACCGTCGTAATCCGTACAGGAGCGACTTTCTATGGAATCCAAGTTTCAAAAGAATTCTGGATGACTCACACCATTTCAGGGTATTTTTTTCGCCAAACGGAAACAAAAACGGAAACATAACCCTCTAAGCTAACAAAAAAGGACTTAACCGTGGCGGCTAAGTCCTTGATTTTCTTGGAGCGGGAAACGGGATTCGAACCCGCGACCTTCAGCTTGGGAAGCTGACACTCTACCACTGAGTTATTCCCGCTTGATTGAGTACAACTTTTTAGCCCATGGGCTCGTTGGTTGTCAACAGTTTTTTCCTGAGGAAGACGCTTGCTTCAGCGCCAGTTCTCACTTGGCCGGTGCACTGGGCCTCCCGGAGAAGCTCATGGGCGTCCCCAACCATCTTGCAGGGAGGAACGGAAAGCAACTCCATGATTTCAGCTCCAGAGAGGAGAAGGTTCCCTCCCCGGGGGATATGGCAGTGCAGGTAGTAACGGGCAAGTTCGCGACAGCGCGATTCGGTGATGTGTCCTCGGGCAAGAAGCAGCAACGGCAGTTCGAGCCCTGCGGGATCGCATGCGTTGAAAAGCGTGTACGCGGAGACCGTGTCCAACCGCTCTGCAAGGGCAAGAGTATCGGCACGACACAGCTTCTCCACGAGTTGCCCTGCCGTCTTTCCAAGCTTAAGCCGATCTGCCGCCGCAGGGAGATCCGCTTCTGTTACAGTAAGAAAAGCAGCCAGCTTCGTGAGGGACAGAACCGTCATACCTCCCTGGATTTGCTCCTGAAGCCGTAAGCATCCCTTTTCCGCAGTTTCGTCGCCCAGCTGTGAAAGGGATTGCACAACAGCTTCGACCCTGTCCATGGCCTCCGCTGCCGGATAAACCTGCGAGGGAGAGAGTCCGAAGAGCACACAGAGAAGTCCCGCATCACCCATAGTTCGGAAAACAGACCCGGTTCCGGGCATGCACAGAACCTGGAAAAGTTCGTCTCGAATCCGCTCCCCAGCGCTGTTTGCAATAAGAGGTGCATGGGTCGTAATTGCCGCGAGAGTTTCAGTCTCGATGCGAAAGCCGAGGGTGGCGGCAAAACGGAATGCGCGTACAAGGCGCAGGGGGTCATCACGAAAAACCGATTCGGCGCAACGCCTTACCAGTTGAGCACGGATATCGGTTTCGCCTTTTAAGGGATCGAAAAGCTCCACCCCACCCTGGAGAGGCACGGCAAGAGAGTTGATGGTGAAGTCGCGAAGGGCGAGATCAGCACAGATATCCTCACCTCTCAGGGGAGCAAAGTCGAAAGTGTCGATCCCGGCCCCTCCCTTGATGACGACGCGGGAATGCCCCCGCTCCTGGTCGAGCCAGAAGAAGGTGCCGCCACACTCTTTGGCAAAGCGGCGGGAAAGAGCCTCAGGCCCGCCGCCGACGGCAATATCCACGTCGTTCACCCCGCGCCCCATCAGCAGGTCGCGCAGGCATCCTCCAACAACATAGCATTGTAGATCAAGGCTTGCTGACGCCTGCCGCAGCGTTCTCAGAAACGGATTTTGCAGGAAAGATGCGATGGAAGCGTCCATGGCATGAGATTACCACCCCGCGGAGACGAGGCAAGAAAAAAGCCCGCACAGGGCGGGCTTTTCAAGACATATCTCCAATAGGCGGTCAGACAGCGACCCCTTTCTTCATGGTCATGAGCATCTTTTCGGCCACGTCGCGGGCGCTCACGGCGTATTCACCGGCAGCCACCTGCCTTTTGAGCTCCTGGACCCGCTCCACCCGGATGTCGGGAATCTTCTGAAGGGCCTCACTCATACGGGCTACCCGTTCGGCATTGCCGGAAAGTTGCACCGTATCCTCTCCCTGCCCCTGGGCGGCGCTCCTATGGATATCGCCGTCGGCAAGCGCCGCGGCGGCTTCGCTTCTGGTTGCTACCGTTGCTGGGAGTATGGGCTTATCGTCAATTTTCATGGCACTCACAGCCTCCGTCCCCTCCGTTTTTCTCTTGTTGATTACTATATCGTCAGGGGGTGGAAAAATCTTTAGAAAAAAATGACACGGCGTCAAAAAAATTTTGGCAAAAATGAGGAAAAACGTCAATTAGCCGACACCAACTTCCCGAAGCAGCCGGTCGTCTCTGTACAACCATAACTGCTCGGCCGGCCAAGGACGCGACTTTTCACCGTTACAGCCCCTTTGTAACAGCGGACGGAGACCCGCTCCGGAAAAGCTCCTCCGGGATGCCCACCGGCCCACAGGCATAGAGATCAGTATCCGCTCGGTCTGAAGGCAACGGCATTGACTGCAGCAATGAATACCGCTAAATTGTGGGCTACCTAACAGAACCGGAGACCGGGCCGATGACCAAGGCTGCACCGAAAGACATTGCCGCGACTTTCTTCGCCGCTGCCGAACGGGCATCCCGCACGGAAGTCGAGGAAGTGCGCAAACAAGTCCTCCTCGACACCACCCTCACGTCGCTGATCGACGCCATACCCGACTATGCCCTCGTCCTCAACCAGGAACGACAGGTTGTTGCGGCCAACCGTCATCTGCTGGACGCCTTCGGGTTGGGCATCGCCTCCATCATCGGCAAGCGTCCTGGCGAGACTTTCGGCTGCATCTTCTCCTCGGAGGGGCCGGCGGGTTGCGGCACCGGCAATCACTGTTCCGTCTGCGGTGCGGTCATGTCGATCCTCGAAAGCCAGGAAACCCTCATCCAGAACTGCCATGAGTGCCATATTAGCCTCAACCGGAACGACATAACATCCATGGACCTTGAGGTGTGCTCAACTCCCGCCACGGTCAATGGCATCCCGGTCACCGTTTGCGTCATGCGCGACATCAGCGACCAGAAGCGTCGAAGCGTCCTCGAGCGGGTCTTTTTCCATGACGTGATCAACACCGTCGGCGGCATTCACGGCATTGCCGCCATGCTCATGGAACACCCGGATCTCCCCCCTGAAAAGGAACTCGAATATAAGGAGTGGATGGTCCTCCTGTCGAACCGACTTATCGACGAGATCAACCACCAGCGCAAGCTCCTTGACGCCGAAAGGGGGGAATTCAGACCAGACCTTGGGATGGTGCGCGTGCCGGATCTGGTGCGGGAGGTCCATGCCCTCTATGTGACCCACGATATCGCAGCGGGACGCCACCTGGTCATGGGAGAGATCGCTGACTGCTCCATCGAAAGCGATGGGCAGATCCTGCACCGCATCCTCGGAAACCTTGTAAAAAATGCCCTGGAGGCGACGCCACAGGAGGGAACCGTTACCCTTTCCTGCTCCGAAGACGCCGAGCGGGTCACCTTTGCCGTTACCAACCCGGGGGTCATGCCGGCAGAGGTCCAGCTCCAGATATTTCAGCGTTCCTTCAGCACCAAGGCAGGCAGCGGCAGGGGGATCGGCACTTACAGCGTGAAGCTCTTCGGCGAGCGGTACCTGAAGGGGAAGGTTGCATTCACCAGTCGAGAGCCGGAAGGGACCTCCTTCACCCTGTCAGTCCCCAAGCATTTCAACTAGGGACCTATCTTCAGCGTCTCTGCCACCCTCCGGAAGTATTCCTCCCGGCACCAGTTTTCCACCTCGACCATGGCCCGGAAGGCCTCGGCGAAATCCTTCTCTCCCACCGTAAAGACCCCGTGTCCGTAGACCACGGCCCGGCGAGGGCCGGCAATGACCGGCGGAACCCTCTTCGCCAGCCCGCCTGCCCCGATCTCCCCCGCCACGACCGGCGCGTCACCCAGCAGCCGGACCCGGTCGCACTCTTTCCAGCAGTCAGTCACGGTGCAGCCGACTTCGTCGCACTCCATGCTCATGACCACCGCGAACTTGGGATGGCCATGGAGAATTGTTGCAGCACCCGACACCTCGTAGATGCGGCGATGGGCCAGCAGCTCACTGGACGCGGTGATGCCGAAGGTGGAGGAATTGTCCATAGGGACCGGGTCGATGCAGCCGGCCAGGGCGTCGAGGCTCGCAGCGGTTTGGGAGATGTAGATGACATCGCCGGCGCGGCAGGAGATGTTGCCGAAGAAGGAGTCCACAAGCCCCCGCTCCACCGTATAGCGCCCCACCGTCGTTATCTCGTGGAGGATGACGGCGGGATCGGCCAATGGGCCGCAGTGGAAGGCAAGGCCGTCGGCCGAGAGGGGGCGGAGCCAGTCGCGGCGGAACGCGGCAAAGGCCTCCGCTTCTCCGGGGAGGACGAAGCCGTCATGGAGCACGTCCTGGAGATACTTCACGAATGTCGAATGGAAGACCGACGAGTAGTTGATGTAGGCCTGCTCGATGGTGAGGGCGCCGCTCGCCACGATCCCCATCCCCTCCACGACTACCCCCTTGCGGCTCCCCAGGAGTCGGGCGATGGCCGGGGCCGGGTCGCTTCCCAGTTCCTCCCGCCGCAGGAACGGGATATCGTGGAGAAAGGTGCGTGTTTCCGTGTCCCGGGGGACGATGAACGACTCTTTCCGCGGCGCCCGGGCTACCAGGAAATCGGCGAAGGGGAGCGACGGCCGGGCCGCTATCAGGCCAAGGCAACTGAGCCGGGCAAGGACGTCGCCGGCCAATTGCGCCAGCGCGGGGTAGCCGTCGGCAATGAGCGCATCGTCCTGGGCGGCAATGGCGATCTCCCCCGGCAGGGCCGAGCGGTCGGCAACAAGCTTGTTCGTGTAGGCGGCGATCTGATCAAACATATACTTACCCAATTACCTCAATACGCACTGGTAGCAGCAACTCAAACAAAAGAATATCGACAGAACAGCCAGATAGGCAGGCACATCTCATCTGAAACCGCATGGTCTTTATGGCTGCTTCACCAGCAAGTCCCGATCCGCGAACACCCCCTCCGGGGTGAGGCCGCGAATCCGGTAGTACTTCTGCAACTCCTCATCAAAGCGCGCTCGATCGAGGGGAGGAATTTCGACCCCCTCCCCACTGGAGCCCGGCTCCGAAAAGAACCGCTCCGGGAGACTGTCGTCCGCCACACTGAATCCGTTGTCGCAGTTGTAGAACCGCTCGGTGAGGCAAATCCGCCGACCGATCTCCTTGAGGTCCTGGGGTGAGTAGTCAATACCGGTGGTTGCTGACAACAGCTCGGCATATTCTTCCAGCGTGGCACCGAAGAACGAGAACTTGCAGGCAACCAGGGAATCGACGGCGGCGTTGGTGTCCTCGGCAATGGCAATGATCCGCGCCTTGCCCGAGAACGAAAAGCGGTCGGTGGCAATGGGCTTGCGGAGGATCTCGTGGGAAATGGGATAGGCGCGCAGGTGGCATCCGCCACGGTTGCTGGTGCAATAGGCCAGGGCCATACCGTAGGCGCCACGGGGATCGTAGGCGGGAAGCTCCAACCCCTTGACACTCATGGAGAGGCCGGGCTGCCCCAGGGCCTCGGCAACCCGCCGGGAACCGAGCGAAAGAAGCTCACCGTCACCCCGGCGGAAGGCGATGTCGGCCAGCAGTCGCTGCACCTCCTCGCCATCAGGGAAACTGCCACGCGCCTCCCCCCAGGCCGAGAGGGTGGCGGCGGCGGAGATGGTGTCCATCCCCAGTTCGTTGCAGAGGGTGTTGGATTTCACGATTGATGCAAGGCTGGCAATGCCGTTCAACCCCCCGAAATGGGAGAGGGTCTCGTATTCGGGAAGATGCTCTCCGGCAGGAGTACTCTTCTTGCACTGGATGGGGCAGCCGTAGCAGCCGTCTTTTTTGGCGTGGAAATCGCGTCGAATGGCGGGCCCGGAGTAGTTCCCCGACTCCTCGAAGACGGTCCGCCGGAAGTTGTCGGTAGGGGCCATGCGGCGCTGGCGCATGAGATCCACCAAGGCCGGCGTGCCATATTCGCCAATCCCCAGTTCGCCGAAGATGACAGGTGAAGCGCGGAAAAGCCGCATCACGTCCTGCCGAGCCTTTTCGAACCGCTCCCGGTCGGCGATGACCACGGGCTGGTCGCCATTCACCACAACCGCCTTCAGCCCCTTCGCCCCCATGACCGCACCGAGGCCGCCACGCCCCACCGAATTCCCTTCTCCCATCATGATATTGGCGAAGAGGACCCCTCGTTCTCCAGCCGGCCCGATGGTTGCCACGCTTCCGCGGCCGGCAAGGGCCGTGACGGTATCATGGACCGTTTTCCCCCAAAGCTGGCTCGCATCGACGATCTCGGCGCCCGACGGCGTAATCGCAATGGCAACAGGGGTTGCACTTTTGCCGGTAACCACCAAAGCATCGAACCCTGCCGCTTTCAGGCGCCACGCAAAGCGCCCTCCGGCGGAGCAGTCGTAGATGGTGCCGGTAAGAGGAGAGCGGGACACGACCGAAAGGCGGGCCGCTGTAGGGGCTGGCGTGCCGCAGAGGGGACCGACGGCGAAAATGAGCGGCATGGCCGGATCGTAGGGATCGAGCCGGTACCAATCCCGCATGAGCCTCACCCCAAGCCCCCGGCCCCCCAGATAGGCCTGGAGAAATTCCGCCGGAATCGTCTCGCGCCGACTCTCCCTTGTCGCCAGATCGACACACAGCATGCGCCCGGTCCATCCCTGCACCGCAACCCCAACCATTATATACTTACCTCGCCACCACAAAACAACGGTATTCCAAAAAGTTCACCGAAGCTTTCAACAAGATAATCAGCATCGGCAAGCTCCGTCAGTTCGCCATACCCCCAGGTGCATCCCACCGTTGATACCCTTGCCCCCTTGGCGGCGGCCATGTCGTTAATGCTGTCTCCGACCAGGGCTGCCCGTTCCGGAGGCACCCCGAAATCGGCCAAAAGCTTCAGGACCGGCTCGGGCGACGGTTTACGGAACGGCAGGGAATCGGCACCCAGAACCTCGTCAAAGTAGCGGTCTATGCCAAGGACAGAGACTACCTCACGACAGAGGGCCACGTTCTTGTTGGAGATGATCGCCATCCGCATCCCCCGCCCCTTCAGGGCGTCGAGGGTCTCCGGAACGCCGAGATAGAGGACGGTTCGGTCGGCAATATGCCGGTGATTGTAGTCGAGGAAGAGATCAAGCCCCTGATTGATTTCGTCCTCAGAAGCACCGGCAAGGGCCCGTTCGACAAGACGGCGCGCCCCCTGCCCCACGAGTCTGCGCACGGCATTCTGGCCGATGGAAGGCCTACCGAGACTGGACAGCATGTGGTTTGTGGCGTCGGCGAGGTCAGGAAGGGAATCGATGAGGGTTCCATCCAGATCGAAAATGATGAGGTTGACAGGGTACAGCACAGCAGACTCCTGAAACTGAAGCAACCTAATAACTATAGAGCGTTTCACGGCTTGGCCGCAATAAAAAAGCCCGTCTCTGGGCGGGCTTTTACGCGCGGGCTGGGAAATTGTTCGTTTCAGTATTCCTTCAGGTTGCTGAACTCTCCCCACGCAAGATAGGTCTTCGGATTTTCCACGAACGAGTAAATATTTTCCACGATGCTCAGGTGTCGCCGTTCCTCATCGGCCAGCTTCTTCAACAGAGCGCGGGTCTCCTCGTTGTCAGCCTTGCCAGCAAGTTCCTCGTAGAATTTGATGCTTGCCTCCTCTTCCCTCACCACGTGCTGGTATCCGTCAGGATCCTTCAGCAGTTCAGACACCAGGTCACGCTTGCCGAGGAGCGGTTTGAAGGCGCATGCAGCCTCGTCGAGGGCCTTGAATTCCGCCTTTGCCGGATCAATATTACCCAGCATGGACAAGAGGGTAGCATGGTGCTCCTTTTCCGCCGCCGCCAGCATACTGAAAATGCGCTGCAACTCATCAACAGAAGAAGCCGCCGCCAGTTGTATGTAATGTGCAGCAGCCTCCTCCTCCATCTTGAGCGCACAGTCGATAACGTTCATACACAAGCCCCCTTTCCCTGGTTTGATTTACTCTCTCTACTGAAATAATACCAAATCACTCCGTATTTTCAGGTGGGTCCGAAAAAAAGAAAAAGGCGCCGTTCGGCGCCCTTTCTGAAATGAATCTATTCCCACTCTATGGTAGCGGGAGGCTTGCTGGAGATGTCGTACACCACCCGATTGACCCCCTTCACCTCGTTGATGATCCTGCTCGATATGCGGGCCATGTCCTCGTAGGGAAGCGGATACCACCCTGCGGTCATGAAGTCCTTGGTCTCCACGGCCCGCAGCGCCACCACGTACTCGTAGGTGCGACCGTCACCCATGACCCCGACGCTCTTAACCGGCAGGAAGACGGCGAAAGCCTGACTGATCTTGTCGTAGTGGCCGGCAGCGTAAAGCTCCTCGATGTAGATGGCGTCGGCCCGGCGGAGGATGTCGGCGTACTCCTTCTTCACCTCGCCAAGGATCCTGACCCCAAGCCCCGGCCCCGGGAAGGGATGGCGCCATACCATCTGATGGGGAAGCCCCAGCTCCTCGCCGATGGCCCGGACCTCATCCTTGAAGAGCTCCCGCAGGGGCTCCAGGAGCTTCAGCTTCATGTAGTCGGGGAGTCCCCCCACGTTGTGGTGGCTCTTGATGTTGTGGGCCTTGCCGGTCTTGGCTCCGGCGCTCTCGATGACGTCGGGGTAGATGGTCCCTTGGGCAAGCCAGCGGGCGTCGGTGATCTTATTCGACTCTTCCTCGAAGATATCCACGAAGAGTTTGCCGATGATCTTGCGTTTTTTCTCCGGGTCGCTCTCGCCGGCCAGGGCCGTGAGAAAGCGATCCTCGGCGTCCACCCGTATCACCTTGACTCCGAGATTCTCGGCAAAGGTGGCCATCACCTGGTCCCCCTCGCTGAGGCGCAACAGGCCGTTGTCCACGAAAACACAGGTGAGCTGGTCGCCGATGGCGCGATGGATCAGGGCTGCGGCCACCGACGAGTCGACTCCGCCCGAAAGGCCGAGGATCACCCGGTCATTCCCCACCTGGGCGCGGATACGGCTGACGGCATCATCGATAATGTGTCCCGGCGTCCACTGGCCACTGCAACCGCAGATCTTCCGGACAAAGGTATCGATGAGGAGTTCCCCCCGAGGGGTATGGTTAACTTCCGGGTGAAACTGGACACCATAGAGATTGCGGGCAAGATCCTGGATGGCGCAGACCGGCGCGTTGGCCGTCTCCCCCACCACCTGAAACCCTGCGGGAACCAGAGACACATGGTCGCCATGGCTCATCCAGACCGGGCTTTTCCCTTCCACGAAAAAGCCATCGAAGAGGGGGCCGGGAGTCCCCACAGCCAGGAGGTCAGCGTGGCCGAACTCCCGTTTCCCGGCCGGCACCACCTGGCCGCCAAAGTGGCGGCTCATGAGCTGCATGCCGTAGCAGATGCCAAGGACCGGCACTCCCAGCTCGAAAAGAGCCTCCTCCACCGCCGGGGCCCCTTCCTCATACACCGACTTGGGGCCGCCGGAGAGGATGATCCCCCGCGGGGCAAAGGCGCGGATCGCCGCCAGGTCCATATCGAAGGGATGGAGTTCGCAGTAGACGTGGGCCTCCCGCACTCGCCGGGCGATGAGTTGGGTGTACTGTGAACCGAAGTCCAGGATCAGGATTTTCTCGCTGTGGATATCACTGCTCATCGTACGTTCTCAACCCGGTAGTTGGGAGCTTCCTTGGTAATCATGACGTCGTGGACGTGGGACTCCTTGAGCCCGGCGCCGGTGATCCGGATGAAGCGCCCCTTCTGCTGGAGTTCGCTGACGGTGTGGCAGCCGGTGTAGCCCATGCCGGCCCTGAGCCCCCCCATGAGCTGGTGGACGTTGGCACCCAGCGGTCCACGCAGGGGAACCATCCCCTCAATCCCTTCGGGAACCAGCTTCACCTCGCTCTCCACGTCGCTCTGGAAGTAGCGGTCCTTACTCCCCTCCTTCATGGCGCCGATGGAGCCCATGCCGCGGTAGCTCTTGTAGGCGCGGCCCTGATAGAGGATGGTGTCGCCGGGGGACTCCTCGGTGCCGGCGAAGAGCGACCCGATCATGATGACGTCGGCGCCGGCGGCCACTGCCTTGGTGACGTCGCCGGAGTATTTGACCCCGCCATCGGCGATGAGGGGGATGTCGTATTTGCGGGCGACTTTTGCGCATTGGGCGATGGCGCTGATCTGGGGCACGCCGACCCCGGCCACCACGCGGGTGGTGCAGATGGAGCCGGGACCGATCCCCACCTTGATGGCGTCGACCCCTGCCTTGATGAGAGCCTCGGCGGCCTCGGCAGTGGCGATGTTGCCGGCGATGAGTTCAACCCCCGGAAACGCTGACTTCAAGGAGCGTATTGCGTCCAGAACCCCCTGGGAATGACCGTGGGCCGTGTCGATGGCAATCACATCAACACCGGCCTTCACGAGGGCATCGGCACGGACCAGCATGTCAGCGGTCGGACCGACGGCAGCGCCGACCCGCAGGCGCCCCAGGCCGTCCTTGCAGGCATTGGGGTATTTCCTGACCTTCTCGATATCCTTGATGGTGATGAGCCCCTTGAGGTTCTTATCGTCGTCCACAACCAGGAGTTTCTCCACCCGGGTCTGCTTCAGATGCTCCTTGGCCTCTTCGAGGGTGGTGCCCACCGCCACGGTCACGAGCCGCTTCTTGGTCATGCGGGCGGATATGGGAAGGTTCAGATCCGTCTCGAAACGGAGGTCGCGGTTGGTGAGGATGCCGACCAGCTTCCCCTTGGCGTTGGTAACCGGAACCCCGGAGATCCGGTACTTCTCCATGATGGCCAGGGCCTCGTGGATCTTCTGGTTGGGGCGCATGGTGATGGGGTCCACGATCATGCCCGATTCGCTTTTCTTGACCTTGTCCACCTCCATGGCCTGTTCCTCGATGGTGAGGTTCTTGTGGATGATGCCGATTCCCCCCTCGCGGGCCATGCAGATGGCGGTCCGGGCCTCGGTGACCGTATCCATGGCAGCGGAAACGAGCGGAATATTGAGGTGGATATTTCGGGTCAGGCGGGTATTGAGGGAGACATCGCGGGGGAGAACTTGAGAATGGGCAGGGACGAGCAGAACGTCGTCGAAGGTCAGGCCTTCCTGAATCGTTTCGTCTAACATCGCGGACTCCTTTGTGGTGGGTCTCAAAGTATTAACCGAAAAAGATAGTCGAGGCAAAAAGGTGAGTCAAGTTAAAAGGGGTTAAAATCAAAGAGAAAATCAGGGAGGGCTCGAAGAGAAAAACCGTTTCACTCCGAGCCCTCTTCGTCAGCGCAGAATGAACGCCTCTTTTTTCCCCATACCCGGCAGCGCAGCGACGATAAGTCGAACGGCGTTCTCCAGATCGGAGAGGGAGATGACCTCCACCGGCGTGTGCATGTAGCGGAGCGGCAGCTTCACCAGGGCTGTGGCAACGCCACCCCGGGATATCTGCATCACGTTGGCGTCGGTACCTGTGGCCCGGGCAATGCCGGTGTACTGGACCGCAATCCCCTCCCGATCCGCCGTGGCCGAGAGGAGGTCAAAGAGGGGGTGGTTGATGTTGGCCCCCCGGGGGAGAATCGGCCCTTTGCCGAGCTTCACCTCGCCGTTGTGCTTCTTCTCCACGTCGGGCTGATCCGTGGCAAAATCCACCTCCACGCAGATCCCCACATGGGGGTTAACGCTGTAGGAGCTGGTGGTGCCGCCGCGGAGCCCGATTTCCTCCTGCACGGACGAGACACCGTAGAGGTCCACCGGAAGCTTCACCCCCGATTCGGCCACGGTTCGGAGCACCTCGGCCACCACGAAGCTCCCGGCTTTGTCATCAAAGGCCCGGGAAGCGACCCGGTCCCCCAGGAGCGACTCGAAGCCGACGGCGAAGGTAACCGGATCGCCGACCCGTACGGCCTCCTGGGCATCATTCTTGTCGGCCGCGCCGATGTCGATGTACTGGGCGTCAAGGCGGACCACCTTTTTCCGGTCCTCTTCATCCATGAGGTGGATCGGCTTCTTGCCGATGACGCCCGCCACCTCTCCCTTGGCCGTGTGGATGCGGACTCGCTTCCCCGGCGTCAGATGGGCATCCACCCCGCCGATGGGAGCGAAGAAGATGAAACCGTTGTCGTCGATGTACTTCACCTGGAAGCCGATCTCGTCCGAGTGCCCCACGATCATGACCCGCGGAAGGTCTTCACCCTCGCCGCGGATGAGGCCGAACACGTTCCCCATGACATCGGTGGTCACTTCGGCAAAGGGGGCGATGTAATCGCGAAAGACCCGCTGGGCCGGCTGTTCGTAGCCGGAGGGGCTTGGGGCTTCGACCAGCTGTTTGAAAAAATCGAGGGACTCCTGACGCATTGATGGCTCCTCTCCAAAATCTGTCACGACGGGGCTGTCGCCCCATCAATTCACATGGGATATTTGCCGAGATCGGCGGGATCGAGGTTTTCGAGAAAATCCACAAAGCGGCGCGCATCGGCGTCGGTGAAGCGTTCGTCGGTGTCACCGTTGCTCTTTGCAATCTTGTTGAGTAGGTGGTCCGCCACCATGACCGGCAGGGAGTGCTTGAGGGCCAACACCAGGGCCTCGGGGATCCGCACCGGGAGCAGCACCGTCTCGCCGTCCAGCAAAACCCCCACTGAAGCGTCGAAGAGGCCGTCCTTCATGTCCTCGATGACAATCTCCGCCACTTCTGCGTCCAAATGACCGAGCAGCGCCGAGAGGAGATCCTTGCGGTCGCTCTTGGCCGCGGCGTCATGGCGGACGAGTTCGGCCACGATGTACAGGGTGTCGCTGCTGTTGATCCAGATGGGGATGGTATTCGCCTCATCGGCATCCTTGAGGAGGACGACCGGCCTCTGGGCGATGGAGTCGAGGGCAAAGCCGTGGATGTTCATCTTCAGGTACATGGGTGCTCCGTTTTCTTATTGAAAAACTGCGAGTTCGCCCAGGAGCGAATTCGGGTAGCCGCGAGTGATGCGCACGTCGACGAGGGAACCTGCGAGGGAGGGATTGCCGGCAAAGTTCACGATCAGGTTGCCGTCGGTGCGGCCGTAGAGCTGGTCTCCCCGCTTGCTCATCCCTTCCACGAGGACCGCCTGGCAGGTGCCGACAAAGCCGGCATGCCTCTCAATGGTCATGTCCCGCTGGAGCCCCTGAACCCGTTCCAGGCGCTCCGTGGTCTCCTTGCGCATAATCCTGTCGCCGAGGGACGCGGCGGCGGTCTCGGGGCGGGGGGAATAGGCAAAGGAAAAGATGTCGGTATAGCGGACCTCCTCCATGAGGGAGAGGGTCTGGAGAAAATCGGCCTCCGTCTCACCGGGGAAGCCGACGATGATGTCCCCGGTTATGAGGATCTCCGGGCGAGCCGCCCTGAGCGCTGCCACCTTTTCCAGGTATTCCTGCCGCGTATAGCCCCTGTTCATGCGTGCCAGAATCGAATCGCTCCCCGCCTGGGCCGGCAGATGGATGTGTCCGCAGAGCTTGGGAAGCTCGGCGAAGCAGGCAATGAGCTCCGGTGAGATATCCTTCGGGTGGGAGGTGGTGAAGCGGATCCGCTCCAGGCCGTCGATGGCCGAAATTTCCCGCAGGAGCCCCGCAAAACTCAGCTCACCCGGCGTCTTCAGCCCGTAGGAGTTGACATTCTGGCCCAGAAGCGTCACCTCCCGCACGCCACCAGCCACGGCGCTGCGAATCTCTCCGATGATCTCGACGGAACGGCGGCTGATCTCTCTTCCCCGCACGTAAGGGACGATGCAGTAGGAGCAGAAGTTGTCGCACCCCTGCATGACCGTCACGAAGCGGGTTACGCCCCCCCCTTCGTCGGCTTGCGGGAACAAGTCGAGCCTTGCCTCGTTGTCGATGAAATCCACCGCGGCCCTGCGCTCTCCCTGCTCCGCGGCCCTGACCATCTCCGGCAAAAGATGGAGGTTGTGCGTTCCGAAGACGAGATCGAGCCACGGCACCCGCTTCAGGAGCCGTTCCCCCTCCTGCTGCGCCACGCACCCCCCCACGCCCAGAAGCAACCGTCTGTCACGCTTAAGCTTCCGAAAGCGGCCCAGGTAGCTGTAGACCTTGTGCTCGGCCTTTGCCCGCACGCTGCAGGTGTTCACAATAATCAGGTCCGCCTCCGATGAATCGGGAGTCTGGGAGTACCCCTCCCCCCTCAGGAGCGACGCCACCTTCTCGGAATCGCTCACGTTCATCTGGCAACCAAAGGTTTCGATATACAGAAGTTTTTCGCCGGTCACGGGTCCTCTTTCCTGCGGATAATTCGATAGATATTACGAAATTACGCCGCGTCCCGTCAACTGCGTATTTGCCGTATACCGCACAAGCGGGATAAAGTCCGGCAATGGCTTCCAGCACCCAATATGTGCGGGACGAAGATTGCCCCATATCCCCTTCTCTCTTGCCACCATAGGCCACGAGATTTTTAGCTTGACTTGCCACTCCATTCAATGCTAACTAATTGACTTTCAAAATTATCTGAATCCACTCGTAATACATACTGGAGGTGTAGTTTGGCTCATCACAAGTCGGCCCTGAAAAGAATCAAGCAAAACAAGAGAAAGCAGTTCAGAAACAAGTCCATCCGCTCCGGTCTGCGGACTTTCATAAAGAATGTGCGTGAGGCAGTCGAGGCCAAGGATGCAGCCAAGGCCAAAGAAGCCCTCCAGGCAGCGATCCCGGTCATCGACAAGGCGGCCACCAAGGGGATCATCCACGCCAATGCCGCATCCCGCAACGTTTCCCGTCTCACCAAACTGGTGAATACCCTCGGGTAACCATTTTTTCTATATGCACTACTAAAAGGGACTCCCGACAGGGGTCCCTTTTTCTGTGACGCTGCACGGTCAAATGCCTTGCTGCATGAGATAATTTCCTCCCTCTTGCTACCGGGAGCCCATCCCACAGACGTCCATCACAAGCTTTTCCAAAGTCAGGGTCGGCCGTTTCGCCCCTCCCCCCTTCAAGGCAAGGTCGGTAGCATAGAGGCCCTCAAAAACTTTTTTCAATTCTGAGGCGGAAAAGTTCCGCGCCTGTGCCATGACTCCCTTGATGAAGTAGGGATTGATCCCGGCAAGGCGGGAAATGTCCTGCTGGGGGACTTTCTGCGCCATCAGATCACGCACTCGCCAGAGCTGCCGAAAGTGCCGCGCGATCATGGCTAGAAGCATAAGCGGCGCCTCCCCGTCCCTGAGTATGGTGGCCAGGCTTCGGAGCGCCTTTACCACGTTTCGCTCCCCGAGGGCATTCGTAAGATCGAAAACACTCTCCACCTTCGTGTCGGAGACAATTCCCCGCACATCCTCCACAGAGATCGTCTCACGCTGCCCCACGTACAGGGCTACTTTTTCCAACTGGGTGGAGAGTTCGCCCAGGTTGTTCCCCACCAGATAGACCAGCATCTCGGCCGCCGCCGGTTCGACCCGCTTGCCGAGCCCCTTTGCCTCCTCACGGATGAAGGCGCCAAGCTGATTCTCATAGGGGCGCTTGCACTCCACAAGCTCCCCCTTCTTCTTCATCTCCTGGAAAAACTTCTTCCGCTGGTCCACCTTCTCCCCCATGAAGACGAGACAGGTGGTTGGCGGAGGGTCGGCGACACAGGAGGCGAGAATCTCCAGGGCGGCAGCGGAGAGATCTCCGGCCCGCTTCACGAGGACCATCCGTCGATCGGCGAACATGGGGAGCGTCTGGGCAACCGAGGCAACCTCGTCCCCCTTGCACTCGTTGCCGTAGAAGACATCCAGATTGAAATCGCGGAAATCGGGGGGGACAGCACTATCCATGAGCCGCTTCACGGCCCGTTCCATGAGGTGCGGCTCGTCCCCATGGAAATAATAAAGGGGAGAAATCTCTCCCCGGTCCAAGGCTTTATTGAATTCGTCGATTTTCATGGGCTCGAAGAAGTCGGAACAGGGACTCCATGGACATCAGAAATCTTCCGTAAGGTGAATATAGACTTCCCGCGCCATCTTGCGGCAGATCTCCCGAATCGCGGCATCCTCGCTGTTCTGCTGGACAACCAGATCGGTCAGGGCGGGAAAATCCTGAGTAGACGTGATGACACCCTTCCAGACCACCTGGCCGGTGTCGTTCCGACGCAGCGCTACCTCCGCAGTAACCGTGGCGCGGTATTCCTTCACCTCGTCCTTGGCGGTATAGGAGGCGTGGGAGGTGCCATAGGTGAGGACAGTTCCCGAGAGAACGAGATCGCCTCCTCTCTCCACAAGCCGGGTACCCTCCCTCTTGGCCAACTCATCTACGATAATATCGGTAAGGGTTGCTTCGATGTTTGGCCTGAAGCTCCGGTTGGTAAAGATGGAAACCTGCAGGGTCTTGCCTTCGAGCTCAGCCCCGCCCCGCGCCGGTCTCATGATGTGGTAGCCGCACCCGGCAATAACCAGCATGGTCACGATTGCCACCACAAGACGCACAATGCTCCCCTTCAGGGTCGACATAGACCCGTCACCCCACCACGATGTTGAGAAGCTTACCCGGCACATAAATCGCCTTCCTGAGCTGCTTCCCTTCTATCCACGGCTTCACCTTCTCGTCGGCGAAGGCAGCGGCCTTGACCTGCTCCTCGGTAGCGTCAGTGGCAACCGTCACCTTGCCACGGAGCTTGCCGTTCACCTGGACCACGATGAGGAATTCCTCGTCCACAGCGGCTGACGGATCAAAGGAGGGCCAACCGGCCGCCTCCACCCCTCCTTGGTGGCCAAGGGCCTCCCAGAGTTCCTCCGTCACATGGGGAACAAAGGGGGAAAGCATGATGACGACACTCTCGATGGCTTCCGTGAGGACCGGCCCGTTTTCCGGCGCATTCTTGGGCTCGAAGGCGTAGATGGCGTTCACCAGTTCCATGATCGCGGCAATGGCGGTGTTGAAGTGGAACCGCTCGTCGATATCGTCGGTGACCTTGCGGATTGTTTTGTGGACGGCACGGCGGAGCCCCCGGGCATCGTCGGAGAGGGAAGCCGAATCAACGGCTCCCCCCTTACCGACAAAGGGGAGAAGATCGCAGACAAGACGCCAGACCCGGCTGAGGAAGCGGTAACTCCCGTCGACCCCCTGGTCACTCCAGTCCAGATCCTTCTCCGGCGGCGCGGCAAAGAGGGAGAAAAGTCGTGCCGTGTCGGCCCCGTACCGGTTAATGAGGGCATCGGGATCCACCACGTTCCCCTTGGACTTGCTCATCTTGGCGCCGTCCTTGATGACCATCCCCTGGGTGAGGAGGTTCGTGAACGGCTCGTCAACGGTCACATACCCCAAATCCCGCAGGGCCTTGGTAAAGAAGCGGGCGTAGAGGAGATGGAGCACCGCGTGCTCGATGCCGCCGATGTACTGGTCAACGGACATCCAGTACTCGGCCCGGGCCTTGTCGATGGGGCCGGCGGCGAAATCGGGGCAGCAGTAGCGGAGGAAGTACCAGGAGGACTGGACGAAAGTGTCCATGGTATCGGTCTCCCGGCGCGCCATCTGGCCGCACTGGGGGCAGGGAACATTCACGAAGGAGTCGAGCTTCTTGAGGGGGCTCCCCCCCTCTCCGGTGAACTCCACATCCATGGGGAGCACCACTGGCAGGTCCTTTTCCGGCACCGGCACCACGCCGCAGATATCGCAGTAGATGACCGGGATCGGGTTCCCCCAGTAGCGCTGGCGGGAGATGCCCCAGTCCCGCAGCCGGAAGTTGACGGTCTTGGTGCCGATCCCCTCCTTTGCCAGGTAATCGGCGATCTTCTCCTTCGCCTCGTCGCTCCGCAGTCCGTCAAAGGTGCCAGAGTTGACCATCGTCCCCACCTCGGTGTAGGCGGTGGCCATTGCGGCGGGATCGAGGGTTTCGCCCTCCGGTTGGATGACTACCTGGAGCGGCAGATCGTACTTCCTTGCAAACTCGAAGTCGCGCTGGTCATGGGTCGGCACGGCCATGACCGCGCCGGTGCCGTAGTCGAGAAGGACGAAGTTGGCAAGAAAGACCGGCATCCGCCGGTTGGTCACCGGGTTGATGCAGTAGGAGCCCGTAAAGACCCCCTCCTTCTCGAAGTCCTCGGCGGTCCGCTTGATCTTGTCGGTCTTCTTCACCTTGTCGATGAAGGCCTCAACCTCGGCCCGGCGGTCAGGGGTTGTCAGCTCCAGGGCCATGGGGTGCTCGGGGGCCAGGGACATGAAGGTTGCGCCGTAGAGAGTGTCCTGGCGGGTGGTGAACACCTTTATCTTGGCGAGGCTCCCCTCCACGGGAAAATCGATTTCGCAGCCGTAGCTCTTGCCGATCCAGTTGCGCTGCATAGTCAGCACCCGCTCGGGCCAGCCGGGGAGCTTCTCGGTATACTCCAGAAGTTCCTCGGCGTAGTCGGTGATCCGGAAGAACCACTGCTCCAGCTCCTTCTGGGTCACCTCGCTGTCGCAGCGCCAGCAGGCTCCGTCCTCCACCTGCTCGTTGGCCAGAACCGTCTCGCACTTGGGGCACCAGTTGACGTAGGAGGTCTTCTTGTAGGCTAGCCCCTTCTCATACATCTCAAGGAACACCTTCTGTTCCCACTTGTAGTAGTCAAGGTCACAGGTGGCCAGCTCCCGGTCCCAATCATACGAAAGACCCATCTTCTTGAGCTGGCTCCGCATGTAGGCGATGTTCTCGTAGGTCCACTTGGCCGGGTGGCTCTTATGCTGAATGGCTGCATTCTCCGCCGGCATGCCGAACGCGTCCCACCCCATGGGATGGAGGACATTGAAGCCGCGCAGCCGCTTGAAGCGACCCACCACGTCGCCGATGGAGTAGTTGCGCACGTGCCCCATGTGGATGCGCCCCGAAGGATAGGGGAACATTTCGAGGAGATAGTACTTGGGCTTGGAAGGATCTTCTGTGACCTTGTAGGTCTTATTCTCCTCCCAGATTTTCTGCCACTTCTCTTCGACGTTTCGGGGGATGTATTTCTCTTCCACGACGTGCTACCTCCGGTTGGCGGGTCAGTAAGGGATTAAAATCAAAGGTTTGTTTTTAGCATAAAAACGCCGGCCATGCAAACATGTTCACAGGGCCGGCGGGGGCGACGAAAGGTGATGGAGGCTGGTTCAGGGATGCATCAATAGAGCCTCTGGTGACACTTCTCGCAGTGGATGGGATCCTTAACACTGAAGGCCATGCTGAAACCGTGGCAGGCGCCGCACGACTGTCCCTGCTCCATCTCCTTCATGGTATGGGATTTCCTCCCGGCGCCGGCCACGATAATCTTGCTGTGGCAGTCAACGCAACCGTATCCCTTGGCGGAGTGGGATTTATGGCTGAAGAGGACGCTCCCCACATCGCCGGGAAGCTCGTACTTGATCCCCTTGGTGGCCGGATGGCACTTCTCGCAGGCACCGGCGACGCCAAAGGCACTCTTGCCGTCATGGCAGGCGCCGCACGATTTGCCCTTCTCCATGTCGGCCATGGTCCAGCGCCGGTTCTCGGAATCAGGCTTAAAGAGGGCATCGTGGCAGTCGGCGCACGAATAGGCGTTGAGGTGGAAGGTATGGCTGAAGAGAGCGCCCGGTTCCTTGAAGGAGATCTCCTTCACCGGATGGCATTTGGTACAGTTATCCTTCACGGTGAAGGCGCTTTTCCCATCGTGGCAGGCGCCGCACGAGCCCCCTTTCTCCATGTCGGCCATGGTGTGGCGCCTGGCCGATGCGCCGGCTCCGAAGATCCCGTTATGGCAATCGGTGCAGCCATGGAGGCCTGCGTGGAACGTGTGGCTGAAGCGGGTGACTCCCGTCTGGCGGACCGGAATCGCCACCTCCACGGTGGAGGTATGGCAGGTGCCGCACGATCCCTTGACGGTGAAGGCGATCGAGCCGTCATGGCAGGCGCCACAGGAATTGCCCTGCTCCATCTGCGCCATGGTCCAGCGCTTGTTTCCGGGACCGGAGAGGAAGAGCCCGTTATGGCAGTCGCTGCAGGTTTGGGATTCCAGGTGCTTCACGTGGGGGAAACGGGCATCGTGGGGAAGGATCACATCCCGCAGGGGATGGCATTTGCCACAGTTGGCGGCAGTAGTGGCGGCAAAGGCGGTCTTGCCGTCATGGCAGGCGCCGCACGATTTTCCCTGCCCCATCTCGGCCATGGTGAAGCTCTTGCGCCCCGCACCGGCGGTGAAGATGCCGTTGTGACAGTCTCCGCAGCCATACATCTGGCGGTGGAAATCGTGCCGGAAGGCAACCGTGCCGGCAGCCCCCGTCTTGAAGCTCACATTCCGCGTCTTCACGTGGCAGCGGTCACAGTTGCCCCGGACGCCGAAGACGGTCTTGTCCTCGTGGCAGACCCCGCAGGAGAGTCCCTTCTCCATTTCGGCCATGGTGTAGCGGCGGCTGTTGACGCCACCGACGAAGATACCGCTGTGGCAGCTGCCACACCCCAGCAGAGCTGTATGGATCTTATGGCTGAAGAATGCATCGCTTTTCGCGAAGGTCACATCCCTGACAGCCGTATGACACCGGCCGCAGTCCCCCTTGACCGAGAAGGCGGTACTGCCGTTGTGACAACCGCCGCACGACTGCTGGGTCTCCATCTCCAGCATGGTGTAGCGCTTGCTTTTGGGGCCGGCCACAAAGAGCTTGCTGTGGCAGTCGCCACAGACATGGCCGAATCCCAAGTGGGCAGCGTGGCTGAAGGTGGCGTCGGCAGCAAAAGGGATATCCCGCACCGTGTGGCACTTGGTGCAGTCCCCCTTGACCGAGAAGGCGGTTTTGCCGTCGTGGCAGGCACCGCACGAACGTCCCCCTTCCATCTCCTTCATGGTAATGTGGGGGTTATCGGTACGGGCGCCGAAGATGGCGTTGTGGCAGTCGGCGCAACCGTAGGCGCCGAGCCCCAGGTGGAATTTGTGACTAAAAATGACGGCGCCGAAATTGGGGATATCGACCGGCACCTCCTTTGTCACGTGGCAGCGGGTGCACTCGCCGAGGGCGAAGGCTCGCTTCGCATTGTGGCAGGCGCCGCAGGACTTGCCCGCCTCCATCTCCTTCATGGTCACCGGCGCCGACTTGGTGCCGATCGTGAAGATCTTGTTGTGGCAGAGGGTGCAGTTGTTGCCGAGGGCCTTCAGGTGGACGGGATGGCTGAAGTTAATGGCACCGGCGGTGTCGGTCTTGAAGGTAACAACCTGGTAATCCTTGGCAAAGAGGAGCACCGGCAGAAGGAGGAGCAGCATGGCGGGAATGAACAGGCGTTTCACGGGAACTCCGAACAATTTTTAGCCGATTCGTAGCAATTCCCTTGCCACGGCAAGGATTTTGCCGGCCTGAATCGGTTTCGTGAGATAGTCGTTGGCCCCGAGGGCAAGGCCGCGCTGGCGGTCCTCGGCAGCCCCCTCGGTGGTAATGATCACGACAGGGATGTGCCTCAGGGACGGATCGTTGCGGACAAGGCTCACGAGCTTCAGGCCATCCATGATCGGCATATTGATATCGGTAAATATCAAGTCAAAACTATCCCCTCCCAGCTTTTTCAGGGCATCAACGCCGTCGGTCGCCTCCACCAGCGCAACGCCAGGGAGCCGCCGCAGCGTGAAGGAGATAAGCTGCCGCATGGTGGGCGAGTCTTCTACGACAAGTATCCTCTTATCGGACATAGTCATGGATCTCCGGTGCAATAGGCTACTTCGTCAGGAGATTGATGAATCCCTGCATGGTGGAGCGCTTGCGCTCCGAATCCGAGTAAAGCCTGGAACTGAATATGGCGGTTGCCGCATGGCCGGCAAGGAGTGTGAACAGTTCATAGTCCACCGGCACAAAGGCTTTTTTCTGGATCAGGAGCTTGTAAATGACGATGACTCCGATCACTTGATCCTTGATCTTGAGGGGTATGCAGACCATGGGATTCGAGAGGTCTCGCACGTATCCCGCCGGATCCTCGAGGAAGTGGCTCTCGCCGGTAGCGGCGATGGCCCCGATGGTCCCCTCGCCGGGCCGCACCTTCGGCACATCATCAAGGGAAATGCCCTCGGCGGCAACGGCGCCCAGCAGGCCGGCCTTCTCGTCGATGAGCATGACGGCGAATTCCTCGGCCCCGATCAGGTTGATGATGATCTCGGTGATGACCTTGAGAACGTCATCAAAATCGAGAATGGAGTGGAGTTGGTAGCTGGCTATGTAGAGGTTTGCCAGATTGTTGTTTTCCTCTTCGATTTCCACATAGCGGGTGGCGAAATCATTGTTCTCAGCCTCAATCTGCCTGATGCGGCCGAGAATCTCGTCCTTCTCCCGCTCCAACTCCTCGATGCGGGCGGCGAGAAGCCGGTTTTCCTCGACAAGGGAAGCCGGAGCCCCTCCCTTGCGCTGGTGTTCCTCCAGCTGAAAAATCCGATATCGAAGCCGCTCGTTCTCCTTGAGGAGATCCTGGGTAAATTCCGCGCCCTTCTTGAAGAGCTGGAGGAATTCGTCGGCCCGCACATGCATCCCTTTTTCATCACTCTTGTCATCCATCGACATGACTTGCTCCCAGCACCACACTTGTTTATACGGCGCGGCGGTTACGCAGCGGACCCTCGGCCTGCTAATCAAGGTCGGTGGCCACTCCGCAACGCATACGGATTTCCCGCGCAATCAGATCGAGGGGTACCACCTTATCAACCACACCCGTGGCGATGGCCTCCCTCGGCATTCCAAACACCACTGCCGAACTCTCGGCTTCGGCAAGGGCTTGTCCTCCCGCGCCTTTGATGGCCCGCACCCCCCGGCTCCCATCGTTCCCCATGCCCGTAAGCACTACGCCAAGGGTCCGCGGTCCAAAGACTTCCGCACAGGAGGCAAGCATGGCGTCGACCGATGGGATGTAGCGATCCTCGGGAGATGGTTTGCGCACCCTCACCACCACTGAGCCGGAACTCTTCTCGAACACCATGTTGTGGCCGCCGGGAGCAATCAGCACCCGCCCCGGCCACACCGTATCGCCGTCGGCCGCTTCCTTGACCTCGAAAACGGAGAGGCGGTTGAGGCGCTCCGCGAAGGTTCGCGTGAAACCGGCGGGCATGTGTTGAGAAATAACGATCGCCAGGGGAAGGGCCTCGCGGAACGAAGAGAGAATCCGCTGGATGGCGGGGGGGCCGCCGGTGGAAGAACCGATGGCCACCACATCGAGACGGCACGGCACCACACGTCGCGGCTCCGCTTCCGCCTTTTTCGGGGCGACAGGAGGGGGAGCCAAAACCTCCACTTTCTCACGGCGGATGATCTCCTTCATGTTCAGGGAAAAGACGCCCCGCACCTTCTGCTGGATATCGTCGGTTATGGTAAGGAGTTCCTCGGAAATCCCCTGGCTCGGCTTGGCGACGAAATCGACCGCTCCCAGTTCAAGAGCCTTGAAGACCTTCTCGTCATCACTCTTGGCGCTGATCACAATGACCGGTGTCGGACAGTACCCCATGATGATCCGCAGGAGAGTGAAGCCGTCCATCTTGGGCATCTCGAGGTCAAGGGTCACGAGGTCGGGCTTCAGATCAATGACTTTTCTGATCCCCTCCTCGCCGTCGTTGGCGTATCCCGCCACCACCACCTCGGGCATGCTTTCAAGCATTTTGATAATGGCCCGCCGGTTGAAGGCGGAATCGTCGATGACGACAACCCTGATTTTTCTCATAATCCACCCCCTGCCCCGCCCGGGAAGGGCTTCTGGTAGACCATGTCGTTCTTGAAGTGTTTAAGGGTGAAGGCCGTGGAGATATTCATGAGCGATTCGGAGTGACCCAGGAGGAGATATCCCCCTTCGTGCAGGGTCCGGTAAAAGGAGTCAATCACCTTCCGCCGTGCCAGCTGGTCGAAGTAGATGATGACGTTGCGGCAGTATATCACGTCCATGCAGCCCAGCAGCGCGATGCGGTTCGCGTCGAGGAGGTTCAGGTGGCTTATGGTGACCAGTTCCCTCACCTTGTCGTTCACCCGGTACATTCCGTCCTGTTCGGTGAAGTAGCGACGGATGTAGCTGTCGTCGGTCACCCGGAAGGAAGACTTGCCGTAGAGACCCTTGCGGGCCTGCTGAATCACCCGCTGACAGATGTCGGTGCCGATAATTTCCACCTGCCAGCCGGCGAAACCGCCCATTTCCAGAAGGAGCATGGCGATTGTGTAAGGCTCTTCACCGCTGGAGCAGCCGGCGCTCCAGATGCGGAGCGTCCGGTCGCCGCTCTTCATTTTCATCGCGCGCAGAGCGGGAATGATCTCGTCGGTAAACGCCTTGAGCTGGAACGCCTCGCGGAAGAAGTAGGTCTCGTTGGTGGTGAGGAGATCCATGATATCCGAGAGTTCCTGGTCCCTGTTCCGGTTATACTTGAGGAAGTGGTAGTAGTCCCTGAACCCTGCGAAATGGTGAAACTGCAGACGCTTGGAGAGGCGCTTTTCCAGCAGGTAGGTTGCATCGCTATCAAAGTAGAGGCCACAATGATTGTAGATGAGATCCCGAATCAGGCGGAACTCCTCATCGGATAGCGGTATTTCCGGTTCCAGGGTGAACATTACCGCCACCTTCCGAGAAGGTCCCGGAGCTCACCCCGTACGAGTTCGTCCTGCTCGGCTTCCAGAGCCTTGCGCAGGTGCTCGGCCGCTCCCTCGCCGAGAAGATGCGCCATGGCACGGGCAGTGGCACACCGCACGTCCCAGTGGGGGTGTCGGAGAAGGCTGTCCCGGTACTCGTCAATCCAGGAGGAACCGCTGCGGGAGAGGATGTCGATGGCAGATTTCACCACCTCCTCGTCACTGCTCTCAAGGCCCCTTCTCACGAGCAGAAGTGCCCGGTCGTCCCCAAGACCGGCCAAGGCTTCGAGCGCAGTGATAAGCACGACCCCATCCGCCTTGCCCAACAGATCCTCGATGGCATCAAGCGCCCGCTCGCCGCCCATCTTGCCGAGGCTCCTGAGGGCAGCGCAGCGGACCCACGGATCTTCATCGTTGAGCGAAAGGATCAGAGAGTCCACGCTCCCCTCACCCTGCATCTCACCGAGTCCCGTAGCGGCGGCGATCCGCACATCAGGGTCCTCGTCCACCAGCGCCATGACCAGGTTCCCGAGGCATTCGGGAAGGCGCAGGCCCGCAAGAGCGGTCACAGCACTACGCCTCACAAGGGGGCTCTCATCCTTCACCAGAAGGGCAAGGCGCTCCGGATCGGCCAGAGCCGCGAATATCCGCGCGGCATCCTGTCGGTTATCGGGGTTGGGCGACGTGGAAAGAGTCCTGGCGATGGCAGCCACCTTCTCCCGGCCGGTGGGGGCAAGACGCACAAGAGCATCCACGGCCCCCTTGCGCACGTCTTGCTCGCTGTCGTCAAGCAGCACTCGAATCTGATCCAGCAACCCGGTAAGGCCGATCTTACCTGCAGCCACCACAGCGGCATTGCGGACCGAGTACCGGTTACTCGCCATGGCCTCGCCAAGATACGGCGCCGCACCACCAAAGCCCATTTCTCCCCACAGATAAATGATGAAGGTTTTTTCCTCATCATCGGCTTTGGAGAAAGCTGCAAGCAATGCGGCCATCCCACCCTCTCCCATAATCCGGAAACCCTGGAGACACGTGCGCCGAAGCCGCTCGTCGCGGCATCCCTCCAGAAGGGGCAGGGCCGCACGCTCATCACCGATAAGCGCCAGAATCCCCACAAGTGACTCTCTCACCTGCCGATCGGTGGTATCAAGGGATGCGATGAGATCATCCACGCACGGTTTCCCCCTGAAACCCGTGAGATGGTCATCAACCTCCCGTGCGTACACCGCGGGGAGTCTCCCCCTGAGGCGCGCCAGGGCGCAGGCCGCCGCTTCACGGACTGCCCGGACACGGTCCTGGAGCCCCTCCAGGATTACAGGTACGGCATCACGGTCTCCCACTGCGCCAAGGCACTCTATGACGGGACGCTTCAGGAGAGGATCCGCTACAAGGGGAGCAAACACCGGGATGGGAACCGGTTCCCCAATCCGGGTAAGGGCGCCGAGAACCGAAAAGCGGAACCAGACATCACCCGTTGCCAGGGCCTCAACCAGAGGCGCAACCGCGCGAGGGTCGCCGATCTTGCCGAGATTCTCCGCCGCTGCGGCAGAAACGTTGGCATCGGGATCCTGCAGTGCTTCCACGAGGGATGGGATGGATGAACGGTCGCCGATGCTGCCGAGGATGTCGGCGACAAATTTCCGTACGTCATGATCAGGGTCTTTGAGGTGGTCAAGGAGAAGCGGCACACTCCGGGATTCCAGGCGCTCCAGGGCCTCCACCGCCGAGTTCCGGAGCCCGGCGTTGTCGGAGGATGCAAGCAGGCCGATGAGCCCGTTCAGGGTTGAGTCATCAAGGGGCACGGTGAGAAGCGTGTTGACCGCCTCCTTGCGTACCCGCCAGCTCCCGTCCCCCATGGCTGAAAAAAAGAGTTCACGACTCCTGGCGAGAGGATGGCGACCCAGGCCGATGACGGCCTGTCGACGCTCCTCGTCGTCGGCACCAGTAAGTTGAGTACGTATGTGTTCAAGATCGCCCACTGACGGTCTCCTTGTCGAACTGTCAGGATTCCCGCACACACTGCGGGTATCCTCTTTTTCCGGAATTATCGGGCGGGAGTTGCGCCCGATGCCCGTGAGAAGCCGGCGAGAGCCGATGTTTCACGGCTGTTCAGAATAGTGTCAAGATTGAGAAGCATGATGAGGCTGTCGCGGACAAGACAGACGCCGATCAGGTACTCGGTGCTGATCCCCTCGGCCACATGGGGAGGGGGCTTGATGTCATGGGCTTGGACCGTAACGACCTCGGTGACGTCGTCCACGACGAGCCCCACGAGTTGGCGGGACACGGTTACCACCAAAAGCCGTGATTCCTCCAGCGGAGCGCGTTCAGGAAGCTCGAACCGCTTGCGCAGATCCATAACCGGAATGACCGTGCCGCGAAGATTGATTACCCCTTCCACAAAGGACGGTGTCCTGGGTAGCTTCGTCAGGTGCTGAGGCTTGAGGATTTCCTTGATCCTCATGATGTCAGCGGCAAAATTCGCATCACCCAGACGGAAACAGGCAAGCTGAATTTCCTGGATGTCGGTTTCCATCATCATCCCCCCTGGGGCAGCACATTTAAATGGTTTCTGTCTGGCTCCCTCCCGTTAAGGAGAGAGGAGATCCTGAATTATCTCAATGATCTTTGCCGACTTGAACGGTTTGGTGACGTAGGCCGACGCGCCCGCCGCCATCCCTCGCGCGCAGTCCTGCTCGCTCTTCTTGGCCGTAAGCATCACGACGGGAGTGTGTGCCGTTTCGGGATTCTGCTTGATGCGCCGGCAGACCTCAAAGCCATCTATCTCCGGAAGCATGATGTCGAGGATGACCAGATCGGGCCTGGTCAAGCCGACCTGTTCAAGGGCGGCCACCCCGTCGGTGGCACCCACCACTTCATACCCCCTGGACGTGAGGAGAATGCTTTCAAGCTTGAGAAGGCTTTCCTCATCCTCGACGATCAGAATTTTTTTCTTCGTCATGTCTGGACCCTTTCGCGCCATTAAAATGGGGCACGATTTCAGAGCAGCAACACGTCAAGAACCTTTTCCATTGCGAGCATAATGACGATCTTTCCGTCATGGCGTCCGATACCGGAGACAAATTCACGATCTATGCCATCGAGAACCGCAGGGGGCTGTTCCACGGTGTCTGCAGCAATCCGAACCACCTGGGTCACCTCGTCCACAAGAATACCACAGAGACCATCACCTTTCTTCACCACGATGATGCGCTCTTTCCCTCCCCCTTCTTCCCGGCACAGGCCAAGGCGCTCCCGGAGGGCGAATACGGGGATAATGATGCCGCGCAACGAGAGCACACCGGCGATGAAGGGGGGTGCATGGGGAACCTCCGTTGTCTCCCGGGGCTTGATGATCTCCTTCAGTTCCATGATGTCGATGCCGTAAATCTCGTCGGCAACCCTGAAGCAAAGAATTTCGAGGGAAGACGAAGCTTGGACCGGGAGGTCGGCATCGTCTTCAACAGGGAGAACCTCATCAACAAGGGCAGACTTCCGCCCTTCGAGGATAACGGTCAAGGGGTCGCGAACAACCGGCGGAGCAAAGCTGGCCTGGATGATCTCATCCTGGGGAAAGGACTCGTCATAGTGGCCATCATCGGTCTCCTCCAGCGGAGGAGCGGAGGGGGTAACCGGTGATTGCGCAGCCTGGGGTTCCTCGCGTCGCCCTTCGCGTTCCCTTTGGGCCTTTTTCCTGATTTCGGCTATATCCATCATGGCAGTCGATCCTTTGACCTCAGTAGAGGCTCGCTTCGTCACGCAACTCTTCCACCAGCGATGCATCGATCCAGGCAGAGTCCTTCCCGAACCCCACCAACAGCGCATTGGTCGCCAGGATGTTGATCTTGCGCGGCACCCCGCCCGACAACTCGTAAATCCTCCGGATGGCATCCGGAGAGAAGAGCCCCTGGGGTCCGCCGGCCACCTCCACCCGGAAGTCCACATACTCGAGGGTTTCCTCAAGGCTCAGGGGCTGGAGGTGGTAGTGCATGGCAATCCGCTGCCGCAGGGCTTCATGGGCCGGCTCGGACAGTATCTGCCGCAGCTCCGGCTGCCCCATGAGAATAACACTCATGAGGTTGCGGTCGTCCAGCTGAAAGTTGGTCAGGAGCCTGATCTCGTCGAACACCTCCTGGTCGGGGATCAGCTGGGCCTCGTCAATGATGATGACCGGGCAGCGCTTCTCCCCCTCGAGCCGGTAAACCGCCTCGGTGAGCTGCCGCAGGAGTTCGTCCTTGGCCGCGGCCGGCTCAGCGATGCCGAGACTGCGGGCCACCGTGCGGAGGAATTCCACGGCCGAGAGTCGCGGGTTGACGATGAAACAGAAACAGCCGTCATTCCCCACGGCGTCCATGAGCGCCCGGGAGATGGTGGTCTTGCCGCAGCCGATGTCGCCAGTGAGGAGCGCCAGTTCCCGCTCCTCCACCGCATACTGGAGCCGTGCCAGGGCTTCCCGGTGTCCCCGCGACAGAAAGAGGTAGCGCGGGTCCGGGGTCTTCGAGAACGGCTTTTCGGTCAGACCGTAGAACTCCCTGTACATCTACCCTCCGCTCCGGAACGCCTCGCCGATGATCCCCCCCACGTCGAGCACGAGGATCGTCCGCTGGTCCCCCAGGTCCGCCGCTCCGGTGATCCCCCGGTACCCCTTGAACATGTCCCCCAGGGATTTGATGACAATATCCTGCTGCCCCATGAGATCGTCGACAATGACCCCGAGCCGTTTCTCCGCCACCCCCACCACCACCACGTAGAACTCGGCGGAATCCGGTTTTGTGCGCGGGACGCCGAAAAAGCGCTCCAGCCGCACGAGCGGCAGGGTCGTTTGCCTGAGCTGGTAGACCTCCTTGCGCTCCACGGTATCGATGTCATTCTCGGTGACGATGATCGTTTCAAGCACCGACGTGATCGGGAGGGCGTAGGTGCGCCCGGCGGTGGAAACCAGCAGCGCCTTGATGATGGCCAGGGTGATGGGAAGGGTGATGATGACCTTGCTCCCCTGGCCGAAGATGCTCTCGATGTCCACCATCCCCGAGACGGCGGCGATGTTGTTTTTCACCACATCCATGCCGACGCCGCGGCCCGACAGCTCGCTCACCTTGTCGGCGGTGGAAAAGCCGGGGAGAAAGATGAAATCGAGGGCCTCCCGGTCGGATACCCCTTCCAAGGTCTTGATGAGCCCCTTTTCCAGGGCCTTCTTCTTCACCTTTTCGATATTGAACCCGTGCCCGTCGTCCGACACTTCGATGACGACGTGGTTTCCCTTCTGGTAGGAGGAGAGACGGATGGTTCCCCGCTCGGGCTTGCCGGCGGCCACCCGCTCTTCCGTGGTCTCCAGTCCATGGTCGATGGCGTTGCGGATGATGTGAACCATGGGGTCGGCGATATCCTCGATGATGAGCTTGTCCAGCTCAGTGTCCGCGCCAAAGGTCTTGAGGTCGACCTTTTTCCCCTGTTCCCGGGAGACCTTCCGGACAATGCGGGCCATCTTCTCGAAAAGTTGCCCAACCGGGATCATCCGGATCTCCATGACCCCCTTCTGCAGTTCCGTGAGCTTGCGGTCGAGCCCCTTGGCCGCCTTGCCCAGCTCGATGGCCAGGGACGAGAACCCTTCGAGTCTCATGCGTGTCGCCAGCATCGAGATGATGGAATGGGAGAGGACCAGCTCGCCCACGATGTTCATGAGATCGTCCAGCTTGCCGATGTCGACCCGCACCGTCCGGCTCATGCTCTTGGCGGTCATGTCGTCGCCCTGGCCGACAGGAGCGGAGACCTCTGCCGGAGCCGAAGTCGGAACCGACGCCTGCGCTGTAGCGGGGATTGCCACGGCAACACCGGCCGCGATGGCCGAGGGTGGAGAGGCAGCCGCACCGATCCGGGTGACCTCGACATTATCCCGGTCAATGAGTCCGGTAACATCATCAAGCGCGAGGTCGGTGCCGTAGAGGATCTCGAAGTCGATCATCGACTCGGGAGTGGCACTGGCACTGGGGAGAGTACTCACCACCTCTCCAGACTTCTTCAGGACTTCCGTGATCTCCCCCAGATCCTGATCGAAGGACATGAGGTTGAAGGAGGCATGGATGGAGTAAATGGTCCGCCCCTTCTTCACATTCTCCAGCAGCCGGTGTTCCTCGTATTCGGTGAGGGAGTTGAGGACCTTCTCCGGCAGGCCGAGCTTCTGGAGGGGTGACTCGCCGCCACTCTCCTGGGCTGTGGCGCAGTCATTGAGCCGCTGAATCGCGTCGGCAATGGCGGAAGAGAAGTTTTCTCCGGTGCCGAGCCCCCGCACCACGGAACCGAGAAGTTCCATGGCATCGAAGAGGATGTTCATGGTGGCATTGGTGAGGGGTATTTTGCCGAGGCGAAGTGAATCGAGAAGGTTTTCCAGGTTATGGGAGAGCTGCTGGATGTCGGCGAAACCGAACATGCCGGCGAGCCCCTTGAGGGAGTGGGCGCCGCGGAAAATGGCATTGAGCAGGTCCGGATCACACTCCCCGCTGTCGGCGCAGTCGCCGAGGGTTCCCAAGTCGGTGCTCAGTCGATCGACAATCTCTTCGGCTTCGGCCAGGAAGTCTTCCACGGCCCTGCCGGACGTATCATTTGAATTTGCCATGGATAACCCTCAGGCCGTGTACTGTTTGATCAACTCCTGCAAACGCGCCGGATCGAACGGCTTCACCAGATATTCGTTGGCACCGAGAGCGAGCCCCTTTTCCCGGTCACGCTCGCTCCCTTCGGTGGATATGATGAAGAGTGGGATATGGCGGTAATTTTCACTTCCACGGACAAAGCTCACAAGCTCAAGCCCGTTGATGTCGGGCATATTGATATCGGTTATGATCAGGTCAACGGGTTCCCGAGGCAGAAGCCGAAGGGCTTCGAACCCGCTCGCCGCCTCGGAAACCAGATATCCGCCGAGGGACTCGATGGTCGCCACCAGAAGGGACCGCATGGTCGACGAGTCTTCCGCTATAAGGATTTTCTTCACGTTACACTCCGAAGTTTACTTTCCAGCAGCGCTTTTTCCATGACCAGCCCGGCTTGGGACAGAAAAATCTCCAGGGCCTCCGTCCCGACGATTGGCCTGCGCTCGGCCTGATTGTCACCGTAGAGGACAGCGATCACCTCTCCACCACTTACGATCGGCCCGAGGAAAACCTCGTGGGGAATCTCCACGCCGATACGGCCGAACAGATAACGATTCCATTCATTCGCTTCGGGACGGACCACTGCCGGGTGTTTCGCTTCAATAACCCCGCTGAACAGCGATGGCTCTCCTCTCGGTATGCGGAGCGACCTGATCCGCTCGTCGGCACCGCCTCCGCGGTCGTCGAGGCCAAACTGACCGAGCCCCACAACCTCTTCCTTCAGTACCCTGAAGATTACCGCCCGGTCCATGAACTCCGCGGCAAGCCGCAGGACCAGCAGGGTAATGCCGCATCCCAGCTCGGGATTGTGCAGCTCTTCGAGCATCCCCCGCAACAGGGTCATCCGGTCAGCGTGGCTGTAACCCTCCTCACCGGTCTTTGCCAGCTCCTCTCCCATTTCGAGACGAAGCTCCTCACCGATGTTGATGTGCCCCGGCGGCGGCGCAGGCACCACGGTACGCCCTTCAGGAGGCTGGGGAACCCGGAGGGGCTCCTCATCCCGGGGAATATCCCTTCTGCGGCGGTCCTGGTTCGCCTCCGCCATCAGGAGCCGGGGATTGAGCCCCTGTTCCAGCATGAACTGGAGGGGATCCATCCTGATGGTGCCGGCAGTGGCCACGTTGTCCTGGAGAATGAATTCGAATGTCCCTTCCACCCAGGCAAAGAGCGTATAGACTACCCGCTCCACCTGCTCCCGGGCCACATCTTCGACAACGGTGGCAGGCACGCCGAATCGTCGCACCAGGATCGATCCGAGCCGTTCCTGGAATCCCTCGCTTTCCTGGCATGCAAGGGCTGACCGCAGGGTTGCGAGATCGAGCTTCCCCTTGCGGATCAGGACCTCGCCGATATTCTCCAGGAGGGTGCTGGAGGTGGCCTGGATCACCTGACCGAGACGGAAGACGATGGTCCCTTCACGCCCCCGGCTCTTGATCCGCAGAATCCCCGACTTTGATGAAAGGCTGATGATCTGTAAGATCTCACCCAGCCCCAGATCTTCAAGACTCCCGACAAGGCTCATGGCATGAGAGGGTCAAAAACCCGGAAAACAGTGGTAGAAACGGCGCTCATCATAAACTACTCGTCCGGTTCAAGTAAAGCACGTTTACTCCCGGCGATCCCTGCCCCGGAAGATGATCTTGAGCGGGCTGCCGGTGAAATCGAACGCCTCGCGGAACTTGTTCATGAGGTACCGCTCGTAGGAAAAATGCACCCCCTCCGGCTGATTGGTGAACAGTACGAATGTCGGCGGCTTCGTCCCCACCTGAGTGGCGAAGTAGAACTTCACCCGCCGCCCGTGGGAAAGGGGGGCGTGGTGTTTCTCCACCGCCTCGGAGAAGACCCGGTTCAGGTCGGAGGTGCTTACCCGCTTGGAATACTGGGCCATGACCCGCTCCACCTCCTCCATGACCCGGTTGATCCGCTGGCCACTCTTGGCTGATACAAATACTATCGGCGCGAATGAGAGATACTTGAATTCCGTCTTGATCTGGTCGACGAATTTCCCAAGGGTGCTGTTGTCCTTGGCCAGGGTATCCCACTTGTTGACCACGAAGATGCAGGCCTTGCCCGCCTCAAAGGCGTAGCCGGCGATCCGCTCGTCCTGTTCCGTCACCCCTTCCTCGGCATTGATGATGATGAGCACCACGTCGGCCCGCTCGATACTCCGCAGGCTGTCCACCACGCTGTACTTCTCCAGCTTCTGGGTGGTCTTACCTTTGCGCCGGATGCCGGCCGTGTCGATGAGGAGGTAGCGCTTCTTGTTGCAGGCGAAGAGAGTATCGACGGAATCCCGGGTGGTGCCGGGGGTGGGGTTGGCCACCACCCGCTCGAAACCGAGGAGCCGGTTCACCAGGGACGACTTCCCCACGTTGGGGCGCCCCACCACGGCGATCCGGGTGATATCCTCGTCATCAAGGCGGGTCGAGCTTTTGGGAAGGGCCGCCACCACCTCCTCCATGAGGTCGTTCACCCCCCGGTTGTGCTCGGCGGAGATGGTGTGAAGGGTGCCGATCCCCAGGGTGTAGAAATCGGCCGCCTCGTTCTCGATCTTTTCGCCGTCCACCTTGTTGACCACGAAGAAAACGGGCTTTTTCACCCGACGGAGCATCTCCACCACCTCCACGTCGGATGGGGTGAGCCCGGCCCGGCCATCCATGAGGAAGATGATGACGTCCGCCTCCTCCATGGCGAGCTGGGACTGCTCCCTCATCTGCTGCAGGAGCCGGTCTTCGCTCACCGGCTCGAAGCCGCCGGTGTCGATGAGAATGAACGGCGCCTCGAAGCGGGTGACGGTTTCGTAGTTCCGGTCCCGGGTGACGCCGGGCATGTCGTCGACAATGGCCTTGCGGCGCCCCACGAGACGGTTGAACAGGGTCGATTTCCCCACGTTGGGGCGACCCACTATGGCAACGAGTGGCATCATGTGTATCCAAGCTCCTTCAGCATCCGCTCGTCTTCGCTCCAGTCCTTGCGGACCCGGACGAAGAGTTCCAGGAAAACTTTCGTATTGAGTAGTTTCTCGATCTCGACCCGGGCTGCCGAGCCGATCTTTTTCAGCATCGCCCCCTTTTTGCCGATGATGATCCCCTTCTGGGAATCCCGTTCCACGGTGATGGTGGCGGCAATGGAGACGAGGCCTCCGTCCTCCCGCTCCTTGAAGCTGTCCACCTCCACGGCGGTGGCGTAGGGGACCTCGTCGCGGGTCATGCGAAAGACCTTCTCCCGGATGATCTCCGCGGCAATGAAGCGCTCCGGCACGTCGGTCAGGATGTCGTCGGGAAAGTAGACCGGTCCCTGGGGGAGGGCCTTGCGAACCAGTTCCACCAGATGGTCGACACCGTCGCCGGTGCCGGCCGAAATGGGCACGATCTCCCGGAATGGATAGCGGTCCTTGTAGGCGGCGATCCGCTCCAGCACCGCCCCCTTCTCCGTCAGGTCCACCTTGTTGATGACAAGGAAGACCGGCGCCGTGGCCCCGGCAAGAACGTCGATGATCTCCTGCTCCTGCTCCCCCGGCTTCTGATTAGCCTCAACAAGGAAGAGGACCAGGTCCACCTCCCGGATGGCGGACAGGGCCACCTCCACCATGTACTTGTTGAGCCGCGAGCGGGCCTGGTGGATTCCCGGCGTGTCGATGAAAACGATCTGGGCGCCGGGGACGTTGTGGATCCCCTGTATCCGGTTACGGGTCGTCTGGGGCTTGTCCGAGGTAATAACAATCTTTTCGCCGAGAATCCGGTTCAGCAGAGTCGATTTCCCTACGTTGGGGCGCCCGATGATGGACACGAATCCGGATCGGAACGGGTTATCTGACAAAGTGCAACTCCTTTCGTGAAACGTGCAGGTCAATCCAGCACGTTGCCGGCAATGGTTCCGCCGGCATAAACAACTTCGAGATCGTAGGGGGAGAGGTGCGAACTGCCGGTGACCCTCGTCACCGCCACGCCGGACCGCTCCCTGAGACGGACGAGATTACGGCGGTGCTGCCCCGCCACGTCGGACAACCGCCGGGGCGCGCAGACAACCTCCAGATCGGAACCGGCGGGAATCCCCGCTGTCAGTCGCTGGAGAAGATCGAAAAAGAGTTCGCTTTCCGCAAGCTGCCGAAATGCCGGATGCCACGGACCAGCCAGGACCGTCCCGGGCCGCTCCAGTTCCTCCGTGGGCTGGAGACCAATCCTGATCACCGGCACGCCGGCAGAGATACACCGGCGGAGCATGGCCGCGCAGAGGGAGACAGCATCGTCGAGGGCCAGTGGGTTGTAGTCCCCGGAGCGCCAGAGTTCCGCCAACCGGGTCCCCTCCACAACCAACGTGGGATAGATGCGCACAAAGGCCGGAGACAGGGCAAGGACCCGTTCGAGGGATTCAAGGGTCGAATCTGCGGTATCGCCGGGAAGCCCCGGCATCAGTTGGGCGCCGACGTCGATGCCGGCCCCGCAAAGGGACGCGAACGCCTGCTCCACATGGGCCGCCCCATGCCCCCTGCCGGCCGCGGTGAGAACTGCATCATCCATGGACTGGACCCCCAACTCCACGGTGGCCACGCCACGGCTCGCGAGAAAGCGCGCCGTTTCACCGTCAACCGCATCGGGCCGGGTGGAAAGCCTCACCCGGGCCACGCTCCCCGTTGCCATGAGGGGCTGCAGCGGCGCCAGGAGCCGTTCCTGGTCGCTCCGAGGGAGGCTCGTGAAGGTGCCGCCATAGAAGGCCACTTCCAGAGGCCTCCCCCGTCCGGACGCGGCATAGCGGTCGATGGTGGCGATCATCTCCTCCGGCTCCGGAAGCCCGGACCGCTGGCCGGAAATCCGCTCCTGGTCGCAGAAGACACACTGATGGGGGCATCCCTGGTGGGAGATAAAAAAGGGGACAATGAGCGGCTTCATCCTTCTCCTTCGGCAGCGAGCCGCGCGAGCACCTGCCGGGCAGCCGCCTGCTCCGCCTCCTTCTTGCTCCTGCCAGTCCCCTCCCCCATCCGTTTTCCGGCCACCATGGCAATTACCGTGAAGCGCCGGTCATGGGGAGGGCCGTCCGTAGCGATTAACTCATAGGTGGGCGCCGTCCCGAATCGAGTCTGAACCATTTCCTGAAACTCGGTCTTGAAATCCCGCCCCGTGGCCCCCGAAGCAATGCCGGCCAGCAGGGGAGAGAAGTCCTGCTCCACGATCCGTTCGACGGGACCAAGGCCGCCATCCAGGTAGACTGCTGCCAGCAGGGCCTCGTAGGTATTGGCCAGAAGCGACCGGCGCTCCCGCCCGCCGCTCCGCTCCTCGCCCCGCCCCAGGAGCAGATGGCGTCCAAGGCCACGGGCCGAGGCCAGCGCCGCAAGAGTTTCCTCCCCCACGAGCGACGCCTTCATCCGGGCCAGCACCCCCTCGCGGCTCTGGGGAAAGCGGGCAAAAAGCATCTTTCCCACCAGGAGCCCGAGCACCGCATCACCCAGAAATTCCAGGCGCTCGTTGTCTCGAATCCCCTCCTCGCCGCGGCGCTCGTTCACCCAGGAACGATGGGTAAGGGCCTCAGCCAGGAACTGCCGATTGACGAAGCGGTAGCCGATGCCCGCCTCCAGTTCAGCCGCGCTCTCCTGAACCGCGTTTTTGTCCTCTACGCCCCGTTCTCCCATGACCAAACACTATAACCTGAATCCGCCGTATTTATCAATAATTATGCGACTTGCCGGGGATTTTTGCCTTGATTTACCCTCGCCACTTCCCTATAATTCAGCTTTTATAAAATGGAAGGACAATGCAACCCCCATGGGTTTTTTCATCACATTCGAAGGAATCGAGGGATGCGGCAAGTCGACCCAGGTCCGACTGGTCGCCGAACGGCTCAACCGGGCCGGCCACGGGGTGGTGGTGACCCGCGAACCGGGAGGATGCCCCATCGCCGACGCCATCAGGGCAATTCTTCTGGACGCCCACAACAGCGCCATGGTGCCCATGGCCGAACTCCTCCTCTACGCGGCGGCCCGGGCCCAGCACGTGACGGAGGTGATCGAACCAGCCCTGGCCGCGGGGAAGATCGTCCTCTGCGATCGCTTCACCGACTCCACCCTGGCCTACCAGGGATTCGGCCGCAAGCTGGACCGGGAACTGATTGCCCGGCTCAACAGCCTGGCCGCCGGCAGCATCAGACCGGATCTGACCCTCCTTCTGGACTGTCCCGTGGATACGGGGCTCGCCCGGGCCATGGCCCGGATCAACACAAGCAGCGCGGCCCGGGAGGAGCGGTTTGAGCAGGAGTCCATCCTCTTCCACGAACGGATCAGGGACGGCTTCCTCTCCCTCGCCGCTACCGAACCGGCGCGGTTCGTGGTCCTGGACGGCAGTGGCGACATCGAGGAGACCGAGGCCCTCGTGACGGGGGCGATTCTTTCCCGCCTTCCCGCATCCCCTGCAAGGAGGTAGGCGGTGCCCTTCTCCCGCGTCATTGGCCAGGACACCCCCGTCAACGTTCTGCGGCGTGCGCTTCGCTCCGGCAAGACCGCCCATGCCTACCTGTTCGAGGGAATCGCCGGATGCGGCAAGGGAACCACGGCTCTCGCTTTTGTGGAGGCTGCCTTCTGCGGACGTGATGATGGGTGCGGCACCTGCCCCTCCTGCCGGAAGATGGCGACGCTGCAGCACCCCGATCTCCACACGGTAGAACCCGACGGGGCGTTCATCAAGATAGACCAGGTTCGGGAACTCCAGCGGGAACTGGTGCTTCGCCCCATCGAGACCCCGCTCAAGGCATGCATCATCCGGGATGCGGACCGGCTCAACCCGGCAGCGGGCAACGCCCTCCTGAAAACCCTGGAGGAACCGCCAGGCAATGCCCTGATGATCCTCCTCACCACGAACCTGGACGGGGTCCTGCCCACGATCCGCTCCCGCTGCCAGCTCCTGCGCTTTGCGCCCCTTCCCGAGGAGCTCATCGAGGAGCAACTGGTGGCAGCCGGACGGGACCGGGCCGCAGCACGTCTTGCCGCATCCCTTGCTGGCGGAAGCCTGGGGAAAGCCCTTGGGGATGAGGAAGCGGACACGGTGGACCGGCAAGCGCTCCTGGAACGGCTCAGGACCCTCTCCCTCAGCGACACGGCCCCCCTCTTCGCCGCTGCCGAAGAGATGGCCGCCAATCGGGAACAGGCCCTGAAGCAGTTGGACGTGCTCGCGTCGCTTCTGCGCGACATCCTCCTCATCCAGGGGGGGAGCGACGCCGTGGTCAACCGCGACATCATGCCGTTCCTGGAAAGCGAGGCGACGCGCCTGTCGCAGGAAAAGAATCTCGAACGAATAAGCAACACCATGGAGGCCCGCCAGGCCCTCATGCGCAACGCCAACCCGCGGCTCACCCTCGACGTGCTCCTGATGCGTCTGGCGGGGTAAACGCCGCTTGTATTCTTTTCGGAGGACAACTTGGTAAAGATTGTGAAGGCCCAGTTCCACACCGCCGGCAAACTCTACGACTTCGGGGCGGGCGATCTCGACCTCAAGCCGGGGGACAAGATCATCGTCGAGACAGAGCGGGGGCGGAGCATCGCCACCGTCGTCACCCCCCCCCGGGAATACGAAGAAGCCCATGTACCCGAAGGGCTCAAGACCGCCATCCGGATCGCCGAACCGTCGGATCTCGCCTCGGCTGCCCGCAACGACGCCCGGGAGCAGGAAGCCTACGCGTTCTGCCTCCGCAAGATCAAGGAGCGGGGGATGGAGATGAAACTCGTCAAGGTGGAATACCTTTTTGACGGGAGCAAGGCCATCTTCTACTTCACCGCCGACGGGCGGGTCGATTTCCGGGAGCTGGTCAAGGATCTGGCCCATCAGTTCCACACCCGCATCGAGATGCGTCAGATCGGCGTCCGTGACGAATCGAAGATGATCGGCGGCATCGGCATCTGTGGGCGAGAACTCTGCTGTTCGTCGTTTCTGCGCGAGTTCGAGCCCGTATCGGTCAAAATGGCCAAGGAGCAGAACCTGGCCCTCAACCCCACGAAAATCTCCGGACAGTGCGGCCGACTCCTCTGCTGTCTCGGCTACGAGTACGAGACCTACTGTTCCCTCAAGAAATGCCTTCCCAAATGCGGTAAAGTTGTGAAGTGCGGCAGCACCGAAGGGGAAGTCATCAAGCAGAACGTCATCGAGGGGACCGTCTTCGTCAAGACCGACGACGACCGGATTGTGGAGCTCAAGGGGGAGAGCATCAAGCCCGAGGACATCTCGGAGCGCCCCAAGTCCCCACGCCGGGAGGGTGGCCCCAGGGAGCGAGAGAAGGAACCGCAAAGCTCCTCCGACAATCAGCGGCGGGAAAAGCCCCGGGACCGTGAGCAGAAACCGGGAGACGACGGCGAGCAGCGCCGGGAGCGCGATACTAAAAAGAACCAGGACCAGCAGCGCGGAGAACGCGGCAACCGTGATCGCCGCGGCGGCAAAGGCAGGGACAAGGATAAAAAGGAGCCGAAATGAGCCGAACGTTCTATGTCACGACCCCCATCTACTACGTAAATGACGTACCGCACATCGGCCATGCGTACACGACCCTCGCCGCCGATGTCCTTGCCCGCTACAAGCGGCTCAAGGGGTATGACGTCTTTTTCCTGACCGGGACCGACGAGCACGGCCAGAAGGTGGAGAAGGCCGCCAACGCCGCCGGCGAGACCCCGCTGGAGCTGGCCGACCGGGTGGTGAAGCGTTTCCAGGCCCTCTGGGAAAAACTTGACATCAGCTACAACGACTTCATCCGCACCACCCAGGAGCGCCACAAGAAGGGGGTAACCCACCTCTTTCGGGAGGTCATGGCCAAGGGGGACATCTATCTCGGCGAGTATGAGGACTGGTACTGCACCCCGTGCGAAACCTTCTGGACCGAAACCCAGCTCATCGACGGCAAATGCCCCGACTGCAACCGTCCCGTGGAAAAGCTCAAGGAAGAGTCCTACTTCTTCCGGATGAGCAAGTACCAGGAGCAACTCCTGGCCCACATCGAAGCGAACCCCGACTTCATCCAGCCCAAGAGCCGGCGCAACGAAATTATCTCTTTCGTCAAGGAAGGGCTCCGCGATCTCTCGGTTTCCCGCACCTCCTTCAACTGGGGGATTCCGGTACCGGGGAATGAGCGGCACGTGATCTACGTCTGGTTCGACGCCCTCACCAACTACATCACGGCCCTCGGCTATCCCGACCAGGCCGGTAATTACGGGAAATTCTGGCCCGTGGACGCCCACCTCATCGGCAAGGATATCCTCCGCTTCCACGCGGTCTACTGGCCCACCTTCCTCATGGCCGCCGGACTTCCGGTGCCGAGGAAAGTATTTGCCCACGGCTGGTGGACTGTCGAGGGGCAGAAGATGAGCAAGAGCCTCCAGAATGTGGTGGAGCCCAACATGCTCGTGGACAAGTACGGCATCGACGCGGTCCGCTACTTCCTCCTGCGGGAGGTCCCCTTCGGCCTCGACGGCGACTTCTCCCACGCGGCCCTCGTCCACCGGATCAACTCGGACCTGGCCAACGACTTGGGGAACCTCCTCAGCCGCTCTACCGCCATGGTGAACAAGTACTTCGGCGGCACCCTCCCCCAGCCGGGAGCCATGACCGAACTGGACGCCGCCTTCCGGGCCAGGACCGAGGCGATGATCAGCCAACTCGAGTCATGCATGGACGAAATGGCCTTCAGTAAGGGCCTCCAGGCAATCTGGGAAGTGATCTCCGCCGGAAACAAATACATCGACGAGAGCGCCCCCTGGACCCTGGCCAAGGATCCGGCCCAGAAGGAGCGTCTCGGCACCATCATGTACACCCTCTTGGAGGCCCAGCGGATCGTGCATACGCTCTTGTCTGCCTTCATGCCGCGCACCGCGGCCAAAGCCCTCGGCTATCTGGGCTGCATGGAGGCTCTCAGGGACGAAAACCTGGCGTGGGGCAAACTGGTTCCGGGAACACAGATTGCCAAGGCAGAGGCGCTTTTCCCGCGAATCGAAGACAAAGCCGAATAGGTACAATGAGGGGCGCTGCTTGCTGCGCCCGTATTGCTGCCCCCATAGAGCAAGCGCAGACCCTACGGTCCCGCAGGTGGTCTCAGTTCTCCAGAGGCGAAAAGAAAGAAGAACCTGAAGAGGCAGTACTTGTAGAACTCGCTGAAGAGGAGCCGGAAACTCCCCTGGTCACGCCACCACGCTTCCTTGAGATTGATCGTATCGACCGGATGGGGGTAGATGGCGATGTCCCGGGGAAGCGTGCTCCTGAAGATGAGGGTCGCCCGTTTCATGTGGTAGCGGGAAGTGATGAGACTAATAGAGCGGATATCCTTTCGATCAATGATCTCCCTGCCATAAAGGGCATTTTCCAGAGTGTTCCGCGATGCATTTTCCAGGACCACCCGGTCGGCGAGGCTTTCCCCCTTCCGCTCCTGGAAGAGTTCCTGCTTCCGCACCATGGGGTCGACCCCGATGAGAAAGAGGTACTTTCCCTTCTTCGCCCTGAAGAGCCGTATCCCCTCTTCCACTCTCCCCCGTCCCCCGGCAAGGACCACGATGGCGTCGGTGGCGATGTCACGCTGCCGCACGGAAAAGGTCTTGTAGGCGAAGTCCACGAAGAGGACCGTCGCCACTACCAGAAAGATCACCAAAAGCGAGAAAAGGCCACGAAAAAAGAGCGCCATTGCACCACCTTACCAGAATATTTCACTTGCAAAGCCGGTTACTGTCTGCTATAAGAGAGAGCTTCAGAAACCATCGAGAGGGAGTAGAGCCATGTCGAGAAAATGTGAAATCTGCGGCAAAGGTCCCAGTTTCGGTAACAATGTCAGCCACGCCAACAACAAGACCCGCACCACGTGGTACCCGAACCTGCAGAAGGTGAAGGCCGTCAGGAACGGTAGCGTCCAGACCATCAAGGTCTGCACCCGCTGCATCCGCTCCGGCCACGTCACCAAGGCCATCTAAGAACCGGGGGGCTCGTTGCCCCTCGGGCACGTTTCCGCACCCAACAAACGACTCAGCCGCAGCGCATCCGCGTCTGCGGCTTTTGTCGTTTCTTATTCTCCCGGGGAAACCTCTCAGCAGAGGGCAAGCACCTCGATTTCCACCAGGGCGCCGCGAGGAAGACCTTTCACCTCCACCGTGGAACGTGCCGGCGGCTCTGCGGAAAAACGGCTCCCATACACCTCGTTGACCACCCCGAAATTGGCCAGATCGGTCAGAAAGATGGTCGTCTTCACGACGGCGTCAAAACCGAGGCCGGCCTCGGTCAGTACCGCGGCAATATTGTCCATGACCCGGTCGGTCTGCTCCCTGATCCCACCGGGCACAAATTCTCCAGTTGCAGGATCCAGCGGTATCTGCCCCGAGAGGAACAGAACCCCCCCCGCCTTCACTGCCTGAGAATAGGGCCCGATCGCCTTGGGGGCCTTGTCGGTGGAAATAATCTCTTTCATCGCATGCTCCTCCTACGACTTCATCCGTTCCACGTGGGTGACGCCGTTGACCTTCATGATGTTGTTCATAACCCGGGTCAGGTGCTCAAGGCTCGTGACGTCCACCTCGAAAATGTTCACCCCCCGCCGGTCCACGGTGCTCTGGATGGAGGCGCTCGATATGTTCGCCTCACAGTTGGTAATGGCCAGGGTGATATTGGCCAGAATCCCCTTCTGGTCGTGACAGGAGACCCTGATCTTCACCGGCAGGGCCGCCCTGCGCTCACGGTTCCAGTCAACGGCGATGCGCCGCTCCGGATCATTTTCGAGAGCAATGGGGCAGTCGATGGTATGGACGGTCACCCCTCGCCCTCGCGTGATGAACCCGACGATTTCGTCACCGGGAACCGGATTGCAGCACTTGCCGAAGCGAACGAGCACATCATCGACGCCGCCAATCTGAATGGCGCTCGTGGATTTTCCCGTCAGTTTGCTGATGGCCTTGCCGATCCGTGATTCCTTCAGTTCCTGTTTCTCGGCGAGTTTTTCCTCGGGCAGCAGCTTGCCGAGCACCTGGTTGCAGGAAAGCTTGCCGTACCCCACGGCGGCCATAAGGTCGTCGTCGCCCACATAGCCGAATTCCGTTGCCACCCGCTTCAGCTCCCCTGTCTTCTGAAGCTTGCCCAGGTTCAGGGAGAAGCGGCGGAACTCCTTCTCTAGAATCTCCTTGCCAAGGGAGATGCTCCGGACCCGCTCCTCGGTCTTGATCCAGGCCCGAATCTTGTTACGGGCCCGGGAGCTCCGGACGATCTTGAGCCAATCCTTGCTGGGGGTGTGGTGAGGAGAGGTGATGACCTCCACGATGTCGCCGTTCTTGAGCTCGTACTTGAGGGGGACCAGCTTGCCGTTCACCTTAGCGCCGACGCAGCGATGCCCCAGGTCGGTGTGGATGGTGTAGGCGAAGTCGATGGGGGTCGACCCCTTGGGAAAGCTCTTCACATCGCCGTTCGGCGTGAAGACATAGACCTCTTCGGGGAAGAGCTCCACCTTGACGGTGCTCATGAACTCATGGGAGTCCTGGAGCTCCTGCTGCCATTCAAGGAGCTGACGCAGCCAGGCAAAGCGCTTCACCTCCTTCTCGTCGTACCCCTTTCCCTCCTTGTACTTCCAGTGAGCCGCGATCCCCGCCTCCGCAACCCCGTGCATGTCATAGGTGCGGATCTGCACCTCCATCCGCTCCCCGTGGGGACCGATGACCGTCGTGTGGAGCGACTGGTACATGTTCCCCTTGGGCATGGCGATGTAGTCCTTGAAGCGGCCGGGGATCGGCTTCCAGGTGGAATGGATGAGACCCAGCACCTCATAGCACTCGCGGATATCGTTCACCATGACGCGAATGGCGATCAGGTCGTAGATCTGGTCGATATCGACACTGCGGCTCTGCATCTTGCGCCAGATGGAGTAGAGATGCTTGCTCCGGCCGAAGACCTCCCCCTTGATGTCGTGCTCCACAAGCTTGTCGACGATGATCTTCCGCACCTCCTCGACATAGCTCTCCCGCTCCTTCTTCTTCTTGGTCACCTTGGAGGCGAGATCGTAGTAGATCTGTGGCTCCAGGTACCGGAAGGAGAGATCCTCCAGTTCGCTCTTGATCCAGGAAATACCGAGACGGTTAGCGATAGGTGCGTAGATGTCGAGGGTTTCGCGGGCGATGGAGCGCTGCTTCGGCTCGGGCTGGTACTGGAGGGTCCGCATGTTGTGGAGGCGGTCGGCCAGCTTCACCAGAATGACCCGGATGTCATTGGCCATGGCCAGGAGCATCTTGCGGAAGTTCTCGGCCTGGCTCTCTTCCTTGGTCTTGAAGTGGATTTTGCTGATCTTGGTGACACCGTCCACGAGGTTGGCCACCTCGGCACCGAACAGCCCTTCCAGTTCCTCGCGGGTGGTCAGGGTATCCTCGATGGTATCATGGAGAAGCCCCGTCACCACGGTGGGGACATCGAGCCGGAGGTCGGCCAGAAGCCCCGCCACCTCCATGGGGTGAACCAGATAGGGCTCGCCCGAGAGACGGGTCTGCCCCTGGTGGACCTTGGCGCAGTATACGTAGGCCTTGCGCACCAGGTCCAGGTCCGGCGCGGGGTTGTATGAACCAACCTTATCGAGGATATCGTTGAGTCTGATCATGGAAAAAAGGACAAAAAAAGGGCGGAAGCATTACGCTTCTGCCCCTGTAGCCAGGCTTACTACTTTGCCTTGCGCGAAGTCAGCTCGTACCCTACCTTGCCCGAGGCGATTTCGCGAAGCGATACCACCACGTTCTTGTTGGCTGCCTTGTTGTCGATGAGAGGCGAAGCTCCTTTGTAGAGTTGCTTGACGCGCTTTGACGCCAGCATGACAAGCAGGAAGCGATTATCCACTTTTTCAAGGCAATCTTCAACTGTTACCCGTGCCATTGTGCTACTCCTTTCAAAAACCGGCATCTGTGCCGGCCGGTGTCTCAGTGCTTATGGGATGTTGGTTCCTGGTCTGTCTCAGCCCATGTCGAACCGTTCGGTCACCGTTTCAAGAACCCGGAACGTCCGGCACCGCTCTGCAACCACGACCGATTTGAGTTCTTCTACTGCCCGGCTGAACTGATCGTTGACTATAATGTAGTCGTACCAGCGGGATTCGCGAATCTCGCCGGCAGCGGCATCAATGCGCCGGCTAATGACTTCGTCGCTGTCGGAGGAACGGCCGTTGAGCCGACGACGGAGTTCCTCGTAGCTGGGGGGGAGAATGAATATGTAGACGCCGCCCTCGTAACGCTCCTTGAGCTGACGCGCGCCCTGGATGTCAATATCGAGAATCAGATCGATTCCCGTGATGCGGCACTCCTCAAGAGTGCGAATGGACGTACCGTAACAGTTGCCGTGAACCTCGGCCCACTCGGCAAACTCACCCTTATCGACCATGCTCCGGAACTCGTCCATGGAAATGAAATAATAGTCTTTTCCATGCACTTCACCGGCTCGGGGCTGCCGCGTCGTATAGCTGACAGAATGCCGGAGGTGCGGAAAGATGTCAATTATTTCCTTGCAGAGCGTGGTTTTGCCCGCCCCCGACGGCGCCGAGATAATGTAGAGAACCCCTTCGCGTTTCATGGTAACCCCGGGGACCGGGGACCGGGGACCGGGGACCAGTGAAATCCAACGACACTTCCCTGGTCCCTGGTTCCCCGTCCGTGGTCCCTATTCTATGTTCTGTACCTGTTCACGGATCTTTTCCAGTTCAGCCTTCAACTCAACCACGATGGCAGCCATGGCGGCGTCGTTGGCCTTGGACCCGATGGTATTGACCTCGCGGTTCAGCTCCTGCATGAGGAAATCCAGCTTGCGCCCCACCGGCTCCGCAAGGGCAAGGGTCTCGTCGAACTGGATCAGGTGGCTCCGGAAGCGGACCAACTCCTCGGTAACATCGCACCGGTCGGCCAGTAGCGCCACCTCCTGGGCGAGCCGCGCTTCGTCGAGGGTCGTATCGGCGAGAAGCTGCGCAAGCCGCTCCCGCAGCTTCTGGGCATAGTCGGCGACCACGGCGGGTGCACGCTCGGCCACCCGGTCGATGAGCATCGCAAGGGTCTGGCGGCGGTCCCTGAGATCGGCCAGGAGCGCTTCGCCTTCGCGCATCCGCATGGTCTCCATTGCCTCCACCGCGCCGCGCACCCCCTGGAGGAGTTCTGCCCGGAGGGCATCCTCATCGGAGCTTTCCTCCTGGGCGGCCAGGACATCTTTCTGCGACAGGATGAGGGGAAGCGTCACGGGGTCGTAAATCCCAAGCTCTGTGCGCAGATGATCAAACGCCTCGCGATAGGCCCGGGCCAAGGCAACATTCACCAAGGGACGCTGCTGCCCACCTGCGACCTCTTCGCGCTGTACGAAGACTTCGATCTTTCCCCGCTTCAGACGGTCCCCCACGGCCTTGCGCACGTCATTCTCGACGGCCAGGAACGAGCGGGGCATCTTGACGAAGACCTCGCCGTAGCGGTGGTTCACCGACCGTATCTCGACGGTGGTCCGCCCTGTTTCCGTTTCGACCACGGCCTTGCCGTAGCCGGTCATACTCTTGATCATAGAATCACCGTTTGTTGAGTTTAGCTTCCCATCGCCACGCATCGGCGACAATGGTTTCAAGGTCGTCATAGTGCGGGGTCCAGCCGAGGACCGTCTTGGCCCGGTCCGCCTTTGCCACCAGCATGGCCGGATCGCCGGGACGCCGGGGAGCTTCCTCTGCCGGGAAAGGGACTCCCGACACGCGGCGGACCATCTCGATCACCTCGCGAACGCTGGCTCCCTTGCCGTATCCGACATTGATCCGTGTCGACTCCCCTCCCCCCTCAAGGTATGCCAGGGCAGCCAGGTGGGCCGAAGCGAGATCCTCAATGTGGATGTAGTCGCGGATGCCGGTGCCGTCGGGGGTGGCGTAGTCGGTGCCGAAGATGGAGACCTTCTCCCGCATCCCCAAGGCGGCCTGGCAGGAGACCTTGATGAGGTGGGTCGCCTCCGGGGTCCGCTGCCCCATTCGCGCCTTGGGATCTGCCCCCGCCACGTTGAAGTAACGCAGCGCCACGGAGTGCATGCCGTGGGCGGCACAAACGTCACGGAGCATCCATTCGCTCATGAGCTTCGACGTGCCGTAGGGGTTGATGGGGACCGTGGGGCTCTCCTCCGCAGCAACGCCGTTCTCGGGCATGCCGTAAACCGCAGCGGTACTGGAAAAGATGAACCGCTCGACCCCATGCTTCACGCAGGCCGTGAGAAGATTGAGGGTATTGCGGGTGTTGTTGCTGTAATACTTGAGAGGATCAGTCACCGACTCGGGAGCCACGATGGAGGCTGCGAAATGAAGCACCGTCTTGAAGCCGTACTCCAGAAAGAGGGTGTCTAGTCGGGCAGAATCGTCCAACTCCCCCACCACGAGCCGTTCGCCGTGGACGAGGGCGTCGGCGCAGCCAGTGGAGAGGTTGTCGTAGACCACAACGGTATAGCCGGCCTCTGAAAGCTGCCGGACAACATGGCTCCCGATGTATCCTGCACCGCCAGTGACAAGAACTGCCATCCCTTCTCCTTTCGAGACCTCAGACACGGTAATACTCCCGATACCACTCAACGAAAAGCTTAATTCCCTCCCCGATGGGAGTGGCAGGCTTGAAACCCACGTCGTTCGTCAGATCGTCCACGTCGGCATAGGTGGCTGGCACGTCGCCCGCCTGGATGGGAAGGAAGTTCTTCTCCGCCGTCTTCCCAATGCACTTCTCGATGGTTTCGATGAACGTCAGGAGCTCCACCGGACGGTTGTTGCCGATGTTGTAGATACGGTAGGGGGCGTAGCTGGTGCCCGGGTCGGGACGGGCGCCGCTCCAGGAAGGGTTGGGTTCGGGCGTCCGGTCCATGACCCTCATGACCCCTTCGACGATGTCGTCGATGTAGGTGAAATCCCGTTGCATTTTGCCGTGGTTGTAAACTTCGATGGGACGTCCCTCGAGTATCGCCTTGGTGAAGAGGAAGAGCGCCATGTCGGGCCGGCCCCAGGGGCCGTAGACCGTGAAGAAGCGCAAGCCAGTGGTGGGAAGGCCATAGAGGCTCGAATAGGTGTGGGCCATGAGCTCGTTTGCCTTCTTGGTGGCAGCATAGAGGGAGACCGGATGATCCACGTTGTGATGGACCGAAAAGGGCATGGACGTGTTGGCCCCATAAACGGAACTTGATGAGGCGTAAACCAGATGCTTCACGCCATGGTGGCGGCACCCTTCCAGGATGTTCATGAAACCGACCAGGTTGCTCTCCACGTAAGCGTGGGGATTCTTGAGTGAATAGCGGACCCCGGCCTGGGCGGCCAGATTCACCACCACATCAAATCGCTCGCCGGCAAAGAGTTCCTCCAGGGCCGGGAGGTCGGCCAGGCTCGCCCGGACGAAACGGAATCCCTCCCGCCCCTCCAACTGGCGAAGCCGGTCCAGCTTCAGGTTTACGTCGTAGTAGTCGTTAAGATTATCGAGCCCCACAACGCGGTCGCCCCGATCAAGGAGTCTCTTGGAGAGGTGAAATCCGATGAAGCCGGCGGCGCCGGTGACGAGAACCGTGGACATGGTGCGCTATCCTTCTGATTTGTCGGGCTATTGAAGAGGAGGCAGTGTAACACATCACCCGGCCGATGGAAAGGGGGGCGTCAGGAGCTTTTCGATGCCGGCCAGGAGGAGATCGGCAGTGATGCTGGCGCGGCAGGGAGCATCCTTGTCGCACGACTTGCGCAGACAGGCCGTGCAGTCGAGTGGTGACTGGACGACCACATGCTGGTCGCCAAGGGGACCGTTGCGTCTCCCGTCGGTGGCGCGGTAGAACGAAACCGTCGGAGTCCCCACTGCGGCGGCCATGTGAATCGGCCCGGTGTCCCCTCCGACCACCAGATCGACCTTTTTGAGCAGGGCACAGAAACCCTTGAGACTCAATTTCGGCAAAACCCTTACGCCTCGGCCGATGCCGGCTGCTATGGTTTCGGCAGCATGTTTCTCCTGTTCGTTTCCCCAGGAGAGGAGAACGGTTGAGTCCGGATATCTGTCGACAACCATTCGGCCCAGCCCGATCCACCCTTCCTCGTACCAGAGCTTGGTGGTCCAGGTGGTGCCGTTGTGGAAAAGAAGGGCAAGGCCGTCATCGAGGGTTGCCAGGAGCGCTTCGGCAGCGGCATCGTCCTCGGGAGAGGTGAAAATGTCGGACCCGATGGTCATCCCCGTGTAGTCTCGACCCAGGGGGACACTGACTACCCGGAGGGAGCGGTGCGAAATGTGATGGTCCTGCCGGCGGAGGGGCACCTGGTTCGTGGTAAAGAGAAGATTGAGCGCTTCCCTCACCCCTTCGCGGTCAAAGCCGTAGCGGCGCCGGGCACCGGAGAGCCACGTGATGATGCCGCTCTTGATGTTCCCCTGGAGGTCGAAGGCGATGTCGTAGTCGGCTTCGCGCAATTCCCGGCGGATGGCGGAGATTTCCTGGCGGGTCGTGTCGGAGAGGGGGTCGCGCCGCCATGCCTTGGTGCGGACAACATGGAGCCGGCGCAGCAACGGGTGCCCCTCCAGGATATCCCGGTTCCCTTCCTCCACCACCCAGTCGATCTCGACCCCCGGCGCTGCCTGACGAAGATAGTCGAGGACCGGCAGGGCGTGGATGACGTCGCCGAGGGCGGATACTTTGACGATGAGGACTTTCAGCGATGAACCGCTCATGCGTGGCGTTCCCTCACTTTCACTGCCCGGTAAATTTCATTTCCGACATACACCATAACTGGTAATAAATATATCCAGCCCTCACCAGACCAGCAACCGAATTTTCGATCCGCCCAAAGAACAGAAATCACGATTATTCACGACACACACCTGAGCAATAAATGGGTATTGCCCATTTGTTACGCTTTCTTGTATAATCTTTACCAGGAGGTATTACGCAATGCTCATACAAACGGATTCCAGGAGACGTGTCACACTTCCACCTACCGTTGGCGTCAATCCCGGTGATGCCCTTGAGCTGGAAGTCCTTGAAGACGGCAGGATCATCCTGATTCCCGTGGAACCGATCCCGCGTCACCAGCTCTGGGCCTGGACAACCGAAACCAAAGAAGCCATTACCTCTTCTCTGACGGACCCGCGCCCGTCCCTTTCGGTCAAATCCGCCAAAGAGGCCGCTGCCATTGCCAAGAGGTGGGCAGGTGAAGATTGAGATTCGCCCCGCTTTCGACGAAGCGGTCATGAAGTCCGAGCTCCCCGTGCGCAAGGCAGCGGCGAAAATGCTCACACAGCTACAGGCTCTCACCCTTCAACAGCTTTGGAGTCATGCTGGCCTCAATTTTGAGAAACTCCACGGCATGATCGAACCGACTACCGGTGAGCAGCTTTACTCCCTCCGTGTCACCGGCAGCGCCCGCGCTATCACCTGCCTCATAAAAGGCCCTGCCATTGTCCTTGTCAGCCTGCATGTCCAGCATGACAAGGCTTATCGGAAGTGAAGTCTTTCAGCAGAGGCACCAACGCAGGACGTCCCTCCCCACGCAGCAAGAACAGCGACTATTCGTTCGGCAGCCAGACCGTCGCCGTAAGGATTGTGGGCACGGCTCATGGCTTCATAGGCACCGGCATCGGAGAGAAACAGCGAGGCCTCGGCAACAATCCGGTCGAAACTCGTTCCCACCAGCTTCACCGTTCCGGCAGCTACCGCCTCGGGGCGCTCGGTGGTCTCGCGCATGACGAGAACCGGCTCACCGAGGGACGGGGCTTCCTCCTGGACTCCGCCGGAATCGGTGATGATCAGGTGGGCACGGTTCATGGCATAGACGAACGGGAGGTAATCAAGGGGCTCGATGAGGTGGATGTTGCCACCGCCGTCATTCCCTAGAATTCTTCTGACCGGTTCCTGCACGTTGGGGTTCAGGTGCACGGGGTAGAGAATCTCCACATCACCGTGACGGTGTGCTATTTCGGCCAGGGCACGGCAGATATTTTCGAACTCTTCGCCAAAATTTTCCCGCCGATGGCCAGTAACGAGTACGAGCCGTTTTGACGGGTCGAGAAACAAAAACCGTTCCTCCATCTCTCGATGGAGCGCCGCATCATTTTCGACACGGTCAACGACGGAGAGAAGGGCGTCCACGACCGTATTGCCGGTTAACCCCGCGAAAAAATTATTTTTGTCACAATCCTGAGAATATCTTTCCACTTAACTTTATTACTAATTCCAGCAAGAGTAGTGCTCAGTAGTTTTGTACTACCATATTGAGCTATTTGATCAGCAAGCTCATACTTTGTGCCCTTACGCGCTCTGATAATATATTGATATGTTAGACTTTCAATATTAAGTGCAATTATATACCCTAAAGCAGCTTTTTCTAATTTAGTCTGAGGTCTTGTATTGAATTCAGTATGTGACGGATCACATTGTACACGATCAATGCAATCGATTAGATATCCAGCTCTATTTAAGGTTTTAACTATACTGTTCAAAGTAAAGAACCGGATATGACCCTCATCGAGCAGGCCAAGATTCCGGTAGGTGAAATTTCCAGTCATCATTTCAAATACAACAGAAGCATGAACAATATTTGGTATTGAAACTACTAGGTATCCATCATCAGTCAATAAGTCTGACACTTTAATTAGAACGGCTACCGGATCATACAAGTGTTCGAGTACATCTGCAAATATCGCTACATCATATTTTTCTTTCTTAAAAGTCTCCAGCATATCAAGAGATTCTATATTCCCTGTGATTATTTTGTCACAGTAACGAGACGCTTCATTTGCAGCGTCAGCGTCTATTTCGACTCCGGTCACGGAACAGCCAAATTGTTCCTTCATGACCTTGCTTTGAGAGCCTGCCGCGCAACCGACTTCAAGCACTTTTTTCCCTTTGCCTACCAGTTTTATAATTTTGGCAGAAGTGCTATCTGACGACATATCAACTTCATACAGGTACTTTGTAGACATAGTAATGATCTTTCATTGGCCGGTATTTATAACATAGCCATCGCTGGTACGGGTTAACTGCCTAAACACCTTTGAGATAACGTCTGAGTTTCATTAATGGTTTATAGGTTTTGTAAACTGGATAGAACGAAATAAATCTAACCAAACCTAAAGATCTGCTTATTCTCTCCACAGCTTCTTGCTTGGTAATAATTTTCTTTTTTTTGTATGACTTCCATATCTGATAGAAATAGTCATAAACTAAATATTTTCTAAAGAACCATCCAAGCTTTATGTATGGTTTATCAAAATAGTCAACGTAGAGAAGTTCGGTATCATCTACCGATGCTGAAACTTTTTCGTTTTTACGGGTTTGTTGTTCACTGTGGATACGAAACGACGACAAGGAATCCTTAAAGTAGTGATACCTGCCTTGCTCAAGCAGATGGAACCACATTTCGAGATCAACAAGTTGCTTATACCTAGCGTCAAATCCTCTTGACGCCTGAGATTTCCGAAACATAACAACGGTCGGTTCACCGATGTAGTTTCGTAACTGAAGAAGACACGTATTTATAATCTCTTTGCCATCTTTAGAGACATCCGAATCATAGAACGACCAGATATCAACCTGTCTCGAATTTTCATCAATTATCAACCGAGAAGAGCCCACCAAAGAAACAGATTCATCCGAATCTAGAATTTCAATCATTTTCTCAAGCAACATCGGAGAAGAAAAGACATCATCACCAAAAAGATATTTGATGTACTTTCCTTTTGCTTCCCTCATGCACCGGTTCCAGTTATTCACCATCCCAATATTCGTCTGGTTGCGGAGATAGCGGACACGCAAATCTTTTGCTACGTACCCTTGAACTATTCTATCCGTATCATCTTGAGAAGCATCATCAACCACCAGCAATTCAAAATCCCTATACGTCTGGTTCAGAACTGATTCTATCGCTTCGGAAAGATAACGTCCGTAGTTATAGGTAGGAATACACACACTCACTTTGGGACTTACCATCAAAAACTCCAATTTTCTGCGATAATTTCACCTGAAAAGATTTGCCCGAAACCCCATTCAGCCTATCAAAGCCAGAAACTCTTTCAATACTTCATTTGTTGCAAGGGATTCAAGACAGACAATCTTGCCCGATTCGTCAAACGAGCACTCTTCCATGTTGCAAGGCACGCATTCCATGTCCTTTTGAACAACGGTAATGCAACCGTTGCGCTGAATACCACCGGCAGGCGCGTAGGGGGCAAGAGATCGGGAATCATTCGGCCAAGGCCCCCAGTGGCTAACCATGGTCGGGCCAAACAGCGCGACAGTCGGGACATCCAGTGCAGCAGCCATATGAGTTACAACAGTATCAACTCCAACATAACCTTTACTCGCTCTGAGAGCCGCAGCCAACTGGCAGAGCGAGTAAGGACGGTGAAGTGCACTGACGCCATCAGGGACATCTTGAAGAATGCTCTCTAACAGTTTGTCATCCCTGGGGTCGGGAGAACGGGTGAAAATTACTCTCGACCCCGTTGCTCTTCTGACGAGCCTGGCAAGTTCGCGCCACGCAAATGGGTTCCAATGTTTGTATTCCTTACGCGCATAGGGATGCATGACAACGTAATCGCTGCCTCCGATATGCTCCTGTGCGTAAGTTACATCCGCGTCATCGTATCCCATAACGACCCGATAGAGAGGAGGGATTCCCAAAGGTTCCAGTTGCGTCAACAACAACGGAACGATATGATGAGAGTGGTCGTAGAAACGGCAATTACTGAATATTTTTTTCCACCACTCATTGCGACGATTATAGCTGAAACAATACGGACTCTTCGCGGCAACCGCAGTGAATATGCACGTACGATCAGACGGATTTGATCCAATCGCAATATCATATTTCTTCCAGATAGTTTGCAGTACCTCCAGATTCCAGCGGCCTGGCTCCAGCACATGAACATGTCGTACGTGCCGGTTTTTTTCAAGTATTCCTTCCGTCCCACGAAACACGGCATAATCAACAACTGCGTCCGGATATCGCGCTTTGATGGAAAGGGCAAGCGGGGTGGACAGAAGTACGTCGCCGATATAACGCAGAGATACAATCAGAAACTTCAAGCCGGCTCCTCTGCTGTCCTTTTCGTCAATAATAACGGAGCGATCCATCAATCCATTTTTCCTTCAGCGTATGACCGTGCAAAAGACGCTCTTGCGAACGCCACGCCAGTTCCCTCAGCTTTCTCCAGCGGCGCTCCACAAAGCGCCTCCACCACGTCAACTTCCACTTCATCCTGAAATACACCCTGTTCTCGGCAACATACGGGCGTTCCTGCATATTCTTCTTCATGGCCTTCTGGGTAACCGATCCAAAATGATGAATAAAAGAATTACCCGTGGTCCCTATCCTGAAGCCGGCGTTTCTGACCCGACGGAAGAAATCCGCATCCTCAAACTGACCGATACGGAATTTTTCATCGAAAAGCCCGACCGTTTCAAAAACGTGCCGGCGCACCATGAAACAGATGCCATCGGCAACGCCCCGCCTCAGGACATCCTTCATTCGCTCGCAGTACTCCGCCCCGTAGGCAACAATGTCGTAGTTGAATTCACCTTCCCGGATCGCGGGGCTGACCACGTCAAACTCCGCCCGCTCGGCAACGGCGAGGAGGCCGTCAAGCCATCCCGGCGATACAATTACGTCGTTATTGAGGATCACCACCCACTCAGAGTCCGTTTCCCGCACTCCCTGGTTCCAGGCACCTGCACAGCCGAGATTCTCCCTGTTGCGGATCGCGCGAAAATCGGAACAGGTTTCCAGATACTCGGCAGTGCCGTCGGAGGAACCGTTATCGATGAGGAGCACTTCCGCCCCATCCAGACCGGAGCTGCGCAGGCTCTGGACACAGAGCCGTGTATAGGCCACTTGATTGTAAAGGGGTATCACAATACTTATCATTGTCTGAGCCGTTCGGGGATTCATCACGCTCCTGAAATGCGCCCCATGAGTCCGTCAGCGCTGTTGTTTCTCTTGCTCAAAGCCATCCGGCATCCGCTCCACGACCAAGGTCAACCCCTTCGAGTCTCTGATCGATGGGAACAACGTCACTCCCGGTCCGCCCAGCGGCCCTCCATCGGGGAAGTCGGGAGCCGTAAATTCGCAGGACTCCCATAAAGGGCTCGTCGCGGGTTGCGCCCGGAAGCGGCACGATGCAGTCGGTCGGCCCGCCAAGGGCATTGGCGGCCCAATGGGAATAGCCTGAAATGGGAGTGGCCAGCATGAGCGGGCAACAGGCTAGGGCAAAGAGATCCGCCACCGGATTGACCCGCGAATCATGGTCCGGCCCCTTGTAGTCATAGTGAGAAACGACATCGAGGGTTGCTACGTCGAAGTTTCTGTGAAGCTCCGTATAGGTGTCCGGATCGCCGGTGCCAGCCAGGAAAAAAACCGTATCCTTTTGCCGAGCCTGGATTGCCGCCATGGCCCGCTCGTACCACCAGAGCGGCACGGCCGGCCATTCAGTAGCCGTATTTTCATAACGATCGGGGTCAACCACCTGGAAATCGCCGTGTCGGATATGGACGCCCACCACCGGCCGACCGCTCGTCCGGCCAAAAAACGAGCGAATCTGCGTTGCCAGTGACGGATTGAGGCGCACCTTTCTGGCCACATCGAGGTAGATCGGATCGAGCAGCTCACATAGACCTTCAGGTTCAGGGGCACGCAGAATAATCTTTTTATTCGCTAATGTTTTGAATTTGTTGCCATCGCCATTTCTAATTCGCACTGCACCAAATTTTGCGAAAACCCCTACCCGTCCGCGCCTAGTTCCCTCCACCGACAGAGAGTCGAGTTCATGCCAATCGAGAATGATTTCATGACCATAGGCCCGACTAATTGCAAAAGCAAAGGGCAAACTTTCTAGACGATTTGTTATTCCAACAAATTCATCAATATAAAGTTTTGGCATAGCAGCAGTAGATTCCTTTACCTATTTACTTCAGATTTGTCTGATGGACTGCTTTGAGGCTGATTAAATTCCCAGAGCTTGGCATATTTCATAAATGTATTAAAAGAGGCCATGCACGAATAAATGAATCCTCTTATGCCTTCAGCAAAACCTTTCTTAAACAGATAAATTTTTATGAATGCTGCAAACGGACTGACTAGCAGGTGATAGAAACTTGCTCTCTTGAGTGCTCGGTATTTCTCATCAGCTTGTAGACTCGAATCGAAATCAATTTTTCTGAAACGTTGTGCGATAGTTTCAGAGGTAAAGTGTTCAAGTGGATTCCGGAACCTATATACCAGGCCATCATCAACAAGAAGAGTATCGAATCCTAACCCTGGCTGCTCATTGTATCTGCCACAGCCCTTTCTCAATAATCTTCGGGTATAGTTAGGATATGAGCATTTAAGCCATTTACCGAAAAAATAATTTCTACGGGGAATTTCCCCCGCGCCATTTGTCATGGCAAAAGAAGATCTTACAAAAGTTAAAAGCTCATCTTTAAGAGAGCTTGTGACACGTTCGTCAGCATCAAGAAAAAGTACCCATGGAGATGATGTTTGTTCTAACCCGAAGTTTCTTTGAGGTCCAACCATGCCAGGCCACTCGCGTTGTATAACTTTATCAGTAAATGTAAGAGCAATTTTAACAGTAGCGTCAGTACTGAAAGAATCGACAACAATTAACTCGTCGGCCCATTTGACACTATCAAGACACGCAGCAATATTCATCTCTTCATTTTTGGTTATTACTACAACTGCAATTCCGGTATTCAAACGTTTGTCTCCTTAACCTGAAACTGTCCCTGTCAAGAACCGAATCCCTGAAGTTCGAGCGCAGAGCTGACCACCCCTTCTACCGTCACTGCTGTCATGCACCGGTGGTCCGTGGGGCACTCCCGCAGGAGGCACGGAGCGCAGTCGGTGTCGCGGCGCACGATGGCGGCACGGTCGCTCCAGGGCGAGGTGGTCGTGTGATCAGTGGGGCCGAACACCGCCACGAGCGGAACACTGAAGGCGGCGGCGATGTGCATGGGGCCCGAGTCGTTGGTGATGAAGAAGTCGCAGCGTTTGATGAGCGCCATCAACTCCCGCACAGAGGTCTTCCCCGCCATGACGAGGGCGGGTACGGTCATGGCGGCGGCGATGTCGGCGGCGATGGCAGCCTCTCCCGGTCCGCCAGTCACCACGACCCGTGCCCCCCAGCGGAGGGACAACTCATCGGCCACGGCGGCAAACCGCTCCGGATACCACCGCTTGGCCGAACCATAGGTGGCACCGGGGTTGATGCCGATGACGAAATCGTTCGTGCCGATCCCCGCGGCGGCCAGAAGCCGGGCCGTGCCCTCTTCCTCCTCCCGGGTGACGGTCAGGGAGAGGTGTTTGTCCCCGGTTTCGATTCCGAATCGGGAAAGCATGGAGAGGTAATAGTCGACATGGTGGAGCTTTTTCGCTTCGATGGTCACCGGTGCGCCATGGGTCAGGAGCATCCCCCGTCCGTCGGTTCGGTACCCCATAAGCCGTGGGATTCGGGCAAGCCGGGCGATGAGCGCCGCGTCGATAGCGTTCTGCAGCAGGATGGTGAGGTCGAACCGCTCCGCCCGAAGCTCCCGTGCCAGCCTGATCCTTCCCCGGATGCCGGCGTGCCTTCCCTTCCGGTCATAGACATGAACTGCATCGACCGTTTCGTGATGGGCGAAAAGTTCAGCCACAAGGGGGTTTGCAAGAACCGTTATCCGCGCTTCGGGGAAGGACTCACGAATTGCTCGAAGAGCAGGCGTGGTCATGACTGCATCGCCGAGCCAGTTCACCGCCCGGACGAGAATGGCGCGTATAGCCGATTTATCGAGAGCCGATATGCTGCCGGTCACTAATCGCGTTTCCCCGCTTCTCAAAGTTTTTCCGCTTCGTCCACCAGCATGACCGGAATTCCGTCCCGTACCGGGTAGACGAGCCGGCATGAGTTGCAGACAATCCCATCCTCGTCTTCCCGCAGAAGCACTTCCCCCTTACATCTCGGGCAGGCGAGAATTTCGAGCAATTCATTAGATAGTGCCATAGTGTGCCGTTCCATTTACACTCAAAATCGTAGTCAACCAACCTGTGCCGTCAACCTGAATTTGTCCGCCGTAGCCCTTATGAACTTCATCCGTCCGTGGCCGCGGAAAGGTTTCACCTCCACCTGGATAAGTCCAGCCTCGGCAAGGATATCAACGTCCCGCTTCACAGCGCTCCTGTCGCGGTGCAGGCGCCGGGCGATCTCTGCAATGGAACCGGGCTCTTCCTTGACGGCTCGGAAGAGATCCATTCTGGCGGCAGTCACCAACTCAAGGAGCTCCTGCGGGTCTTCAAAGGATATGATGTATTCCGGTTCCAGCGGCTCATCTTTATCCAATCTTCGCGCGAAGTCTTTGCCCCGCTCGAAAAAATCCCGTTCCGTTCCGGTCGTGATTGTTAATCTCATCGTGACAATCCTCCACCATTGTCTGAAAGAAGCGTTGACCATTCTTGATCGAATCGTTCCTCCAGTTCCTCGAATGAAACGAAATCCATGGTCTCTATCTTGCCCATGAAATGTCTGTGATGGTGGCCGTGTTGGTTGTCGTATCCCAAGACCCTCCCGTTATCTCCCGGGAATACGCGGTAATTGATGTATGCGAGGTTGTACCTGATCACTTTCCCGTGGTGGTCTGCCCATACCTCGCGGCGCAACTGACCGTTTCCCCGCTTTCTGGAGATATTGTGCCTCTCGTCTCGAATCTTCACATCAGCCATGACTTACGATATCACTTCTGCTTATTCCCCGTCAATCATAAGAGCACTCTCTTCTCAAGCAGTGGCGGGATTTTTAGCGTAGGATTTTCATGGCAGTATTCGATCGAGTGTGTTTTCAACAACGTCGGGATCCAGGAGCCGCATCTCCAGAACCGCCGCGTAGACACTTCCCAAACGCTCCAGGAGCGGGCCGAGCTTGACCGCATCCTTGCCGGTTGTTATGAGGAAATCGGCACCGGCCGTGAGGCGGACCGCCATGAGCCGCGCTACCTCTTCCTCTCCATAGGGGGAGTGGTCGCCAAAGGAAACCGTTGCGGCAAGCTCCACCCCTTCCGCCCGGAGTGAGGCGAAGAATGCGTCGGGGTCGGCAATGCCGGCAAAGGCAACTCCTCTGCGGCCATGCAGGGCGGTGAACGGTTGCCGCTCACCACCGGGAAGAAGCTCCACCCCAGCCAGCACATGACCGGCCCGGCAGGATGGAATGGCGCCATGAACCGCTGGCGCCTCGGCACCGGTGCACCGGGTGTAGACCACCAGGTCAGCCCGTTTGAGGGCCAACGGCGGTTCCCGGAGCAAACCCGCCGGCAGGACCAGGCCGTTGCCGAGGGGAGCGCTACAGTCCATGAGGAGGATGTTCAGGTCCCGGTGAAGCCGCATGTGCTGGAAGCCGTCATCCAGGATGAATACATCGGGGTTGAGCCGCTCCTGGGCCAGGAGTCCGGCAGCGTAACGGTCGGTGCCGATGACCGCCATGAGCCCCGGCACCGCCGTGGCAAGATGCACCGGTTCATCACCCGCCTCGGCGGCGGAGAGAAAGACCCTCTGACCGTCCGAGACGATATGCGTCTTTCCTTCCAGCGATCCCCCATACCCGCGGGAGATGACCGCCACCCGTTTCCCCCGCGCCATGAGAAGGCGAGCAACAAGCGCCACCATGGGGGTCTTGCCGGTGCCGCCAACGGTGAGGTTGCCAACGGAGATGACCGGACGATTCAGCTGCTTCACCCGGAAAATCCCCGCACCATAGGCGAGTGCCCGCATCCGCACAACCAGGCCGTAGGGGACGGAAAGAACAGCAAGGAACCCCAGGACAAGGCGATCCAGCATCCCCCTCCGTTTGCCGGTAACAAGGTTTCTGAAATATCCTTCGAGTGTCATATTTCATCCGGGTGAGATAGCAAAATGGTAAAACCTGACTATCTCGCTATCTCGCTATCTCGCTCAATGAGCGGGCCAATGATCTCCAGATGCCGTGCGGCAGCGCCCCCCTGGTCCGCCATGAGCCGGATGCCGTTTCCCCCCATGGACCGGCGGGCGGGTTCATCGGCCAACAGACGGCGCAGGGTCGCTTCCAGCTCCCCATGATCGTTGACCTGCTCTCCCGCTCCGGTACCGAGCACGAGGGCCGTGATCTCGCGGAAATTGTGCATGTGGGGGCCGAACAGGACCGGCGCGCCCACCGATGCCGGCTCCAGGAGGTTATGCCCCCCCACCGGGACGAGACTCCCTCCGACAAAGACCACATCCGACAGGGCATACAGCTTCATCAGTTCGCCGATGGTGTCCACCAGGAGAACGCCGCCGCGTGGCTGCTCCTGAGCCGTGTCGAGGGCCGAACGGCGCACGAAGGGAATCCCTTTCCCCTCCAGGAGGGTTCCCACCTCGACGGCCCGTTCCGGGTGACGCGGCACAAGAACCAGGAAGAGATCAGATCTCTCTCCCGCGAGACGGGCATAGATGTCCGCCACAACCTCCTCTTCCCCGGCATGGGTGCTCCCCGCTGTGATGATGAGTGCGCCGGCCGGCAACCGGTAGCTCCGGAGCAGTTCCTGGCGCTCAGCCGGCGTGAGCGATCTGACAGGCAGATCATATTTGAGGTTGCGCGTTACGTGGACACGCTCGGCAGGCGCTCCGACGGCGATTATGCGGCGGGCGTCCTCGCTGCTCTGCATGCAGAGTGCTGACAGGTTGTTCAGGATGGGAGCAAAAAAGCGGGAAAACCGGAGATAGCGCGGAAAGGAACGGTCCGAGATGCGGCCGTTGACCATGACTGACGGGATCCCCATCCGGCGGGCGTGGCGGAGGAAATTGGGCCAGATCTCGGTTTCCACCACGATGGCCAGCGAGGGCGCAACGAGTCGAAGCGCCCGGGCAACGGCGAAGCCGAAATCAAAAGGGAAGTAGACCACTAGATCCGCTTCGGGGATAGTGACCGCCACTGACCGCCCCGTCTCCGTCACCGATGAGAGCACGAGGGGACGTTCGGGAAAGCGGCGCTTCAGCTCCCGCAGGAGCGGCTTCACCGCCATGGTTTCCCCCACCGACACCGCGTGGACCCAGATCGGCCCCTTGCCGGCAACCCGTGCGAGGCTCTCCGGCGCTATGCACCCGAAACGCTCCCCGAAACCGGCGAAACTTCTCCCCCGGCTCACCGTCCGCCAGACATGGTGGATAAGAATCACGGGAGCCAGCAGAAATAGCAGTATGTCATACAACAGAAATATCATCGAAACGCTATATCCCCACTGCCGCCGGTCCCTGGTCCCTGGTCCCGGCCTCTAACTGAATTGCATATCGTAGAGCTTGCGGTAGAGGCCGCCGCGGGCCAGGAGTTCGTCGTTGGTCCCCACCTCCACCACCTCCCCCTTGTCGATGACCACGATCCGGTCCGCATGGAGCACGGTGGAAAGCCGATGGGCAATGACGAGGGTGGTCCGGTTCTTCATGAGATTGGCAAGGGCCTGCTGGACCATGTGCTCGCTTTCGGTGTCGAGGGCGCTGGTGGCCTCGTCCAGGAGGAGTATGGGCGCATCCTTGAGAATGGCCCGGGCGATGCAGAGCCGCTGGCGCTGGCCGCCGGAGAGCCGCACCCCCCGATCGCCGATGTTCGTATCGTATCCTTCCGGCATATCCATGATGAAATCGTGGGCAAAGGCGGCCCGGGCAGCCCGCTCCACCGCCTCCATGGGGGCATCAGAGCTGCCAAGCCTGATATTGTTGGCAATGGTGTCGTTGAAGAGGACCGTTTCCTGATCCACCAGGGCAACATGGCTGAGAAGGTCATCCAGGCGCGCCCGCCGCACGTCGACCCCATCGACGAGAACCGCGCCGCCGGTTACGTCGTAGAAGCGTGGAATGAGCGACATGATGGTCGTCTTCCCTGCCCCCGACGGGCCCACCAGCGCCACCACTTCGCCCCTCCACGCCGAGAGCGACACATTGCGCAGGACTTCTTCGTCATTATAGCGGAACGATACGTTGCGCAACTCCACGGAGCCCTGGGGCGGTCCCATTTCCACGGGCTCGGCGGGGTCCTCGATCTCGGCCCTGTGGTCGATCACTTCAAAGACCCGTTCCGCCGCCCCCACGGCCTGCTGGACGGTGTTATAGGAGCTGAGAAGCTTCTTCACCGGCCCGTAGAGCATCACCATGGCGGTCAGGAAGGAGAAGAACTCGGACGCGGACATGCGGCCGTGCATAACCTGGCTCCCCCCGAACCAGATGACCCCTGCTACACCAAGGGAGGTGATAATCTCCATGATCGGCGTGTGGAGCGACTCGTACTTGATGCTCTTTCTGAGATAGTGATAGAGATTGAGATTCGTTCGGCTGAACCGGTCGGTGAAACGCCGCTCCAGGCGGAACGCCTTGACCACCTTGATGCCGGTAAAGGTCTCCTGGAGAATGCTCGTAATCTCCCCCATCTGACCAAGGGATTGCTTTGCCAGGTTCTTGATCCGCTTGCCGATCTTCTGGGCCGGCAGGGCCGTGAGGGGAAGGACGATGAAGGTAATGAGAGCCAATTGCCAGTTTCGGTAAAAGATGACGCCGAGGAGCCCAATGGCCGTCACCCCGTCCCGCAGAAGCCCCGTCACCACGTTGGCTACACCCGACTGCATCTGCCCCACATCGCTCATGACCCGGGACATGAGAACCCCCGTGGAATTGTCGGCGAAATAGCGCAGCGGCAGCCCCATGTGCTTCTGGTAGACCTCGTTGCGGATGTCCTGGATCGCCAATTGGCCTGCAGTTGAGACGTAGTACCCCTGAACGAAGCGGGCGACGCCCCGGAGGATAAAGACGATCATCACCGCCACGGGGAGGAGGATAAAAATCGTCATGTCCTTTTCGGTGAATATCTTCTTGAGAAGCGGCTCCACCAGCCAGGCAATGGCCGCGTCGGTTCCGCCGACACACAGGGAGGCCGCCATGGAAATGGCAATGCGCCACCCGTAGGGTTTGCTGTATCGTAAGAGGCGTTTGAAGGTTTCCATTATCTCTTCTTTCCGAGCATTTCGAGGACGATTCCCGCCACCCGTTCCGAGCAGCCTCCCGACCCGAGTTTTTCCTTGACCCTGGCAAGCCCGGTTCGGGTTTTCTCCGTGTGGGCCGGGTCATCCAGATAACGGCCGATCTCTCCGGCGATCCGCTCGGCGGTGGCCTCGTCCTGGATCAGTTCCGGCACAACCCGCTCTCCCGCCACGATGTTGCAGATGCCGATGTGATCGACCCGAATGAGACGCTTGCCCACCTCGTAGGTCAAGGGGGATACCGTGTAGATGATCACCATCGGTACCCCCATGAGGGCAATTTCCAGGGTAACCGTCCCCGATACCGTCACGATGGCATCGCAGACCTGCATCACGTCGTAGACTTTGTCCCGGGCCACGACAACCTCCAGCCCCGACGCCGCCAGATGGGGAGCGATGTCGGCATCGGTCAGGCTCGATGCCAGGGGAAGGATGAACTGGATGCCGGGGTAACGGTCCCGCAGAAGCTTCGCGCTCTCCAGGATCAGGGGGAAGAGCCGGGCGATTTCCCCTCGCCGGCTCCCCGGGAAGAGCCCCACCACCCGCCGGGAAGGATCGAGCCCGAAGGCAGCCAGGGCCTCGCTGCGGCTCATTGACGGGGAGACGCGATCCGCCAAAGGATGCCCCACGAAGGATACCGGCACACCCGCCTTCTCGTAAAAGGGGACCTCGAAGGGAAAGACCACCGCCATCCGGTCCACGAGCCGGGCGATCTTTTTCACCCGCCCCGTCCGCCAGGCCCAGACCTGGGGACTGATGTAGTAGAGCACCTTGACCCCGGCCCGCTTCGCCACCTTTGCCACGAGCATGTTGAAATCCGGGTAGTCGATGAGGATCAGAAGGTCCGGCGGATTGCTCGTGATGAGGCGCTTGAGGGTAGCGTATGCCTTGTAGATGACGCCGAAGTGGGCAAGCACCTCCACGAGCCCCACCACCGCCATTTCCGAAGAATCGACAACGGTCTCCACCCCCGCCGCCCGCATGTGCGAGCCGCCGATGCCGAAAAATGAGAGGGTCGGATCGAGGCGCAGAGCCTCTTTCACCAGGTTCGAGCCATGGAGGTCGCCGGAAGCCTCGCCGGCCACGATCATCACGCGTTTGTTCGGAGCGGTACCCATACGAATACAAAGAGACGCCCACGGGGGGCGTCTCTCCCTTTCATGCACGAAAGCGTTGCTTCCGGCTATGCCTTGAGGGCCGATTTCACCACGTCCACGACCCGGCGCACCTGTTCTTCGGTCATCTCCGGGAAGATGGGGAGGGACATGCAGCGGGATGCCACCTCCTCGGCCACGGGGAGGGAAACACCGGCGTAGTCGGCGGCGAAGACATCCTGCTTGTGCAGAGGAATCGGATAGTAAACCGCCGAGGCAATCCCCGCGTCGGTGAGGGCCTTCATGATGGCGTCGCGGCGGTCGGTGAGAAGCGTGTACTGGTGGTAGACATGGGTTCCCTTGCCATCCTCGAAGGGAGGGGTGGCGCCGGTGCCGGCCAGCAGTTCGCTGTAGAGGTGAGCCACGCGGCGGCGCCCCTCACTGTATTCTCGGATGTGCTTGAGCTTCACCCGCAGGATCACGGCCTGGATCTCGTCAAGACGGCTGTTGTAGCCGATGACCGAGTGGTGGTAGCGAACCTTGCTCCCGTGGTTGCGGAGCACCTTCACCCGCTCGGCCAGTTCCGGGCAGGAGGTGGTGACAAGGCCGCCATCGCCATAGCACCCCAGGTTCTTGCTGGGGAAGAAGCTGAAGGCCCCCAGCGCCCCGAAGGTGCCGGTCATGCGACCATTAACGTCGGCGCCGAAGGACTGGGCGCAGTCTTCGATCATCAAAAGACCATGCTTGGTGCAGAGGGCCTGGATGGCATCCATGTCCGCCGGCTGGCCGAAGAGATGAACCGGGAGGACCGCCTTGGTCCTGGGGGTGATGGCCGCCTCGATCCTGGCAGGATCGATATTGAAGCTCTTGGGGTCCACGTCCACGAAGACCGGCGTGGCCCCCACGTAACGGATCGCCTCGGCAGTGGCGATGAAGGTAAAGGGAGAGGTGATAACCTCATCACCCTCCGTGATACCTGCAGCGGCTAGGGCAAGGTGGAGGGCGTCGGTCCCCGAGGCAACGCCGATGGCGTGCTTCACGCCGAGAAACGCGGCAGCCTCCTCTTCGAACGCCGTCACGTTGGGGCCGAGAATGAACTGGGTCTTTTCAAGGGCTTCCAGGATGCCCCGGTCGATCTCCTCTTTGATCGTCTGGTACTGCACCTTCAAATCCACCATCGGAATGTTCATGGTTTCCCTCACAGTTTTTTGCTGATCTTTATCGCCGTTTCCAGCGCCCGCTTGCCGTCCTGGCCCGATACCACCGGCTTTGCCCCTGTCCGGACGCACTCCAGGAACGAGGCTATTTCGGCCTTCAGGGCATCCCCCTGCTCGAATGATGTTTCCTCCATGTCGACCTTGGGAACGCCAGGGAACATCTCGCCGCTCCCCTTGCGGAACACCGCCAGCTTCTTGTTCTGGAAGTCGACGGAAATATAGGAGTCGGCCTGGAATATCCGCATCTTCCGCTCGCTCTTGAGGCTGATGCGGCTGGCCGTGACGTTGGCCACGCAACCGTTCTCGAACTGGATGCGGGCGTTTGCGATATCCTCCTCGTCGGTGAAGACCGGGGCGCCAATGGAGCTGATCTGCTTCACCGGCGAGCCGACAATGGTCTGGATGATGTCGATGTCATGGATCATCAGATCAAGAACCACGTTCACATCGGTTCCCCGGGGCTTGAAAGGAGCGATCCGGATCGACTCAATGAAGCGGGGCCCGGTCAGAAGCCCCTTGAGGCCCACGATCACCGGGTTGAACCGCTCAAGGTGCCCCACCTGGAAGACCACACTGTTATCCTCGGCAAGCCGGATGAGCTCTTCGGCCTCTTCGACCGTGGTCGTAACCGGTTTCTCCAGGAGGACGTGAACGCCCCGCTCCAGAAACGCCCGCGCCACCTCGAAGTGGAACTGGGTCGGCACCACGATGCTGACGGCGTCGACCTTGTCGAGCAGCTCCCGGTAATCGGTGTAGGGGGTCGTCCCCACCTTGGCGGCCACCTCCTCCGCCCGGGGCCTGCTGGTATCAACCACCCCGATCAGATCCGACTCGGGAAGCTGGGCGAATTTCTCCGCGTGGAAGAGGCCCAGATAGCCAACACCGATCACCGCGGTCCGAATCTTTTCCGTCATCGGCAGATACCCCTTTCCGATTTTTGTGCGAACTCGATGAAGTGAACGATCTCGGGAGACATGGGGACCTCTTCCCGGATGCGGGCAATGGCCTCGTCGAGCCGCAGCCCCGACCGGAGCATCAGACGATAGGCCTTCTTCACGGCACTGATTGTGTCCGGGGAGAAGCCGCGCCGCTTGAGGCCTACGGTGTTGAGCCCCGCCGACGTGGCCCGGTTGCCGCTGGCGATGGTATAGGGGAGGACATCCTGCCCCACCATGGCGCCGCCGGAGAGCATGGCGCTCTCGCCAACCCGCGTGAATTGGTGCACGGCGGAAAGCCCGCCGAGAATGGCATAATCCTCCACCACCACGTGCCCCGCCAGGGTCGATCCGTTGGCCATGATGACCCGGTTGCCGACAACGCAGTCATGGGCCACATGGCAGTAGGCCATGAAGAGGTTTCCCTCGCCGATCACCGTTTCGCCGATACCGGTCACCGTTCCCGGCTGGAGGGTCGTGAACTCCCGGATAATGTTCCTCTTGCCGATCCGGAGCCAGGTTTCCTCACCCCGGTACTTGAGGTCCTGGGGGATCCCCCCCACAGACGCCATATGAAAGATCTGGCACTCCTCGCCAATATCGGTCCAGCCGTCAATGACCGAGTGGGCGCCGATCCGTGACCCGCGGCCGATCCTGACATGCTCGCCGATGATGGCATAGGGGCCGATCTCGACCCCTTCGGCCACCTGGGCATCGGGGTGTACGATTGCCGTGGGATGAATCATTGTTACAACCTGTCCTTGTCGGCAAAGGTGGCCTTCAGTTCCGCCTCGGTCGTCACCTTCCCCTTGACCATGGCCTTGGCGCTGAAGCACCAGATGCCGCGCTTGCACCCGGTTGCCGTAACTTCGATTCGAAGTTGGTCTCCCGGCAGCACCGGCTTGCGGAACTTCACGTTGTCAATGGAAGCGAAATAGCAGACTTTTTTCCGGACTTCGTCGTCCGATGCCATGTAGGCGAGGATACCGCCCACCTGGGCCATGGCCTCGACAATCAGCACCCCCGGCATGATGGGATGACCGGGGAAATGCCCCTGGAAGAAAGGCTCGTTGATGGTAACGTTCTTGAGCCCCACGATCCTTTCTCCCGGCACGTGCTCCACAATCCGGTCCACCAGGAGAAAGGGGTAACGGTGGGGAAGGATTTTCATGATTTCATTGATATCAAAGACAGTTTCCATTATCAGGCTCCTTGTTTCTCTTCCAGTTCCCTGACCCGCTTCTCCAGTTCGGCGATCGTCTTCTTCAGTTCAGGGAGTTTCGGCACCACCGCAGACGCTCGGAGCCAATCCCGGTGGTTGAAGGCAGGGATGCCGCTCACCATGGAGCCGGCGGGGATATTGCCGGGAATGCCCGACTTGGCCCCCACCATGGAGTTGTCGCCGATTTCCAGGTGTCCCGCAACCCCCACCTGGCCGGCGAGGGTCACGCGCCTGCCGAGCTTTGTACTGCCGGAAATCCCCACCTGGGAGACGATTGTGCAGTTTTCGCCGATCACACAGTTATGGGCTATCATGACGAGGTTGTCGATCTTGGTCCCCCGCCCGATACGGGTGGCGGCAAGGGCCGCCCGGTCGATGGTGGTGTTGGCGCCGATCTCCACATCATCCTCAATGACAACAATCCCCAGTTGAGGGATCTTGTAGAAACCATCGCCGTCCGGGGCGTAACCGAAACCATCAGAACCGATGATGGTGCCGGCATGGATCGTAACCCGGTTCCCGATGCGGCACCCCTGGTAGACGACAACGTTGGAGTGGAGCGTCACATCGCTGCCCAGGGTGACCCCTTCATAGATGACAACACCCGGAAAGATCGTCACCCGGTCCCCGAGCGTTACGCCGTCTCCCACGAAGGCTCCGGGATAGATGGTGACGTCGCTCCCCATGGCGACGTTGCGCCCCACCAGCGCCCCCTCCATAACCCCTTGGGGCTTCCGTGGCGCGACATGGAACAACGTGAGCAGCTTGGCAAAGGCCAGGTAGGGGTTCGCCACGTGAATCGCGTTTCTGCCGTGGCGCTCCGCCCCCGGCGGCAGCACGACTGCGCCGGCTCCGGTTGTGGCAACCTTTGGCGCGTAGCGGGGATTGGCGAGGAAGGTAATCTGGTGATCGGCGGCATCGTCAAGGCTTGCAACGCCGGATATCGTCTTGGACTCGTCACCGGCAACGGTGCCGCCGAGGTATTCGGCAAGTTCCCTGAGGGTTCGCGAGACCGCCATGGGCTACTTCTTCCGCGACGCGTTGAAGAGCTTGAGGATTTCGTCGGTCACGTCAGCCTTGTCATCCACATAGATCATCCCTTCATTCCGAATAAAGATGAAGGAGTAGCCGTTCTTCCTGCCGTAGTCCTGAACGACCTTCTCAAGCTCTTCAATGATCTTCTTTGTGAACTCCTCGTCCTTGGTCTGGAGCTCGTCTTGGGCGTCCTTCGTGAACCGCTGGAACTCCTTGAGTTTCTGCTGGTAGTCCTTTTCTTTGTTGCTGCGGGCAGCCTCGGAAAGGAGGACACTCTGTTTTTCAAGGTCGTCCTTGAGCTTTTTAAGCTCCTCCTGCTTGGTATTGATCTCGTCCTGGTACTTCTTGACCTTGGCGGCAAGCTGCTCCTTGGCCTCCTTGCCGGACTCGGAGAGATTGAGGGCCTTCTGCATGTCGATGTAACCGAGTTTGCCGCCGTCAGCCCCAAAGGCCACGGAAGCGAGCACCAGAGAACCCACGATGGATGCAACCGTAACGAATCTTTTCATTTGTTTCTTCCTTTCGTGCCGTAATACTGCGATTCAAATCGTATGGGCCAGCGGCCCGTACTGTCAGAAGAAGCTTCCGATGGAGAACTCGAACTTACCACTGGTCTTGTCGATGCCATCCCTGGGGTTGATGGGGATGCCGTACTCGAGGCGCAGCGGTCCAAGCGGCGAGACCCAGCGAATACCCGCGCCGTAGCTCATGCGAAAACTGGAGAACATGGTGTCGCCCGTGTCGTAGACATTGCCCGCATCAAAGAATGCCACCCCTTTGAGGCCCGCATCCTTGAGAAGCGGGAACGTGTATTCCAGATTGAAAACGGCTTCCTTGTCCCCACCGATGAACGCCGCCTCGCCGGTAGAAGTTCTCTTGTAGGGACTGATGCTCCGCCCCTCGTAGCCGCGGATCGTGTTGATCCCGCCGGCGAAGAAACGTTCGTCGATCGGAACATCCTTGCCGATGCCCTGAATGTAACCAAGTGCGCCCCTGAGGCTGAGGACCGTGCTCCACTTCATGGGGAAGAACAAGGATGTATCACCGAAGTAGCGGATAAAGCGGCTGGTGCCCCCCAAACCGGCGACCTCGATGGAGATGTTGTTCACCATCCCCGTGGTCGGGTCGAGCCGGTAGTCGGTGGTATCACGGGTGAGGCTCGCGGTGACGGAGCTGGTGGTGGACGTGGTTTCGGGGATTATATCCTCACTCGACACATTGACGTCGAATATCTTCTTGTCCTCGTACTTGTACATCCAGAGGGTCCGCATGGTGTCGCTCAACGGATACCCCGCCTTGATGTCGCCACCCGTGGCGCGCCGCGTAAAGTCGAGGTAGTCCCGCTCGGTGCGGTAAATGTCAGCGCCCACCGTCCAGCGGGTATCGAGGAAATAGGGGTCCGTGAGCCCCACGTTATAGGTGGACGACTTGCCGCCGATGGAGGCGGCGAGGTTCGCCTTGAGGCCAAGCCCCAGGAAATTCCCCTGGGAAACCGAGCCCTGGCCGATGAGACCGTCGAGGGAACTGTAGCCGGCGCCGATACTGAACGTCCCGGTCGGCTTCTCCTTCACCTCCACATTCACATCGAGCTTGTTGTCGGCACTCCCTTTCGCGGTGGCAATGTTCACTTCCTCGAAGAAGCCGAGATTCATGAGACTCTGCTTGCTCTTCTTGAGTCCGGTGCTGCTGTAAGCATCCCCCTCAACAAGCTTGATCTCTCGACGCAGGACCTTGTCGCGGGTCTTGGTGTTGCCGATGACATTTATCCGGTCGATAAAAACCTTTTCCCCCTTCTCGAAATCAAAGGTTATGTCAACGGTCTTCTTGTCGGCGTTTATCTTGGAAAGGGGGGTAACGTTGGTGAAGGCGTACCCCTTGTCGGCATAGAGGTCCGTGAGAGCGAGCACGTCAGCTCGCAGGTTCGCGCGGTTGAACGTCTCGCCAGTCTTGATCCGAAGCCCCTGGCCGAGCACGTCCTCCTTCTCCAGGAGGTCTCCCTTGAACCCGATGGAACCGGTCTTGTACTGATCCCCTTCGGTGATGCCGATGGTAACGGCAAGACCGCTGCGATCCTCCAGAACCTTGACGTCGGGCTCTCCAACTTTCACGTTCACGTAGCCGTTGTTGAAGTAGAGGTCGGCAATGAGATTCACGTCGTTCTTGAGGACTTCGTCCTTATAGGTTCCGGCGCCGGTGAGCCAGGATAGGAACCATTTCTCCTTGGTCTCCATGACGCCACGGAGCTTCTTGTCGGTGAAGGCCTTGTTCCCCTCGAACCGGATCGCTTTGATGAGAACCTTTTCCCCTTCGGTGATGGCGACGACCACCCTGACGTCGTTGCCGGAACGCTTCTCGCCCCTTACATCGACCTCAGCCAGGTAATACCCCTCGTCGGCGTACAGTTTCTTTACCTTCTTGGCGCTCAGGGTCAGTTCTTTCTGGGAAAATATGGTGTTGGATTTCAGGCCGAGGGCCTCTCTCACCTTATCGGTGGAGATTTGCTTTGCCCCGTCGATCTTGATCTCGCGAATGATCGGCTTCTCGACGACCGTATAAACGAGAACAACGCCGCCGTCCGATTTCTCCGTGTCGGCCTTCACATCCTGAAACTGCCCCAGCCGATAGATGGCACGGATGTCCGCGTCAACCTTCTCCACGTAGAAAAGGTCACCCGCCTTAAGCGTTACGGCATTGAGTATGGCCGCAGCGTCGATCCTCCGGTTGCCCCTCACCTGAACGTCGGAGATTTTCTCCCCTTCGGCAAAGGCCCCTTGGGCAGCGAGAACGACTGCCGCGGCGATACCAACTCTAGTTGCATGTAACCGAATCACTTCTCCCCCGGGAGAATGGAATGTACAGCTGTATATGCGCTGATTGCGTTAATCGGCAACGACCCGGCCGTCCACCAGACGGACCGTCCGCCCCATGTAAGATGCAAGTTTCTCGTTGTGGGTAACGATGACGAGCGTCCCCCCCCGCTTCCGGTGAACACGCTCAAGGGTTTCATGCACTTCGTCACTGGTCTTCATGTCGAGGTTGCCGGTCGGCTCGTCAGCCAGAAGAAGCTTTGGAGAGAGAACCAGCGCCCTGGCAATGGCGACCCGCTGCTGCTCCCCTCCCGAGAGTTCACCCGGTTTATGGGTAAGACGATGCGCAAGCCCGACCTCCCCAAGAAGCTCCCTGGCCGGCGCTGCTGCATCAGAGCGCTTAACGCCGGCAATGAGCAGCGGCATCATGACATTCTCAAGGGCCGTGAACTCCGGCAGCAGGTGATGGAACTGGAACACAAAGCCGATGGAGTGGTTCCTGAACGAGGCCAGGGCCGCATCACCCAACCGGAAGACATCCTCTCCCCCGAAGCGCACACTGCCCGAAGTCGGTCGGTCAAGGGTTCCCATAATGTGGAGAAGCGTACTCTTCCCCGTCCCCGAAGCCCCGACGAGGGCGATGGTTTCGCCTTCGGCCACGGTCAGATTTATCCCCTTCAGAACATCGACTCGGGTTTCCCCGGAACCGTAACCCTTCGTGAGATCCATCACCTCAAGGAGACTACTCATAGCGCAGCGCCTCCGCAGGCGGCAGCTTCGACGCCTGCCAGGACGGGTAGAGGGTCGCCACGAGCGATATGAGTACCGCCGTCACGGAAATCAGGACAACGTCGGAAAGGACCACCCGGGAAGGGAAATGGTCCAGATAATAGACATCCTTACTAAAGAGTTCGAAACCGGTCACCTTCTGCACGACGCCGACGATCGGCTCCAGATTGTAGGCCACGAGGAGGCCACCGATGACCCCGATGACAGTCCCGGAGATCCCTATTATGAGGCCCTCCAGCACGAAAATCTTCATGATGCTTCGTCCCGTGGCCCCCATGGACTTGAGGATCGCAATGTCCTTCGTCTTTTCCAGAACCACCATGAAGAGCGTCGAGGCAATGCCGAAGGCAGCGACCAGCACGATCAGGGTCAGAATGACGAACATTACCATCTTTTCCGTCTTCAACGCAAAAAGAATGTTCTTGTTCATCTGCATCCAGTCCCGTGCATGGAAGGGGAAGCCGAGCTCGCGGTCGATTTTTCGTACCAGCTCTCCGGTCCGATAGACATCCTGCACCCGGAGCTGAATGCCGGTGGCGGCGTGACCGAGGGAGAGGAACTCCTGGGCCTCGGAGAGCCCCACATAGGCGAGGGTGGAATCATACTCGAACATGCCGGTATTGAAGAGCCCCACGACACGGAACTGCTTCATCTTAGGTACCATGCCGAGGGGTGTTATGTTGCCGAGGGGGGAAATGACGTTGACCGTGTCGCCGGGGTAAATATTGAGGGAACGGGCAAGCTCTCGACCGATAATGATGCCCGGTTTGGGAGGCTCCGGGGTCGCGAGGGGAAGGGGCGAACGCTCAAGGTCTCCGAGCTTACCCTCCACAAGTGATCGGTGAAGATTGGTTACCAGGGGATCGGTCTTGACGTCGATGCCACGGAGCACCACGCCGGAGACATTGGAGCCGGTGGATAGCATGACCTGGCTGTAAATAAACGGGGTGGCGGCCACAACCCCCTTCATTTTCTTGAGCCGCTCCATGATGGCGGGATAGTCTTCCATGGTGCCGCTGGACTTCAGGACCACCACGTGGGCGTTGGTTCCGAGGATCTTTTCCTTCAGATCCTCCTCGAAACCGGTCATAACCGCCAGCACGACAATGAGAGCCATTACCCCGAGGGCGACTCCGGCGGTGGAGATAAAGGTGATGATCGATATGAAGGTCGACTTCCGCTTTGCCTTGAGGTAGCGGAGGCCAATAAAGAGCTCGTAGGACATTTTGGATCCGGGGACCGTGGACCGGAAATCAGGGACCGCAGAAGGCCCCTGATTCTCGATCTGCTTACGGAATCCCGTTATTTCTCCTTGCGAAGTTGCGGGAAGAGAATGACGTCCCGGATGGACGGGGAGTCGGTCAGGAGCATGACGAGGCGGTCAATGCCGATCCCTTCTCCGGCAGTCGGAGGCATCCCGTACTCAAGGGCGCGTATGTAGTCCTCGTCCATGTAGTGGGCCTCTTCGTCACCCTTGGCTTTCTGGGCAACCTGACCCAGGAAGCGCTCCTTCTGGTCCACGGGGTCGTTGAGCTCCGAGAAGGCATTGGCCATCTCGCGGCCGGCGCAAAAGAACTCGAAACGGTCGACGATATCGGGATCCTTGTCGCTCTTGCGTGAAAGGGGCGACACCTCCGTGGGATACGCAGTGATGAAGGTGGGCTGGATCAGCTTTACCTCCGCCACCTCCTCGAAGATCTCGGTGATGAGCTTGCCGTAGCCCACGTCGGCCGGCAGGTCGAGCCCGATGCTCCGGGCGTAGGCATAGGCCAGGTCGCGATCTTCGAGGGATTTTGCGTCGATGTCGCCGTACTCGAGGATCGCCTCCTTCACGGTAAGCCGCTTCCAGGGACGCTGGAAGCTGATCTCCACCCCCTGATAGGTGAAGTCGAGGGTTCCGAGCACCTCCTGGGTTACGTGACAGAGAAGCTCCTCGGTGAAATCCATCAGGTCCTCGAAGGTGGCGTAGGCCTGGTAGAACTCCATCATGGTAAACTCTGGGTTGTGACGGACCGAAATTCCCTCATTGCGGAAGTTGCGGTTAATCTCGAAGACCCGCTCGAACCCTCCGACCACCAGACGCTTGAGATAGAGCTCCGGCGCGATGCGGAGGAAAAGCTCCATGTCGAGGGCGTTGTGGTGGGTGACGAAGGGGCGGGCCGTGGCGCCGCCGGGAATCGGCTGCATCATGGGCGTTTCCACTTCGAGGAAATCGTGCCGCACCATGAATTCGCGGACCAGGTTGACGATCCGGGAGCGCTTGACGAAGACCTCCCGCACCTCGGGATTCACGATCAGGTCAACGTAGCGCTGGCGATATCGGGTCTCGACATCGGTGAGACCGTGGAATTTCTCCGGAAGGGGAAGGAACGATTTGGTGAGGAGCCTGACCTCGCTCGCGTTAAGGGAGAGCTCGCCGGTCTTGGTGCGGAAGGGAGTGCCGGTGGCGCCGATAATGTCGCCGATGTCGAAGGACTCAAAGGCTTCATAGGCCTCGTCACCGAGAGTGTCCTTGCGCACGTAGAGTTGTATGCGCCCCTTGCGGTCCTGGAGCTGGACGAAGGCGGCCTTGCCGAAGGAGCGGCGGGCAATGATCCGACCGGCCACCACAAAGGGGTCTGCCCCCTCTTCTATAATCTCGCACGTTCCATACGCAGCCACCACATCCGCCGATGTGTGCCGGGGTTTATAGTCATTGGGGTAGGGGTTGATCCCTGCCTCCCAGAGGGCATCGACCTTGCGCCGCCTTTGAAGCAGCAATTCGCTCAGTTCTTCCATGTGACGTGTAATCCCTTTCTCTGTGCCGGTTTCAACCGGTTTAACAAACCGGCAAATTAGCCCACGGGCAAAGCCAAGTCAAGATAAAACCGGGAACCTTTCGGGAGATCCCGGTGCCAGTCCTTACTCCTGAAGCCTTCCCGCCACAACATCTTTCAACTCTCCGGACGAACTCCCCTCGAAGCGGACCGCCCCCAGATACTCTCCGTTCAGGTAGCAGGCACCGCCACCTGCCATGAGACGCTCGCCGGTCGTGTTTCTGAAGGCGAAGCTCACCCCGCTCTGGGGAGCCCGGAAGGGCTCTTCCCTCTCAACGGGGAGAGAAAATCTCGCAACCGGCGCGAGGTTGGAGGAAACGGAAACTGCCTGGACATCCGGTGTCGCATCAACGACATTCTGGGCCACGACCGACACCTTGTCCCGCTGGACGCCAGGAAGCTGAGCCTTAACCGTTACCTCAACCATCCCGTTCCCCCTGAGCCTGAAATCGTAGAATGGGGTCCAACCGGTTCCCGTGGTGAGAAAACTGTAGGAAGCGCTTCCCTTTCCAGAGAGCCATACACGGGCCACGCTTCCACCGATCCCCCCTTCTTTCTTCAGGGCTTCGATGCGGGCATCGACCGTCTTGAGCCCCTCCTCTGCGCGGCGACGCCCACGGTAGACCTCCTCCAGTTGGGTCACGGCGTAGTCGGTCCCCTTTCTGATGGTGTCAAGGGGCTGGGGATTATTCTTAGTCTTACGGGGGGCTTTACTGCTCTGGGATTTGGCTGCGGCCTTGAAAATCTCCTGGCGGACGTCCAGGGCCTTCAACCGGTCTTCCAGGGTGCGGCGCCGTTCCATGAGATCCTTCATCTCTTTTTCAGCCTTGGAGTCAGGCCGTGCGGGGACAACATCCACCCGCGCTACAGGCACCGACCCGGCGGGGCGTACTCGAAACGAGCCGGGGATGTAGTTGCCAGGGAGCGGCAGTTCCAGGTACCCCTTGGGGGCGGGAGCCACACCTTCGACTCGCGTGCCGTCAAGGAAGTAGGTTACGTTTTTAGGAGCCGCAACTGCAGGTGACACAACCACAAATAGCATGACCGCAACGATCAGAAACCGCATAAGCCCTCCCTGGCAGTTCAGTTGTGCAGCATGAAACCGTCGGTTACTTCGCAACCTCGAGCAGTTCCACTTCAAATATGAGGGTCGCGTTGGGGGGGATCACGCCGCCGGCCCCGGCAGCGCCATACCCGAGTTGGGCCGGCACGATGAGACGCCGTTTGCCCCCCACCTTCATGGTCATCACCCCTTCGTCCCAGCCGGGGATCACCTCGCCGGCGCCGATGGTGAAGACAAAGGGCTCGTTCCTGTCCACGGAGCTGTCGAACTTGGTGCCATTCTCGAGCCAGCCGGTATAGTGAACTTTCACGGGCTTGCCCGACGTCGGCTTGGGGCCGTTGCCGACAACGAGATCCACGTAGGAAAGCCCCGACGGTGTCGTGACTGCTCCAGCCGGCGCCGTGGAAACGACGGCGGGCTTGGCCTCCCCCAAGGACTTCGCGTCCTTGTCGGAACACGCGGCAATGGCAACCCCGGTGACAAAGAGAAACAGAACGAGCAACTTTTCAACGGATCTCACGTAAACCTCCCTGCTTCAATCAATTCCGCCCAGGCGGAGGATGTATTCCCACTCGTGTTGCGTCACCGGCTGAACCGACAGGCGGCTCCTCTTGAGAAGCACCATACCGGACAGTTCGGAATGTATCTTCATCTCGTTGAGGGTTACCGGCCGCTTCAGGGGCCTGACATACCTCACGTCAACCATGTACCAGACAGGATTGTCCCTGCTCGCCCGGGGGTCGAAGTGTTCGGCCGACGGATCCAGTGCCGTCCAGTCGGGATAGCCTTCGCTCACCACCTCGGCGATGCCGACGATCGCGGGCTCGGGGATGTTGCTGTGGTAAAAGAGAACTCCGTCACCGGGCTTGATCTCATCCCGCATGAGATTGCGGGCCTGGAAGTTCCGCACCCCGTCCCAGTGCTCGGTGCCGTTGGGGCGCGCCTTCAAGTCCTCGAAGGAGAAACAGGAAGGCTCGCTTTTGAAGAGCCAGAAACGGCGCTCGCGCATCACGATCATCCCCCCGGGGAGTTACGAGAGCTGGTGGACAAAGAGCCCGCTGCGCAGTTTCGGCTCGAACCAGGTGGACTTGGGGGGCATTATCTGCCCGGCATCGGCCAGCTGCATGAGTTCTTCCATGGAGGTGGGGTTGAGAGAGAAGGCGATCCGATAGCCCCCGCCATCCACGAGCCGCTCCAGTTCGTCGGTCCCCCGGATTCCCCCCACAAAGGAAATCCGCTGGTCGGTGCGGGGGTTGCGGATGGCGAGAATCGGACTCAGCAGATTGTTCTGGAGGATGGAGACATCCAGGTGCGACACCGCATCCCCCTCGTCGAAGGTTCCCTCCCTGGCGACGAGTTGATACCAACGCCCCTCAAGGTACATGCCGAATTCGTGCCGCTGGGACGGCGCGAATCCCCCGGCTGCCGGTGTTATGGCAAAGCGCTCGCCGATGCGGGCCATCAACTCGGCGACGGAGTGGCCGTTCAGGTCCTTCACCGCCCGGTTGTAGGGCATGATGTTCATCTCGCTGTCGGGGAAGATGACCGTGAGGAACCAGTTATACTCCTCGTTCCCCGTGTGGCCGGGATTGGCGGCACGCCGCAGTTCCCGCACACGGCCGGCAGCGGCGCTCCGGTGATGGCCGTCGGCGACGTAGAGGGTTTTGATGGCGGCAAACCGCGTCGTGAGATCATCGATGACCGCCCGGTCGCTGATGATCCAGAGGGTGTGGATGACCCCATCGTCGGTGGTGAAGTGATAGGTAGGTTCACCGGCGGCCACGCCGGCCACGATGGCGGTTATGGCGGGGTCGTTACGGTAGGTGTAAAACACCGGCTCGTCGTTGGCATCCAGGTAATCGATATGCCTGACCCGGTCCTCTTCCTTGTCGGCACGGGTCAGCTCGTGCTTCTTAATGACGCCGCTCTCGTAATCGTCCACACCGGCACAGACCACGAGGCCCGTCTGCTCGATGGCCCCCATCCTCTGGCGGTAGACGTAGTAACACTCGTCCCGGTCCAGGATAAGAGTTCCCTCGGCGATGAAGCGCTGCATGTTCTCGCGCCCCTTCACGTAAACCTCTTCGGCATAGGGGTCCACCTCCGCCGGAAGATCGATCTCGGGACGGGAGACATGGAGAAAACTGTATGGATTGCCAGCAGCCATGGCCTTCGCCTCCTCGACGTTCATGACGTCATAGGGAAGCGCTGCGACCTTCTCGGCCAGAGATTTTGGCGGGCGCAGTGCCCGGAAAGGTTTGATCAGTGCCATGAAATTACCTCATTTTCGAAACTTCGTCTGAATTAGAAATACCTGCGTCCACCCATGAACTTCTTCGTAAAGTAGTTCTCGTCGAGCGATGAGATCTTGATGTCATCCCCACGACGGGGGGCATGGACGAACCGCTTGTCTCCCACGTAGATGCCCACGTGGTTGATGCTCTCCTCGGATGAGCCGAAGAAGACCAGGTCGCCATCCTTCAGGCCGTCACGGGCCACCGGGTCCCCCACCTTGAACTGTTCCCGGGAGGTGCGGGGAATGTTGACACCACAGAGGTTGTAGACGGCGCGGGCGAAGCCGCTGCAATCCATCCCGTCCACAACGGTATTACCCCCCCAACGGTAGGGTATCCCCACAAAACGTTCTGCGGTACGGGCAGCAATCTGCCCCATGTCCTTCTCCCCCTTCGGGGCTTCGGGCTGCTTCTTGCGGGGCTCTGCGGGAAGACGGCCAATGGTGGCCGCAGGCTCCCGTTTCACCACGGTTTCGCGCTTGCCGGAAAGGTCCTGGGGCGGAGCGATGAAATAGGCGCCGATAAGGCCGTCGGAAACCAGCTTCCGGGCCTCCTTCTGGGCAGCCTGCTTGGAGGGGAAATCGCCGAAACGGACGGCGTAGAGACCATTGTCCCGCTTGAAGTAGAAGGCTTCGATTCCCCGCACCTGGAGCTGGGCCGCCAGGCGTTCGGCGTTTTTCACCTCGGAAAAGGCCCCCACCTGGATGGCGTGGCCGATGCGGGAGATTCCCGCCCGCGGCGCGGCACAGCCGGCGGCCGCCAGGAGGGAGACGACAATAAATGCTAGCAGATGAACGACGAATCTCTTCATCAGTCTACGGTGTCCTTAACGTCCCGGCGTACCCCCATGAGGAAGGCGACGATGAATTCCTCGAGATCGCCGTCCAGGACCGCGTCGGGGTTGCCGGTTTCGACGCCGGTCCTCAGGTCCTTCACCATCTTGTAGGGATGCAGGACATAGGAGCGGATCTGGCTTCCCCAGCCGATCTCCTTCTTCTCGCCGCCGATCTCGGCGGCCTTGGCCTCCCGCTCCTGAACCTCCTTCTCGTAGAGCTTGGCCCGGAGCATCTTCATGGCGGTCGCCTTGTTCATGTGCTGGCTCCGCTCGCACTGGCTGGCAGCCACGAGGCCCGTGGGGATATGGGTTACCCGGACGGCTGAATCGGTAGTGTTCACGTGCTGACCGCCGGCCCCGCTGGAGCGGTAGGTGTCGATTCTCAGATCCGCTTCGTTGATCGTTACCTCGATATCGTCCTCGATCTCGGGGAAGGCGAAGACCGAGGCGAAGGAGGTATGTCGCCGGGCATTGGAATCGAAAGGAGAAATCCGCACGAGGCGGTGGATGCCGGCTTCGGCCTTAAGATAGCCGTATGCATACTCACCGTCAACGGTAAAGGTGGCCGACTTGACCCCAGCCTCGTCGCCGCCCTGATAGTCGGTGATCTCCGTTTTCCACCCCTTGCGCTCGCAGTAGCGGAGATACATCCTGAGCAGCATCTCGGCCCAGTCCTGGGCCTCGGTGCCCCCTGCGCCGGCGTTGATGGAAAAGTAGCAGGCGTTCTTGTCGTGGGTGCCCGAGAGCATCCGCTGGAACTCGGCCCCCTCCACATCCTTTTCCAGTTGGTCATTGAGTGCCCGGACCTCGTCGAGGGTCCCCTCGTCCCCGGCCTCCTCGCCCAGCTCGATCAGCACCCGGATATCGTCGGCCTGACGGGTCAGACGGTCCCAGAGCTCCAGGATCTTCTCGATCCGCGTCCGTTCCCTGAGGAGTTGCTGGGCCTTCTCGTTGTCATCCCAGAAGCCGGGGGCCGCGATATGGGCCTCCATCTCCTGGATATCCTCCCGCTTGCTGTCTATGTCAAAGAGACCCCCGGAGCTTGGCGATGCGCTCCGAAAGATTTTCAACGCGGGCTACTTCTTCTCTGAACATCCATGACTCCTTTATTGATGGTGAATACTCTTTCTTCTGAAAGCAAGGGCCGCAACCACCGCCGCGCCCGCAACACACGCCCAGGCGAACACGTCGCCATAACGGTTATAGAAGCTCTCACCCTCTCCCAGCCTCACCTCGCCGTTCAGCACCGCCTCCTGGAAGAGAGGGGTCATCCCCCGGATGTGTCCCCTGCTGTCGATGATGGAGGTTATGCCAGTGTTGGCAGCCCGCACCAGCGGCACCCGGTTCTCCACGGCACGGAAGACGGTCATGGAGAGATGCTGATAGGGGGCCGAGGAGCGTCCGAACCAGGCGTCGTTGGTGATGTTGACAAGGAGGCGGCTCCCGGCCCGGACGTAGGCACGGGAGAGTTCCGGGAATATCCCCTCGAAGCAGACGAGGATGCCGATCCTCCCCTTGCCGGTGTCCAGGGCGGCTATCTGCGCACCGGGCGAGAAATCGCCGATGCCTGCCACGAGCTTGTTCACGAAGGGAAGGAGTTTTGCCATGGGGACATACTCGCCGAAGGGGACCAGGTGAATCTTGTCGCTGCGGCCGATCACGTCCCCCCACGGGGAAAGGAGAAAGGCGCTGTTCAGGTACTTCAGCCGCTCCCCGTCCTTCTCGAAGGCGGGGCTTCCCACCACGGCGCAGGTTTTGAGTTCCCTGGCGAGCCCCTTGATGCGGGAGGCGTACCGCGGCTCGTCCTGAAAATAAAACGGGGCCGCGCTTTCGGGCCAGACCAGAAGATCGGAAGGGCCGGCGGCGCAGGCCTTGCGCGACAGCCGCTCGTAGATGGCGACGGTTTCCTCCTGGAACGACGGATCCCACTTGATGTTCTGGTCGATGTTCCCCTGGATGAGGGCCACCTTGAACGGCGCACCGCCCTCGGGGACATGGAGGCGCTTGAAACCGTAGGCAATGGTAACCAGAAGCAGCACGAGCAGGAGTACGACGCTCTTCACCGGGTAGGGAGCTGGATCCCGGGCCGCAAAGCCGCGGATGATCCGGAAGAGGACCACGTTTGCCAGGGCGATGAGAAAGCTCAGGCCGTAGACCCCGGTGATGTCGGCGATCTGAATGAGGGGAAGGGTCCGGTACTGGGTGTAGCCGAGGCTCGCCCAGGGGAACCCGGTGACGAGGAAGGCGCGCCCATACTCCAGCCCCACCCAGAGGAGCGGAAACGAAATGAGCAGGGAAATCCCCCGCTCCTCCCCCCGCCGGACCAGATAGGCCACCACGGCCGGATAGAGGGCCAGGTAGGACACGAGCATGGAAAGGACGCCGACGCTCACGATCCACGGAAGCTTTCCGTAGGTGGTGACGACAATGGTGATCCAGTAGAGAATCCCGGCGTAGGCGGCGAGTCCGGTGACGAACCCCAGCCGGAAGGCCTTGCGGGGGTCCTTCCGGCCGCAGGCGAGCAGGAGCGGCGCAAACGCGATCCAGGCCAGGGGGGAGATGCCGGGGCTCGGGAACGAGAGGGCAAGGAGCACCCCCGAGAGAACCGCCATCAGGTAGTCACGCCGTGGAATGGCGTCAAAATCGGGCATCCGTAATCTGCGGTAGTCCACTACCCTTCGGTCTCCTCGGAGGCGCCGGCCCTGCGGGCCACCCGCACCTTCCTGATATTCCGCTCGCCACCCTCAAGGACAGTCATCCGAAGAGCGTCGTTTTCGATCTCCTCGCCGACCTTGGGGATCCGCCCGGTCAGGTGGAAGATGAGCCCGGCCACGGTGTCGAACTTCTCCCGCTCGATTTCGATGCCGAAGCGCTCCTCAAGGTCTTCGATGGGGAGTCTGGCATCCACAAGGACCGAGCCGTCGGGCTCCTCCACGATCCAATCCTCCTCAAGGTCGTACTCGTCCTGGATATCTCCCACGATCTGCTCCAGCAGGTCTTCGATGGTGACGAGCCCCGACGTGCCCCCGTACTCGTCGATGACGATGGCGATATGGACCCGTTTGCGTTTGAACTCCTGGAGGAGCTCTTCCAGGTTCTTGGTCTCGGGAATGAAGTAGGGGGTGCGCATAATACGCCTGATATTGATGGAGGAGTCCCCCATCCCCCAGTACTTGAGGAGGTCCTTGGCGTAAATGAGGCCGATGATGTTGTCGACAGTCCCGTCGTAGACCGGAATCCGCGAGTGGCCGCAGGTTATGATGGTCCTCAGCACCTCTCCCACCGAGGTATCGGCGGAGACGCAGGCCATGTCGGTGCGCGGCACCATGATCTCCCTGACCACCGTGTCGCGGAGCTCGAAAATGGAGCGGATCATCTCGTTCTCTTCCGGGTTGATGAGCCCCTCTTCCTCGCTGGCATCGATGATATCCTGGATCTCCTCTTCGGTGATCCGCTTCTTGCCGGTCAGAAACCTGCCAAACATGTCCATCAGTCCGGCGCTTTTCCTGCCAGAGCCCTCGTCCAAGGCCTGTATTCCTCCTTTGTCGTACAGTGGCGTATAAAAACGCCTATTTCATGAACCGGAACAGCATCAACACCAGGAGGGTGATTCCCGTCCCGGTGGCCGCGCCGAAAACCACCTCGCGCATGGTGTGGATGTTGAGCAGGAGCCGCGAATGGCTCACCATGACGGCAAGGATTATGGCCAGGATCGAAGTGAGGGGATCCTGGGTATTGAGCGTGACCAGCGTGGCGATGGAAAAGGCCACTGCCGCGTGTCCGCTCGGCAATCCCCCCTCCAGCGGCGTCCCCTTGCCGGAAATCGACTTGAGGATCACCACCACGATCACCACCGCCAGCAGGGCCACCACCGCCCCCATCTCCGACGGGGTACCTATCATGGCAAGCGCCTCCTTGTAAATGGGAAAGATGTAATGGGACAGGATCAGATAGCCCATGACCGCTGCGCCGATGGCCGCCACGAGCACCCCGCCGGCGGCCACATCCTTAGCGATCCTGGCCAGGGGGTGGTACTCCGGCGACACCATGTCCACCACCACCTCCACTGCCGTATTCATGAGCTCGGCAAAGAGCACGAACGAAACAGAGACTGCCAGAAGCGTGAACTCCAAGGCCGACACCCTGAGAAAAAGCACCGCGAAGAGGAGCACCAGGGCCGACAGGAAGTGCCGGCGCATGTGCTTCTGGGTGCGGGTGGCCCAGAATATCCCCTCGATGGCGCAGTTGACGGAATCGATGAAGCGCGACGGCTTCACGGGGTCGCCGTTGGGCAACGTGGGGGAAGGCCGAAGCGGGCTCCCCTCGGCGTCCGTGTCTCCGTAGGGGCTAGACAAGCCCTTCCCTCTCCAGGATCGCGAAGAGTTCCCGCTCCTTCGCCTCCATCCGCCGGGCCTCGGCCTCGCCGCTCCGCTCGTGGTCGTAGCCGGCAATGTGAAGGATGCCGTGGAGCAGCAGAAAGCAGAGTCGGGACCAGAAGGAGACTCCCCCCTCTTCCGCCTCGCGGGCCGCCGTGTCCGCGGAGATGATCACATCCCCCAGCATGGCGGGATTGAGGGCGCCGAACTCCCCCTCGGCCATGGCGAAGGAGATGACGTTCGTGGGGCGGTCCTTGTGGAGATACTCGCGGTTGACACGCCTGATGCCGAGATCGCCGGTTATGACCACCGACAGCTCGCTATCGGGATATCCCAAGGCGCTTAATATCCTCTCCGCCACTTTTCTGAGGCGTGGCGTCCCGATCGGGTGCCGCCTTTGCCGGTTCGCTATCGCTACCTTCACTCGGTTTCTTACCTCCGGTCGGTTTCTCTTTTTCCTTGTAGGCCGGCTCCGGATAATCGATGCGGTGGTGGTAGATGCCGGCCAGGATGCGGTTGAAGCTCTTGGCGATTTCGTGGAGGTTCTTGAGGGTCAGCTCGCACTCATCGAGCTGACCGTCGATGAAGATGTTGTTGATGATCTTCTGCACCAGCCCTTGGATGCGGTCAGGAGTCGGGTTCACGAGGGTGCGGGATGCAGCCTCCACGCAGTCGGCCAGCATGACCACGCCCGCCTCCCGGGACTGGGGCTTGGGGCCGGGATAGCGGAAATCGCGCTCGTGCACGGCCTGTCCGTCACCGGCCTGGGTTTTTGCCTTCTGGTAAAAGAAGCTCATGAGGGCCGTGCCGTGGGACTGCCGGATAATATCGACAATGGGGCGCCCCACCCGATGCTCGCGGGCCAGCTCAACCCCCTCCTTCACGTGTGAGATGAGAATGAGGGCGCTCATGCTCGGGGCAAGCTTGTCGTGGCGGTTATCGCCTCCTCCCGTATTTTCGATGAAGTACTGGGGCTTGCTGATCTTGCCGATATCGTGGTAGTAGGCCGCCACTCTTGCCAGGAGCGGATTCGCATTGATCGTCTCCGCGGCCGCCTCCACCAGGTTCCCCACCAGGACACTGTGATGGTAGGTGCCGGGAGCGCGGACCATCAACTCCCGCAGTATCGGCGAATTGAGGTTGGAGAGTTCGAGGAGCTTGATATCGGTCACGTAGTGGAAAACGGTTTCGATCAGGGGGATAGTGCCGGTAACGATGGCCGAGCAGAGGAGTCCGCCGGCCAGGGCGAAGAGGGCGCACCAGATGGTCTGGAGGGAGAGGAAACTGTCGCTCATGGTCTGGAAGGCAAGCGCCATGGCGAAGTTGACCACGCTTACCTTAATCCCGGCCGTGTAGATGCGGCTCCGGTCCTTGCAGTGGCGGACGCCGTGAGCGCCGACGATCCCCCCGAGCAACCCGTAGACCACCACAAAGAGACTGTTGTTGAACATGATACCCAGGAGCGGCGCCGTGATGGCCGTATAGACCATGGCCACTTCGGAGTTGAGGATGATCCTGATCAGCATCGGACCCACGGCAAAGGGAAAGAGGTAGAAGTAATCACGGGCATCGATGCTGGGAAATGGTGTCCCCAGGGCCGCCGAGATGGTCAGAGCGATCTTGAGCAGAAAGAACATGCCGGCCGTAACCAGGGAAATGAGAAGCAGATCCTTGGTGACGGGGCTGAATTTCCGGATGTTCTTACGGGCGAATCGGTAGGGGAAATAGAGGATTACGAGAACAAGGCCAAAGAGGCCGATGCCGGTGAAAAGTTTGTTGATGTCCCCCCCCGCAGAGGAAATCATCTCGAGCTTCTGGACCTGCTCAGCGGTTACCCGCTCACCCACCCTGACGATCATCTCCCCCTGCTTCACCTGGAGGAGGACCGGGCGGACCGAATACCGGGCCCTCTCCTGGGCCTGCTCGGTCAAATCCCTGCTGAAGGTCAGATTCGGCCGCACCCCTTTCCCCACGAACCCCTTCAGAGTCTCGATCTCCCGCGGAGAGAGGCCGGGGGTGCCAATCTTCATCCCCTTGACGATCTCCTGAACCTCGGCAGGCTCGATGGGAGAAACCGTGTACTCCATTTTCCCCAGCGATTCGCCGGTCCGAGCATCAACAAGGACAATGCCGTGGGCTGTGTCACCGGCAAAGGATCGCTTGTCGACCACAATCTTGTTGGCATAGAGCCGTTCGGCCAGGGCACGCACATGGTCCATCAGGCCGGCATCGGCCCCGAGTCGCATGAGGAGGGCTTTCTCCGCAGGTGAAAGGCTGAATCCGAAAAGCCCCCTCAGGGATTCGTCCAGCCCCACCCCCTGGGAAGGCTCGGCGGTTGCAGCCTGCTGAAGGAGAGCAAGGGCCTGGTCGACGCGTCCCACCAACTCGCCTGCCCCATCCAGTGAGAAAGCATACACGTAAGGGACAGCAGCCTCGGCCTCATTGCGCTTCTTTTCGGTGAGGAGACGGTCCTCGAGAAGATAGTCCTGGGTCGCCCTGATATCGGTAGTGGCGATATCCCCGGCCTTGTATCGTACGGAAAGGAACTCCTGGCGGGGCAGGATGAGCAGGGTGAGGACAAACGCGGTAAGAAGGAGGAGAACCCGGCGATTCCTGGCGTCCTGGCGCGGATTCGAAAAACGCTCGAGGAGATTGTTAAAGAGCCTCCCGACGGATCGAGGGAGAGAGGCACGCATTTCATGATCAGTGTTACTGCTTTGGGTGGGCATATCTAATTAATCGTATTGTTACCCTGTTGGGCACGGGAAGTGCCGTTACAGTTGCAAGGAGCATAACGTATTGAGAAAAATACTATATCGTTCCTCTCAGGGGCCTGTCAACTCCGATGACGGTCTCTCCTCCGGAACGCCGTGTCACCCCTGCCATACACATTAAAAATGTTTCCTTTCAGCATCAATTCTGATATATATTCCGCTGTTTTGCCTATGGTCGGAAGACCAAAGTACATATTTCTGCAAGGGGGCCAGAATGAGCGAAATTACCGATGTCTACGCGCGAGAGATACTCGACTCCCGCGGCAACCCGACCCTGGAGGTCGAAGTTTTCCTGGAGTCCGGCGTTATGGGAAGGGCTGCCGTTCCCTCCGGCGCATCTACCGGCGAGCGCGAGGCCTTGGAGCTTCGCGACGGAGACAAGTCCCGCTACCTCGGCAAGGGGGTCCTCAAGGCAGTCGACAACGTCAACAACATCATTGCCGAGCAGATCATCGGCATGGAAGCCACCGACCAGATCGGAATCGACCAGCGGATGCTGGATCTGGACGGCACCGAGTACAAGAGCAACCTGGGAGCCAACGCCATTCTCGGCGTGTCCCTGGCAGTGGCCAAGGCCGCAGCCGAAGAAGTGGGGCTCCCCCTCTATCAGTACATCGGCGGCAGCAACGCCAAGGAGCTTCCGCTCCCCATGATGAACATCCTGAACGGCGGCGCCCATGCCGACAACAACGTCGACATCCAGGAATTCATGATCATGCCGGCCGGCGCAAAATCCTTTGCCGAGGCGTTGCGCATGGGGGCTGAGATCTTCCATGCCCTGAAGGGTGTCCTGAAAGGTAAAGGATACAATACCGCCGTTGGTGACGAAGGCGGTTTCGCCCCTAACCTGAAGTCCAACGAAGAGGCCCTGGAAGTCATCATGGAGGCGATCCAGAAGGCCGGCTACAAGCCGGGCGAGGAAGTGCTCCTGGCCCTGGACGTGGCCTCTTCGGAACTCTTCAACGATGGCGTCTACACCCTGGAGAACGAGGCCGAGCCCAAGAAAACCCCGGCCCAGATGGTCGATTTCTACGAAAACCTCGTAAACAAATACCCGATCGTCTCCATCGAGGACGGCATGGCCGAGAACGACTGGGACGGCTGGAAGCTCCTCACCGACCGCCTGGGCAAACGAATCCAGATCGTCGGCGATGACCTCTTCGTCACCAACCCCCGTATCCTCAAAGAGGGGATCCAGAAGGGGATCGCCAACTCGATCCTGATCAAACTGAACCAGATCGGCTCCCTCACCGAAACCCTGGACGCCATCGAGATGGCCAAGCGCGCCGGTTACACCTGCGTCATCTCCCACCGCTCGGGCGAGACCGAGGACACCACCCTGGCCGACCTCTCCGTGGCGGTCAACGCCGGCCAGATCAAGACCGGTTCCCTCTGCCGCACCGACCGGGTCGCCAAGTACAACCAGCTCCTGCGGATCGAGGACGAGCTCGACACCACCGCCCTCTTCCGGGGCAAGGATGTCTTCTACAACATCCGCAAGTAGTCGGGGCGGAACACCATAGCAACACGATGAAAGGCGGGAGCGATCCCGCCTTTCATTCGTTTGGGCACCTCGCACCCCTGAACCGCCAGCCAGTGCGAATGTGGTATACTCATCACCAATCACCATCCCTCGCAACGGAGACATGCCATGCGCTACTCACCGCTTCTGACCGACCTCTACCAACTCACCATGCTTGCCGGCTATCTGGAAGAAGGGATGGCCGACAAACCGGCGGTGTTCGACATCTTCTTCCGGCACAACCCCTTCCAGGGGGGGTATGCGGTGTTCGCCGGCCTTGACACGGCCCTCGGCTACCTGGAGAACCTCCAGTTCACGGAGGATGATCTCGAATATCTCCAGGGGCTGGAAATCTTCCGCCCCCGCTTCATCGATTTTCTCCGTTCGCTCCGGTTCCGGGGGAAGGTAACGGCCCCCCCGGAGGGGACGGTGGTTTTCGGCGCCGAGCCCCTGGTGACGGTGGAGGCCCCCCTTGCCCAGGCACAGCTGGTGGAAACGGCGCTCCTGAACATCATAAACTTCCAGACCCTCGTCGCCACCAAGGGAGCCCGCATCGTCCATGCGGCTGCCGGCGGCACGGTGCTGGAGTTCGGCCTGCGCCGCGCCCAGGGCCCCGATGGGGGGGTGAGCGAGGCTCGGGCCGCCTACATCGGCGGGGTACGGAGCACGAGCAATGTGCTGGCCGGGAAGCTCTTCGGCATCCCGGTAAAGGGAACCCACGCCCATAGCTGGATCATGGCCTTCTCCGATGAACTGACCGCCTTCCGCGCCTATGCCGATGCGTTCCCCGACACCTGTATCCTCCTGGTGGACACCTACGACACCCTCAAAAGCGGCATCCCCAACGCCATCACCGTTGCCAGGGAACTCCGCTCCCGGGGGCAGGAACTGGCGGGGGTGCGGATCGACTCGGGGGACCTGGCCTATCTCTCCCGGGAGGCGCGGCGGATGTTCGACGAAGCGGGCTTTCCCGGAGTAAAAATCGTCGTCTCCAACGAGCTGGACGAATTTGTCATCGAATCGATGCGGAGCGAAGGGGGACGGGTCGACATCTACGGCGTGGGAACGCGGCTTGCCACCTGCGCCGGAGAGGGGGGAGGCGCCCTGGGCGGAGTCTACAAGCTGGTCCGGATCGGCGACCGACCAAGGCTCAAGGTAACCAGCGACATCGCCAAGGCAACCCTCCCGGACCGCAAGCGGCTCCTGCGGGCCGTGGCCCCCGACGGATCGTTCATCCAGGACGTGATCTGTCTCGCCGGAGAGGAAATTGCCCCCGGCGCCACGGTATTTGATCCCACCAACCCTCTCCAGTTCGTCACCATCCCGCGGCAGGCCCGCTTCGAGGATATCCGTGGCGTTGTGATGGAGGACGGTGTGCGAACGACGAAGGCCCCTCCCGACCTTGACGAAATGGCTGATCGCGGCCGTGACCAGCTCGCCCGTCTCCCCCAGGGATGCCTGCGCTTCATCAATCCCCACAAATACAAAGTCTCCATCAGCGCCGGACTCAACGAACTGCGGCTTCGGCTTCTGGAGGAAGTTCAGCGGGGATATCACAGTCTCCGGCACGAGGAAAATCCATGAGGAGTCTATCAGCCCTTCTGATCGTCGACGTCCAGAACGATTTCTGCCCCGGAGGCTTGTTACCCGTACCAGAGGGGGATCGGGTCGTCCCGCTGCTCAACCGCTACATGGAGCTTTTCAGAGAGAAAAAGCTGCCGATCATCGCATCCCGGGACTGGCATCCGGCCATCACATCCCACTTTCGGGACTTCGGCGGCATCTGGCCGGTCCACTGCGTCCAGGGGAGCAAGGGGGCCCGGTTCCACCGCGACCTGGCCCTTCCGGACGACGCCATTGTGATCTCCAAGGGACAAGACCCGGCTCAGGACGCGTATTCCGCGTTCCAGGCGACCACGGAAAGCGGCGTGTCCTTCCCGGAACTCCTTAAAGAGCTGGGTATCACCAGACTTTTCGTGGGGGGCCTCGCCACGGACTACTGCATCAAGGAATCGGTTCTGGACGGGCTGCGCCACGGTCTTGCGGTAACACTCCTTGAGGATGCGGTGCGGGGGGTCGACCTGACTCCCGGCGACTCGGCAAGGGCCATCGAAAACATGGTCGTTGCCGGCGCGGTGCGGATGAATTTCAGCAGGCTTCAGGCCGACCCTCCTTCGTGACCGTCCATGAGAGGGAATACATCCCGTTTGACTTTTGAGGGGGAAAGCGCTAGAGTGACTCGTCTCAAATCCCCATGAAATCAAAGGACAATTCCCGTAATGACCAAGACAAGCAACCTGAAGGTCACGAGCATAACCCCCATCATCGCCCCTGCCGACCTGCGGCAAGTTTTCCCCCAATCGCTGGAAACAGCTGAATTCGTTAATGCGAGCCGGGCCCACATCAAGAACATCCTCAAGGGGAAAGACACCCGACTCATGGTGATCGTTGGCCCCTGCTCCATCCACGACCCCAAGGCTGCCCTCGACTATGCGGGGCGCCTGGCGCGAATCGCCAGCGAACTCTCCGACCAGCTTTTCATCGTGATGCGGGTCTACTTCGAGAAGCCTCGCACCACCATCGGCTGGAAAGGGCTCATCAACGACCCCGACATGAACCACACCCACCAGATCTCCAAGGGGCTCGGCATCGCGCGGCGGCTTCTGAACGACATCACCGGCATGCTCCTCCCCGTGGCGTGCGAGATGCTCGATACCATCACCCCTGAATACCTGGCCGACTATATCTCGTGGGGCGCCATCGGCGCCCGGACCACGGAGAGTCAATCGCACCGGGAGATGGCGAGCGGCCTTTCCTTCCCCGTGGGCTTCAAAAATGGCACTGACGGCAACCTGCAGATCGCCATCGACGCCATGAACGCGGCGCTCCACCCCCACAGCTTCCTCGGCATCAATCGGGATGGCAAGACCTCCATCATCCAGACCACCGGCAACCCGGACGTGCACATCGTCCTGCGTGGCGGCAAGAAGCCCAACTACTCTCCCGAGGACATCGCCAAGACCGAAGAGATGGTTGAAAAGGGGGGTATCTTCCCGACCATCATGGTTGATTGCAGCCACGGCAACTCGGAGAAGCGCCACGAGAAGCAGCCGGAGGTGCTTGACAGCGTCGTCGACCAGATCGAGGCGGGCAATCGCTCCATCTCGGGGGTCATGATCGAGAGCTTCCTCGAAGCGGGGAACCAGCCCATTCCCAAGGATCTGTCCCAACTCCGCTACGGGGTCTCCACCACCGACAAGTGCATCGACTGGAAGACCACCGAGGAGATCCTGCGCAAGGCCCATGAACGGCTCAAGCGCTGCGGCGGAAGACCGATGCACGGTTGATCCCGGTCGCTCCTGGATACGCAGAGAGCCCCGCCAAAAGCGGGGCTCTTTTTTTCACCTTTTCCACTTCCGCAGCATTCGGCGAAACTCCCACGGTGGCATTGGATTGCGGTCTCGCCACAATCCCCGGCGCGCCTGACGGGCCTCTTGCTCCGCCCCCAGGTAGTCCGATACATAGGGGCGCCGCAGGTACCGGACATAGGCCCAGGCATAGCCCCGGCGCACCATCTCCTGATTCACGTCCACCCCGTCGAGCATGATGATGCCGATTTGGCGCTTATAGCTCCGCTCGCCGGTCAACTTCACCGCCACGTCGCGACCGAGGACAAGCTTACGCAATTTTGCCGCCGCTGCTGCTCCGTGGGGCTGACCCGGGACGCCTTTCCCGGGAGTTTCGGGAGCATCGATGCCGTACAGCCGGCAGGTGAAGGGTCTGCCCCACGGAGGCGTGATGACGACCGTGTCCCCGTCCCACACCCGCGTCACCCTGCCTCCGGAAGTCGACGTGTACGCAAAGTCTCGGCCGGCGGCCGACACCACATTCGTCGGAGTGCACCAGAGCCCCGTCAGCAGTGCCGCCACGATCAAAGCGCCTCGTTTCACCATGCCTCTCCCCTTCAGCAAGAAGGGCCGGCCTCGCCACGAGACCGGCCCCCTCATATTCACTTTATCCACCTCAAGAACGTCAGATGCCGCACCCGCACCCGCGGCTGCACTTGACGCCCGGCATGTGGATCGGTTTGATGAAAGTGGCGTCGGTCGCCTTGCGAACTTCCTCCAAGACAAAGGGAGGAACCGCCGAGTCGACAGAAAGGATGACCATGGCCTCACCCCGCTTCTCGCGGCGCCCCAGGTTCATGGAGGCGATGTTGATATCGTGGGCACCCATGATGGTACCGATCTTGCCGATCATCCCCGGCCGGTCCTCATAGGTAAGGCTGAGCATGTGCTCGTCCGGAGCGAAGTCCACCTGGTAGTCACGGAGCTTGACGATGCGGGGGCTCCCTTCGAAGAGTGTGCCGGCAATAGTCCGCTTTTCACCTTTACCCTCGATGGTGAGGGTTATCATGTTGGAGAAGGAAGGAGATTGGGTGGACTTGTTCTCCTCCACGGTAATCCCCATCTGGTCGGCAATGAGAGTGGCGTTTACCATATTCACGTCCTGCTCCACCAGCCGGTTAAGGATCGACGACAGCCCACAGACACTCAGAGGAGTGCAGTCATAGTGAGCGATGTTTCCCGCATAGGAGAACGTCACGGTGTCGATATTGGCGTCCACAAGCTGAATGACGAAGTCGCTCATGACACTCATGAGGTTCAGGAACGGCCGCATCTGGTCCATGAGAGCCAGGTCGAAGCGCGGGATGTTCACGGCGTTCTCCAGGGGGAGGTCATCCAGGTAGTTGAGGATCTCTTTGGAGACGTCCACCGCCACGTTGACCTGGGCCTCGTAGGTATTGGCCCCCAGGTGCGGAGTAACAATTACCCGCTCGTGGGCAATGAGTTTTTGCAGCACGTCGGTCTTCGGCGGCTCAACGCTGAAGACGTCGATGGCGGCACCGGTGATCTTTCCCGATTCCAGATATTTCAGGAGAGCCTCTTCTTCGATGATCCCCCCCCGGGCGGCGTTCACGATGATGACGCCGTCCTTCATCATGGCCAACTCCCGCTCGCCGATCATGTTGCGGGTTTCATCGGTGAGGGGGGTGTGGACGGTGATGATATCGCAGTTGCGGTATATCTCGTCGTGGGAGACGAGCTTGACCCCCAGGTCATGGGCGCGCTTCACGGCGATGTAGGGGTCACAGGCTAGAACCTCGCACTCGAAAGCCTTGAGCCGGGTGGCGACCCGTCCACCAACCTTGCCGAGGCCGATGACGCCGGCGGTTTTCCCCTTGAGCTCGTAGCCGGTGAAGGGGGCCCGCTTCCATTCGCCGCTCTTGAGGCTGCCGTTGGCGCGGGGTACGTTGCGGCAAAATGAGAGCAGCAGCGCCATGGCGTGCTCGGCGGCGCTGTTGGTGTTGCCGAAGGGGGCGTTCACCACGATTACGCCACGGGAGCTGGCGTAGTCCACATCCACGTTGTCGATGCCAACCCCGGCCCTGGCGATGAGCCGAAGCTTCGTGCCGGCGTCGAGGAGATTCTTGTCAACGGTGGTGCCACTGCGGGTGATAATGGCGTCGTAGTTGCCGATGACCGCCAGCAGCTCCTCCTTCTTGAGTCCCACCTTGACGTTGATCTCCACGCGCGGGTCCTGAGCCAATAGCGCCAACCCTTCCTGAGCCACCTCGTCGGTAACGATGATCTTCATTGCTGCTCCCTTTTCAATGGAATGTGGTGCGTGTATCCGTGATAATTCTGACGGGAAGAAAGTACTTTGCGAGGCTGCGAAGAAGCGTTAATAATAGACCCGTCGACCGGAAAATGCAAGACCGGCGACCACCGTCACCCGTATACGACAAGCAATCAGAAGGAAAGAAGATGGCCGAAAAACCACCATTCCACATCGTCCTCATCGAGCCGGAAATCCCCCCTAATACCGGCAACATCGCCCGCCTCTGCGGCGCAACCGGCACCGTGCTTCACCTGGTGGGGAAACTGGGCTTTTCCACTGACGACCGCTATCTCAAGCGGGCGGGGCTCGACTACTGGAGCGAGGTGGAGATCCACTACTGGGACGACCTTGCGGCGCTTCAGCACGCCTATCCGGAGGGCCGGTTCATCTATACGAGCAAGAAAGCGGCAAAAACACACGTCGAAGCGGCGTTCAAGGAGGGGGACTTCATCGTTTTCGGGAAGGAGACGGTGGGGCTGCCTGAGGAGCTTATCGAGGCCAATCGGGAAAACACCGTGCGGATCCCCATTTTCGGCAAGGTCCGCAGCCTCAACCTCTCCACCTCGGCGGGAATCGTTCTTTACGAGGCACTCCGCCAGACCGGGAGGCTCGAAGGATGCTGAAGATCGGCATCATCTACATGAACCTGGCGCTTCTCTTCTATACGTACGCCGTATTCAACGGCAGGAGGGAGGGGCTTCACCGCAAGCACCTCATCGTGTTCGGCATCGGGCTTCTCTTCGACTACCTTGGCACCCACCAGATGAGCCTTTACGCCAAGGCCTTCGGCAAGGCCCCCGAGTGGCACAATCTGACCGGCATCCTGTCGCTGGCAGGGATGGGGTTCCACTTTCTCCTGGCCCTCGCCGCTTCACTCGCCCGCCGGGCTGAGCGGGTCAACCGCACTTTTCACCGGGTGAGCCTCACCATTTACTCCCTTTGGTGTGCAGCCTTCGCCAGCGGAGCCCTGGCTGGAATGGGACGGCTCATGTCCCGGCACTGAGCCGGCCCGACCCGGGATATCAGCGCGCCGCCAGAGGACAAACCGCTCATCGTCGTTTCCCGGTCGTCTCCCCTCCCATACCTTTTCCCATCCCGCTGAGGGGGGGATATCCTTCGGCTCATTCCTCAACTGGTCGAGGTGTAACGTACACCCCACCGGCGTTTCAACTTCCACACGTTTTGTGACGATGCCAGCCAGATATTCGAACATCGCCCGCTCCGATTCGCCAAGTCCCCTGCTGGAGATACAGGCATGGGGCGGCAGCACCCTGACAAGCGACGCAGCCACGCCGCGATAGCTCCTCCCCGCATCCTGCCAGGGGAGCCACAGTGTCATGGCAACTCCCCACGCCATAACCATTCCCGCCCCCCAAACGACGCTAAAACGGTGCCCAATACGCCTGCATCGCCAGACTGCCACCCCCCATGCCACCGTATAGAGCAGTGTCGTTATCACCAGGAACGGCCTGACCACCGGATCGTGGGGATGCCGGCGCAGGATCGCGCCTGAGACCACGGCAGGCCCCCCCGTAGTCATGGCGAGCCAACCGCCCCAAAGAAGCAGAGCCGCCACCGCAGGGATGACAACTGCTGCCCTGTTCAGCCCCTTGGCGAGGCGCCCGTTCAGCAGCTCCTCCCCTCGCACCGCCAGAAGCGCAAGCGGCAGGAGCATCGGAAGGGCGTAGAGGCCTCGCGCGTCGCGGGAGAGGCTCAAAACTGCCAGCATAACAACGAATGCTGTCAACGGAAGGAGGAGAGGAGAACTGTTCCGGCGCCACGGCCGCTCCTTCCCTATGGCCAGAATGGCCAGGGGAAGCGCCGGCCAGGCGTACCACGGCAGGGTATAGAGATAGAAACCGGGCTTATTCTTGGGACCAAGATCGTTGTGTCCCAAAAACCGCCCGAAGTTTTGGACCCACAACCACTCCTCGAAGAGGTGTGGTGCCTTGAGATAGAGGGCGTAGGGCCAGACCACGAACCACGGCACAACCGCAACCAACGCAACCGTGAGAGTCGCGGCGTACCAACGGTTTCGCCACTCCCTTGCAGCCAGGGGGAGGACCATGGCAATCAGCCCGAGAAGCCCCGGTGCGAGGAGCCCCTTGGCCATGAACCCCATGCCGGTGCCGGTGCCGAGAAGAAATCCGCCGACCAGATGGTGCCGGCGACAAAGTGCCAATCCGTACAAAGCCACCGAAAAACCGGCGAAGAGAGCCGTGTCGGTAATGAGCTTGTGAGCCGTCGGCTGCAGACCGATGCATCCAAGGACAAGAAGCGCCGCGATCCGTCCCTTCCCCTTGCCGAACAACTCGCGGCCGGAAAGGCCCGCAAAGAGGAGTGCAACAAGGGTATAGAAGCCAGCAGCAAGGCGCGCCGCATCATGGAGCGGCACAAGAGGTGAGAAGAGCCGGGCGAAACCGGCAGCGGTGATGAAGAAGAGGGGCGGTTTCTCGAGAAACGGCTCCCCCGCCAGGGTCGGCACAACCCAATCGCCCGTCCGGAGGATATGGTTAACCAGCCCAAAAGTATAGGGTTCGTCGGCCTTCCAGGGGTCATGTCCCACGAGTCCCGGCACGACCCAGGCAACGCAGAGGATGACGACCCACCAGACGCCCGGCGTCCGGACTGCCTCCACCATCCCTTCAGGGGTGCCTTTATTCTCTACCTCTTTCAGGGGAACCATCGTCTTCATTGTCTCCTTCAAACTTCACTGTCCCGTGCGCAAAGCGCCGCTCTGACAACTCCGATCGCACGTCCCACATCTTTCGTACGGGGAAGGGTGTCAGCAAGAAGTTCCACGTAGCCCCGTTCCCGTACCAGTTCCCGGGAGCAGGGGAAATTGAGATCAAACACCCAGGAGAGTTGGAGGAGTTTGAAGTCGTTCAGGGTTCGAAGCTTGGCAAGGTCTACCATCCCGCCCCGCAGGAGCGTGTCGAGCACCGCCGGGGTATACTCGGGAATATCGGGGAAACCGAGGCTCACCGCCGATGCCCGTTCTTCTGCCGGCTGGCCATAGAACTCGATAAAGACCCGCCATATGTCGAGCTTGTCGGCATCGCGGATCAGCCGGAGGAAGAGCCGCTGCCGATCACCCAGCATCGCGGGAATCCGGAAGACGTTGTGGAGACCGACCGCGCCAATGATGAGACGCTGCTCCTCCTCGGGAAGCCCCGCCAGCACCTTTCCCTCAGCCAGAACCCGCCCCCCGAGTTCAGCGTGATTAACCGAAGAGCTATCCTTGAAGGTACGGAAGCGGCGGTATTGCTCGAACCGTCCGATGTCGTGGAACAGCGCTACCGCAACGGCAATGCGGCGGTCTTCCGGAGAAAGAGCCAGGGAATCGGAGAGAACCTCCATGACCGCGCAGACCTTTGCGGTGTGCTCCTCCTTGAGGCGGATGTTCCGGTTGTGCTCCTCGTTATCGTTGTGAAATGTGCGGCAGTAATCGGCAAACCAGCGGTGGAGTCCAGCAAGGGAGGAAGTATCCATAGGTAGATCAACTAATCCTTCACATCTTTGGTTGCGATCTCAACAAGACGATGGCTCGCGTCCATGCGATCGCCGGATACGGAAAAGGGGGCCTTCGCCCCCCTTCCACCAACCTGTCAACAACTGTCTAATCTTCGAAGTTCCCTTCGGGGCCCTTGTCGCTCACAATCGTTTTGGCCCGCTCCACGATCTGCTCCTTGGTCCAGCGGGACTTGTCCTCGATGAGGCTACCCTTCGACCCGACATCGTAAGTACCAGCCTTGAGGATCGCCTCGATGGCAAGGGGTGCGGTGTCTTTCCCGTTGAAGACCTCGGTCATCATCTTGTAGGCGAAATCCTCGACCCGCTTGGCCATCCGGTCGCGGATCTCCTTCGGCTGGGCCAGGAGCTTGTTCTCGAAGGGGAGGTTCAGGTTCTTGTAATCACCCTTCTTCCACCCCTTCGAATCAGCGTAGGCCACGATCTCGGCCCAGAGTTCCTCGGTCATCCCCTCACCCTTTACCTTGATGAAGTTCCCGTTGGCGTCAAGCTGGGCATTGCCGTAGTCGTTCACCTCCAGGCCCCAGGAGATCATCTGAAGGGCCGTGGCCACGTTGGCCTTGGTGGTGGCGGTCTGGTTAGCAATCTCGCGGAGCCGCTCGGAGCTGTTGCCAGAGGTGCCGTGTTGGGCGCCGTTTACCTTGTAAGGCTCAAGGGCCTTGTGGATGCCGGCGGTGAGCTCCACCTGGATACCGGCGGCGGATGCCTCGAGGCCGTGGGTGGTGCCGTTGTTGAGGGCGATCCAGTCGGGATGGATTCCATGGGCGTTGAGCCCCTGGATCAGGAACTTCGCCTCGTCCACCGTGGAAAGCCCCTGGTTCCCCTTGATCTCCCCCACCTCGGTCTCGAGACCTGCCCACGCCGGGATGAAGGGATTGATGTCAAGGTTGGCCAGGAGGTTCTGGTCATCGGGAAGATGGGAGGCGTCAATGGCGATAGAGGTGATCCCCGCCTCGAACATGGTAGGGATCTCCACCTTGGCGGCGGCCAGATCCTTGTCGTTCTTGATGCCGTAGTGGTCGGCATGAATGGCGACCGGCACGGTGATGCCGAGTTCGTTGCAGAGGGCATCCACGATGCGGGCCATGTTCCAGTAGTTGACCGCGCAGTATGCCTTCTGGCCACCTTCCGACTTGGCGATTTCGATGATGATGGGGCAGTTGGCCCGCTGGGCCGCCATGAGAGCGCCGCGGATCACGAAGTAATTCCGGCCGTTGGCGGCCATGGCTATGGCCTTTCCCTTGACGAGCATGGCCCGGTCCACCACCTTGCCGCTCACGATGAGGGCCTTGGAGTTGGGGAAAAGCTTCTGAATGTTGGGTGGGCGGCCCACCTGGAGGGCCTTCTCGAAATCTGCGGAGTACGGTGCCATTCATATCCTCCTTCAGTTTTAGTGAAATTTATTCGGCAGACAAAAACGGCATTTTATAGCATGTTAGCCGGGACTAAGGCAAGGAATAATCAACGTTTCCCGCCTATTCCGCCTCTCTCCCTCCACAAGGATGTGATCAGGTTTTCCCGGTTCGAATGAAGTGACGGAGGCCGGCACCTCTCCCGACAGCAAAGAACCTTCATCCGGGGGCGTACCGCCCCATCTGCCGCACTACAGGCACTCCGCCCCTTGCCAAAGCTCTGCCTTCCCCCGTATAATAACCTGCTTTACAAGGAGATTTCCGTGACCAGAACCATTTCATTCCATGAATCACTCCTCGACACCCATCTGGTGGTCGATGCCCGGACCCCCCTCGAATTTGAGGAGGATCACATCCCCGGCGCCATCAACGTGCCGCTCCTCACAAACGAGGAACGGGTAGAAATCGGCACCCTCTACAAGCAGACCGGCCCCCTGGAGGCCAGGCGCCGCGGGCTGGAGCTGACCGCCCACCGCTTCCCGGCCATGGTGGAGAAAATCGCCACAGCCGCTGCGGGACGTACCATCCTCGTCTACTGCTGGCGCGGTGGGCTGAGGAGTAAGACCATTACCGCAATCCTCGACCTCACCGGCTTCGACGCCGTCCAACTCGTGGGAGGCTACAAGGGGTTCCGCACCATGGTGACGGAGTATTTCGAGTCCTTCCACCCCCCTGCCCCCCTTGTGGTGCTCCACGGCATGACAGGCGTCGGGAAGACCACCTTTCTCCTCCAACTGGCCGAGGCGGGCCACTCCGTTATCGACCTGGAAGGGCTTGCCTGCCACCGGGGTTCGGCCTTCGGCTCCCTGGGGCTCTCCCAGGACCTCTCCCAGAAACGGTTTGAAACCCTTCTCTGGGATGCCTTCCGGAAACTCCCGACCGACAGGCCGATCCTCCTGGAGGGAGAAAGCAAGCGGATCGGCAGGATCAACCTGCCGGGAAACCTCTACGATGTGATGCGGGAGAGCGTGAAGGTCTGGTGCAATGCCACGGTGGAAACGCGGGTGGAGCGTCTCATCGAAGAATATGGCCTCCCCGAATATCGCCAGGGGATGTCTGAGGCACTGGAGCGTATCCGCAAGAAGCTGGGTGGCGACAAATTCGAAGAGATTTCAGGGTATCTGGAGCGATGGGAGCTGACTCCCTTTATGGAAGGGCTCATCCGGCACTATTATGACAAGCTCTACTACAAGACGCGGGAATGGACCGAGGACGCAATCGTGTCACTGGAAGACTTCACCGCCGGACGCCGGGAACTGGAGGAGTTTCTCGATGCCCGGCAGTGGCGGTTAGTGAATTGACGGAATGACAGCTACGGGGGGTAAGGAACACGCACGATTCAGTGCAAAGATCTCCCCGCAAACGTGACAAAGGCCGAAAGGAGCCCCAGAGCGAGCGCTACGGCCGTCGCCAGGATGCACCCTCCGGCCAGGAACTTGTGGAAGAGATTCTCAGCCCGCCGCTCCCGGTAGCCAAGCAGGAACCCCAGGACGATCCCCCCCACAACGCCGCCGCCGTGCCCCCAGTTATTGATCCCTGGCACGATGAGGCCGAAGAAGAAAAGCCCCACCACCCAACCCCATACTTCCTTGAAGACCGCCTGCCCGTAGACCCCGCCCCGGCTCTTGCCGTAGTAAAGCAGGGAGCCAATGAGGCCGCAGAGGGCCGCTGAAGCGCCGATGGTGTAGCCGACCCCCGCCAGGTATGACAGCACGTAGCCGCAAACTCCTCCGAGGGTATAGATGGTGAGCATCCGCGAGGTGCCGTACTCCTGGGCCACCAACGGCAGAAGCTGGCGCAGGGCCATCATGTTGAAGAAGATGTGGAGCGGCCCCCCATGGAGGTAGTTGGCGGACAGGAGCGACCAGGAACGGTCGTAGCGATCAATGGGGACAACGCCAGTGGCCCCCAGGGCCAAGAGGCTCCCCTGATCGGGCGAGAGCGCAGAGAAGAGTCCCCCGTGACCGGGAGAGTGATTGCTGATCAGCAGCGACACCAGGTACATCACCATGTTAACCGTGATGATGATGGTGACGAGCCGGTCGGCGCTCCCCACGCTCCGGGTGAGGGGGTTGTTCTTCAGCCACGAACCGGGATGGGAGGTGCCGCACCAGGGGCAAGAAGGCTCGTCGCGACTGATGAGCCTGCCGCAGTTTGGGCAGAGGATCGAGCGGCGCTCGGGAGTTGTCATGGTGACCTCATGGTAGAATGGCCATCGGCTCGTCGATATGTCTCAGACGTTTCTGTATCCTACCGCGGAGAGCTTGCCGGTGCAAGAAACCTCACGATATCGTAGAAAATTCCATAGATTTTGACCCACTCGAAGGCCGCGTCTGTGGCCGATTTCCAAGGGGGACTACTTTGACATTCCCCCCAAGGATTACTATACTGATTATGAAAGAAGTGATCTTTGACAGCTACGGTGCTTCGTGAAGCGACGCGGAATACGCAGTGCTGAATTCCATCCGCCAGGAGCGTGAAACCTCTTGAAAAAGGGGAAACGGAACGGATACCATCCGTCATGGCCCTGCAAGGAGCATGGCGGAAAGGTTCGCGATATTTCCACCGACGGATTGGAAAAAAGAGCCTCGACGAAGTACCGCATAACCAAAGCCCCGGAAGCAATTCCGAGGCTTTTTCCGTGCTTCCCTTTGCCGGGTGTCATGCCCGCGGGTTGACAGGGAACACCAAGCGCGTTTATAGTTATCGGGCCGTTAGCGGCATTGAATCCCACAGAGGAGGAGACTGGCATGCTCTACTTCGTGAAAGAAAAAACCATCCACACCTTTCCCGTGTCGAAAAGGTGCACCGTACAGCGCGAGAAGGAGCAACTGCGGGATACCATCCCCACCGACGTTGAGCAGTGCCCTTACTGCATGCACAGTTGGCCCGGCGAGAAAGAGTAACCGTCTATCCCTCTACCAGAGGGGAATGACCCATGAGCCTTGAAATCAACGCCATCGCAATCGACATTCCCGACGACTGCAACCTCATCCTCGGCCAAACTCACTTTATCAAGACCGCCGAGGACCTGTACGAGATTATCGCCACCACTGTCTCCCTGGCGCGGTTCGGCATCGCCTTTACTGAAGCGTCGGGGCCGTGCCTCATCCGCACCGAGGGTAACGACGATGAATTGACCCAGGCCTGCGTGCGCAACCTCCAGGCAATCGGAGCGGGCCACGTTTTCTGCATCCTGCTGCGCGACGCCTATCCCATCAACATCCTGAACCAGATCAAGAACTGCCCCGAAGTGTGCGGTATCTACTGCGCAACAGCCAACCCTCTCCAGGTGATAGTCGCCTCAACGGCCCAGGGGTCGGGGGTGCTCGGCGTCATTGACGGATTCCCTCCCAAAGGGGTCGAGTCAGACGATGACCGGCAGAAACGACGCGATTTCCTGCGTGCCATAGGGTACAAACGCTAGGGATTGGGCCAAAATCTCAACATTACAAGGGACATCCGCGGATATCGCGTGGTGTCCCTTTTTTATCCATCTACCGATCAACCTTACCGATGAACTCTTCCGAAAAGGTCATGAGCGCCGGATAAAACCGGCTAAAATCATCCCGCAATCCGTCATAGCAGCGCAGGAGCTCATCGGCGCCGTCAGCCAGGGGGTTCGGTCTCCCAACCCGCACCGCCATCCGGCGGAGAACCCGGTCTATGCCCTCATGCTCGGCGTAAGAGGGGAGCCACTCGCCGAAGATAGCAGGGACGACCCGCACCAGGCGTTCGGGCAGGTGCACGGCACGGCTCCGCACCACGGCCTCGGAGCAGGCGATGAATGCCTCGATGGGTTCTGCCGAGTACTGTCGCCAGTTGGCAGCAAGGAAGTGATCGTAGAAGAGGTCGACCATCACCCCGCGGTAGAGGCCGAAACGCGGTTCGATCCGCCGTCGGCTGGCCTGAAAGGCGGGATGCCGGGCGGCAAAGGAATCGATCCGGCGGTGGAGTTCCAGGCCTAGGGTAACGCGAGGGGGGAAACGCCCTTCGAGGCGTCCCTTGACGAAGTCTCCCATCATGTTGCCGGTGAGGATGTCGGGGTCGTCGCCCGACAGGTGGAGGTGAGCGAGAAAGTTCATGATAGTGGTGTACCGCTGCCCCCCGGTTGATGCAAATGAAAAAAGGCGATCTTTGAGGATCGCCCTTTTCCCGGTGACCAATTCAACACCCCAAAGGGTGGATGGAGTTACCCTTGGGACGCCGCCAATGCCTGGTCGATGTCGGCAATGATATCAGCCACCTCCTCAATGCCAATGGAGAGGCGGATATAATCCTGAGTGACGCCGCTCGCCAGCTGTTCCTCCTCGGAGAGTTGCTGGTGGGTGGTGGAGGCGGGGTGGATCACCAACGACTTGGCGTCGCCGATGTTCGCCAGGTGGGAGAGCAGCTTCACGCTGTCGATGAACCGTCTTCCCGCCTCGAGCCCCCCGTTGATGCCGAAGCCGATGATGGCGCCTTCCCCCTTCGGCAGGTACTTCCTGGCATTGCCGTGGTCTTTGTGGCTCGCAAGGCCGGGATAATTCACCCAGGAGACAAGGGGATGCTTTTCGAGCCATTGAGCAACCGCCCGGGCGTTCTCCACGTGGCGGGCCATCCGTACCGGGAGGGTTTCCAGCCCCTGCAGGAAGAGAAAAGAGTTGAACGGAGAGATGCAGGCTCCCATATCGCGCAGGAGCGTGATCCTCATCTTGAGGATGTAGGAGAGATTCCCGAGGGCTTCCCAGTAGCGGAGGCCGTGGTAGGAGGGATCAGGCTCAGTCATCTCGGGGAACCGGCCGTTATTCCAGGGGAACTTCCCGCCGTCCACCACTGCGCCGCCGATGCTCGTGCCGTGGCCGCCAATGAACTTGGTGAGGGAGTAGACAACGATGTCGGCACCGTGCTCCAGGGGCTTGAACAGGTATGACGTGGTCACGGTATTGTCGACCACGAAGGGGATGCCGGCTTCGTGGGCGATGCGGGCAATGGCCTCGAAGTCGTCCACGTTGTTCTTGGGGTTCCCCACCGACTCGGTGTAGACGAGGCGGGTCTTGTCATCGATGGCCCGCCGGACGTTCTCCGGGTCGGAGGTATCGACGAACTTCACGGTAATCCCCAGTTTGGGGAGGGTGTAATGGAAGAGGTTGTAGGTCCCCCCGTAGAGATAGCTGGTGGAGACGATGTTCTGCCCCGCCTGGGCAATATTGAGCACGGCGTAGGTGATGGCCGCCTGGCCCGAGGCGACGGCAAGTGCTCCAACCCCACCGTCCAGTTCGGCAAGGCGCTTTTCCAGCACGTCACTGGTGGGATTCATGAGCCGAGTATAGATGTTGCCGAACTCCTTGAGCCCGAAGAGATTGGCTGCATGCTCTGAACTCTTGAAGGCGTAAGACGCGGTCTGGTAGATGGGAACCGCCCGGGAAAGGGTTGTGGGGTCGGGTTCCTGGCCGGCGTGCAGGGCGAGGGTGTCGAAGCTTATTTTCGTATCGGTCATTGATGCCTCTTCTCCCGGGGTTAAGAAATATAACCCACCTTTATTGTTATATACAGTGGCTAAAAATGTAGTTAATACCTACCGCGTCTGTCAAGAACATTTATACCACGAGTAAAGCTATTCTCCCCGCTTTCTCCCAAAGAGCGTCGTCAATTCGTGGAGCCGTTCAGCATGCTTCTCCGCCAATGCCCCAGCAGTGAAGCGCCACGACCAGTTGCCGCGGGGGGTTCCCGGAAGGTTCATCCGGGCGGATCCATCGAGGCCGAGGATATCCTGAAGGGGGAAAATCGCCAGATCGGCTACCGACGCAAGGCCAAGCCGTACCAGTTCCCAGTGAATCTCCTTGCCGGAGGTACCCGTGTAGGCAAGGACACCCTTGCGGTTGTGGGGGGAAAGTGTTTTGAACCAGCCGACGGTGGTGTCATTGTCGTGGGTACCGGTGTAGGTCACGCAGCCAGGGATGTAGTTGTGGGGGAGATAGGGATTCCCCGGACCGGAATCGAAGGCGAACTGGAGGATTTTCATGCCGGGGAAACGGTATCGGTCCCTGAGTTCCTCCACTTCCGGCGTGATCACTCCCAAATCCTCGGCGATGATGGGGAGTTGCCCCAGGGCGCCGATGACGGCGTCGAAAAGGGGAGCCCCCGGCCCCTGGACCCATTGGCCGTTGACGGCGGTCTTCTCCTTGGCCGGCACCTCCCAGCATGCCTCGAAGCCCCGGAAGTGGTCGATTCGGACCATGTCGCACAGGGCGAAACAGCTGCGGAACCGCTCGATCCACCAGCGATATCCCTCGGCGGCCATGGCGTCCCAGTTGTAGAGGGGGTTGCCCCACCGCTGGCCGGTCTCACTGAAGTAGTCAGGGGGAACCCCGGCAACGACCGTCGGCTTTCCCTTCTCGTCCAGTTTGAAAAGATGGGGCGCGCTCCAGACGTCAGCCGAGTCAAAGGCGACGAAGATTGGGATGTCGCCGACGATGCCGATCCCCTTGCCGTTGGCATACTCCCTGATATGGCGCCATTGACGGTAAAATTGCCACTGGGCGTACTTCTGCTCTCCAATGGCCACACCGAGCCGAACCGAATACTTCTCCAAGGCCGCCGACTCCCTGCGGGCGATCTCCTTGGGCCAGGAGGTCCAGCTTTTCCCCCCGAAATGCTCCTTGAGCGCCATGAAGAGGGCGTAGTCGTGGAGCCAGGGGGTTGTGTCGCAGAAATGCCAGTACTCCTCCTTCCGCTCACGGTCGCCAAGGGCGTAAAAATGGGCGGACGCCGCCTTCAGCAGGGGAATTCTGTAATTTTCCGCCAGGGCGAAATCGACGTATTCCGCAGGGAACACGGGGACCGGCGCGCTTTCATCCAGGTCTCCCTCGTCCACAATGGCAGCAAGATCAATAAGAAGTGGATTCCCCGCAAAGGCCGAATAGCATGAGTAGGGTGAGTTGCCGTAAGCGGCCGGACCGAGGGGAAGAATCTGCCAGAGGCTCTGGCCGGCGGCCTCAAGGAAATCGATAAAGTGTCGGCACTCCTTGCCGAGGGATCCAATTCCCCCTGGACCGGGAAGAGATGTGGGGTGAAGGAGGATGCCGCTTTTTCGCCGGTGATACATTGGTACCTCGCTTTCTGTTAAAAGCGTTGCCAACGGGGCTCTCAATTATATACAGTAAACCTTGACAGAGTCGGGCAGGTAGTCCCATGAGCCAGTTTCAGTCGGTGCATCGAAAAAATTTCCGTCAAGGAGCACCCCTACCATGGAAACCATCAAGACCGCTCTCTTCGAAACTCTGATGGAGAGTGCCGTACCCGACGGCGACGACGGCTATATCTTCACCCTGGAAGGAAAGACCTACCGGATCAGGGACACCCTGGAGATATCCAAAATTGCCCAGGACCACGGCTACATCATTATTTACTGACGCTCCGCCAGACCGAGCAACCCATTGATCCGCTTTCCGTCGAGGGTTTCCTCCTCGATGAGGGCCTCTACGAGAATATCGAGCTTGTCCCGATTCCCAGTGATGATCTCTTCGGCTTTGGCCTCAGCCTCCTTGATGACGACAGCGATTTCCTGATCAATGAGCCACGCCATCTGCTCGGAAAAGGTCTTCTCCTCCGCCAGCTTGCGCCCGAGAAAGGGATGTTCCTCGCCGCGCCGGAAGGTCATGGCGCCGATCTTGTCGCTCATTCCCCACTGACAGACCATCTTCTCCGCCAGATCGTTCACCATCTTGAGATCGTTCTGGGCTCCCGTCGAGAGATCGCCGAAGACGAGCCGCTCTGCTACCCTCCCTCCAAGGGCCACGGAAAGCCGGTTCACGAGATACGTCTTCGAGTAGTGGTAGCGGTCATCCTCGGGGAGCTGCTGCGTTACCCCCAGAGCCTGCCCCCGCGGGATGATCGTCACCTTGTGGACCGGATCGGTGCCGGGAAGCAGCTTGGCCACCAGCGTGTGGCCCGCTTCGTGGTAAGCGGTAATCCGCTTCTCCTGGTCGGTGATGTACATCTTCCGCTCCCCACCCATGAGAACCTTGTCCTTGGCCCTTTCCAGGTGATCCATGGTAACTGTGGAGGAATTCTCCCGCGCCGCCAGTATTGCTGCCTCGTTCACCAGGTTCTCCAGGTCCGCGCCGGTCATCCCCGGCGTCCCCCGGGCAATCACCGCCAGGGACACATCTTTGTCCATGGGAATCTTACGGGTATGGACCTGGAGTATCTTTTCCCGGTCCCGCCAGTCGGGCCGATCGATCACCACGTGCCGGTCGAAGCGGCCTGGACGGAGCAACGCTGCATCGAGGACATCGGGGCGGTTGGTGGCCGCCATGACGATGACCTCGTCATGGGGATCGAAGCCATCCATCTCCGAGAGAAGCTGATTCAGGGTCTGCTCCCGCTCGTCATGGCCTCCACCGAGGCCGGCTCCGCGACTCCGACCAACGGCATCAATCTCGTCAATGAATATAATGCTCGGCGCCGACTTCTTGGCCGTGGCAAAGAGGTCCCGCACTCTCCCCGCCCCGACGCCAACAAACATCTCGATGAACTGCGATGCGGTAATACTGAGAAACGTCACGCCCGCCTCTCCGGCAACAGCCCTGGCAAGAAGCGTCTTCCCTGTTCCGGGAGGGCCGACCAGCAGAACCCCCTTCGGCACCTTTCCCCCAATCTGCTGGAACTTTTTCGGGTCCCGCAAGTAGTCGACAATCTCTCTCAACTCCAACTTGGCATTTTCCATGCCTGCCACGTCGTCGAACGTCACCCTGCTCTTTTCACCCGGGGTATACATCTGTGCTCCGGACTTGGCAAATCCCCCCATCATCGCGCCGGGGCTCTGCCCCCGCATCCCCCTCATGGCGAGCCACCAGACACCAATGATGAGAATCCAGGGGAGCAGATAGAGAAGTCCGCTCAAGAGGGGTGAGACTTCAGTTGTAATAGCAGTAACATCCACCTTCTTGCTTTGTAAATCGGCCATGAGGCTTGGGTCCTCAATGGCCGGCTTTATTGTAGTAAACTGGGTGACCTCCCGAACAACGGGCTTTCCGGAAACCGAATCGGTCAACGGCACCTTGTTCCTGAACTCTCCGCTGATCGAATTGCCCTTAAGGCTAATTTTCTTGATGTTGTCGGCGGCCAATTCATCCTTGAAACGACTATACGAAATGGAAACCCCACCCTCAGCAGTCTGCCGGGCGAAGTATCCATAGACAAAGTTGAATACAATAATGAGTGCAAATACCCATATCAGTGGTTTCCAGACAGACTGCCCCATGGGTGACTCCTTGACGCCGAAACTCGATTCTCGGTCAAGTTTCGGCAGATCATATCATTGCAATATCAGTAAAGTGGTAACACACACTCCTTGATTTGCAAGGCTTTACGGGCAATTAACACCAACAGAGAAGCGACCGAGGCCAAACGCCGCACCTTTACCCACATTAAGGAACTCACCTAAGAGCAAAAACGGGATAAATTCCTCGGGCACGCTGCTCAATACCGCCTCTCCGGTCAAGCCGGCGAGTTTTCCCCGCTGTTTGCCCCCATCCCATTCAACCCACTGAATCGAACTGCCCGATACGGTAACCGTCTCACAGAGGGACGCCAACCACCTAAAGTCCACCAAAATCTCGTCGTCGCAGTAGTAGGAGGCAAGGGATGAAATTCGTCGTATGAGGGTGCGCATAAAAAGAGGGAAAGAAAAGGTCCGACTCGGTCTGCCATCCTGCATAATCTTCAGTGGCGTGAGCAGTCGGAGGGGCACGTCGCCCGAAACGTCCACCCAACGCGTGTCACAGAGCCCCTCGGACGTCAGAAGGGTGAGGGATTCTGCAAACCCGGCCGAGTGATCTGCCGCATAAATAAGGTAAGGCTCCCCGCGATAGCCCAGGGATTCGACACGCTCCACGATAGCAGCCAATTCGTCTCTCTGGTCGTGTTTGGAGAAAAGAAGCTTAAGAGAATCCACAAACTCAGTAACGAAACGTGTCGCCGTTCCCAGGAGAGCAAGACGGATCTCGACCAGAGTGTCTGAATTCTGCTGACTGGGTATTACCGGAAATGAGAATGCAAAGGGAAGAGGGGGTTTCTGATGTCTCTTGACCGTCGCCGGATCTGAACTCAGGGCTTGGGCAAAGACGATTCGATACGGGCACTCATTACGGCGGTTGCACAGAACACATTCCTCCTCCGCGCAACCCACCACCCGCCGGAACGATCTCTGAAACCCATCACGAATGCGAAACAAAAGATACGGGTCAGATATGTCCTCGGTCAGACGGATCGTTATCCGCAGAACTGAAATGGTCATACTTACTCCCCTATCAAAAAAAATGGGGCGGATCGTTAAATCCGCCCCATCGCTCCGTGCCATTGCACGGCTTCATAATGAGTCAGGGCATCGCTAGAAGAGGGACTTCAGGTATTCCCTATTCAAGGTCGCGATGAATTTGACATTGATACCCTTCGGGCAGGCAGCCTGACACTCATAGTGGTTGGTGCAGTTGCCGAAGCCACACTCCTGAAGGGCGCCCGTCATTTCCTGAACGCGACGTTTCGCCTCGGCCTTGCCTTGGGGAAGGACCGCCAGTTGGGAAACCTTGGCAGAGGTAAAGAGCATGGCCGAACCGTTGGGGCAGCCTGCCACGCACGCCCCGCAACCGATGCACTCGGCAGCGTCCATGGCGTAGTCAGCGATATCCTTGGGAACCAGAAGAGCGTTGCCGTCGGCAACGCCACCGGTATGGGCAGAGGTGTAGCCACCAGCCTGGATGATCGTATCAAGGGCAGCACGGTCGACGACCAGATCCTTCACAATCGGGAATGCCCGGGCACGCCACGGCTCAATGTAAATGGTGTCGCCATCTTTGAACATCCGCATATGGAGCTGGCAGACGGTGGTGCGGTCCTGACCGCCGTGGGGAGCGCCATTGATGACCTGCGAGCACATGCCGCAAATACCTTCACGGCAGTCGTGGTCAAAGGCGATGGGGTCCTTGCCCGCCTTGATGAGATCTTCGTTCACCTCGTCGAGCATCTCAAGGAACGACTGATCAGGGCTGACATTCTTGGCCTCGTAGACCTCGAACTTTCCCGGATCTTTTGGGCCATTCTGGCGCCAAACATGGAGAGTAAGATTCATGGTATTATCGTGGCTCATTATTTGTAGCTCCTTATCGCCAGATGGACGTTTTCAAACTTCAGAGGTTCGATGTGGAGTTCAGGCTCTGCATTAGCCCCTTTGAACTCCCATGCAGCAGCGTGGCAGAAGTTTTCGTCGTCGCGCTTTGCTTCGCCGTCAGGCATCTGGTGCTCAACCCGGAAGTGACCACCACAGGACTCGTTACGGTAGAGGGCGTCGCGGGTCAGAAGCTCCCCGAATTCAAGGAAGTCAGCTACGCGACCGGCGTTCTCCAGATCCTGGTTGAACTGGGCGCCAGAACCGCTGACCTTGACGTTCTTCCAGAATTCTTCACGAAGTGCGGGGATCTTCTTGAGGGCTTCCTTGCAGCTCTGCTCGCTGCGGGCCATGCCGACGTTCTCCCACATGATCCTGCCCAGCTCGCGGTGGAATTCGCTGACAGTCTTCTTCCCGTTGATCGACATGAGCTTCTTCAAGTTGTTATTTACATCGTCAACAGACTTCTTGCACTCGGGGCTATCGGCCTTGACCTTGCCCGGAGCCGTCTTGGCCAGATAGTTGGCGATGGTGTAGGGAATGACGAAGTAACCGTCGGCAAGACCCTGCATGAGGGCGCTGGCGCCAAGACGGTTCGCCCCGTGAACCGAGAAGTTTGCCTCGCCCAGAACGAAGAGTCCCGGGAGGTTGCTCTCACAGTTGTAATCAACCCAGAGACCACCCATGGAATAGTGAGGAGCCGGGTAGATACGCATCGGCACCTTGTAGCCATTCTCGTCGGTTATCTTCTCGTACATCTCGAAGAGGTTGCCGTACCGCTCGCGGATCGTGTCTTCACCGAGGCGCTTGATTGAATCCGCGAAATCGAGGTAGACACCACGCCCGCCAGGACCCACGCCACGATCGTCGTCGCACTGCTCCTTAGCGGCGCGGGAGGCGATGTCACGGGGAGCCAGGTTACCGAAGCTCGGGTACTTCCGCTCGAGGTAATAGTCACGCTCTTCCTCGGGAATCTCCCCCGGCGCGCGCTTGTCGCCCTTCTTCTTGGGAGCCCAGCAACGGCCGTCGTTACGGAGCGACTCTGACATGAGAGTCAGCTTGGACTGCTTGTCACCATGCTGCGGTATACAGGTCGGGTGAATCTGTGTGTAGCAGGGGTTGGCAAAGAAGGCGCCTTTCCGGTGGGCCTTCCAGGCGGCGGTAACGCTGCACCCCATGGCGTTGGTGGAGAGGTAGAAGACGTTCACGTAGCCGCCGGTGCAGAGCACAACCGCGTCACCCACGTGGCTACGAATCTCGCCGGTCACCAGGTCACGAACCGTGATCCCCTTTGCCTCACCGTCAACAACGATCAGGTCAAGCATCTCGGTGCGGGGGAACATCTTGACGGTCCCTGCCTTGATCTGGCGGGCAAGGGCCGAGTAGGCGCCGAGCAGGAGCTGCTGCCCCGTTTGCCCCCGGGCGTAGAACGTACGGGAAACCTGGGCGCCGCCGAAGGAGCGGTTGTCCAGATAGCCGGCGTAGTCACGGGCAAAGGGAACGCCTTGGGCCACGCACTGGTCGATGATGTTGTTGGAAACCTGGGCCAGACGCCAGACGTCGGCCTCGCGGGCACGGAAGTCGCCCCCCTTGATGGTGTCGTAGAAGAGACGGTAGATGCTGTCACCGTCGTTCGGGTAGTTCTTGGCGGCGTTGATCCCCCCTTGGGCAGCGATGGAGTGGGCGCGGCGGGGGCTATCCTGGTAGCAGAAAGCCTCGACATTGTAGCCGAGCTCGCCGAGGGACGCGGCAGCGGCGCCGCCGGCAAGGCCGGTACCAACGACAAGGATCTTGTACTTACGCTTGTTGGAGGGGTTAACCAGCTTCATGTCGAAGCGGTGCTTGTCCCATGTTTTCTCAATTGGTCCAGTCGGACATTTTCCGTCGAGTATCACTTGAACCCCCTAACCTTTCAGAATGCCGGTAACGATGACAAAAGGAATGGACGCATAGCCGAGGAGAAACACAACCGCAGCGACCTTACCAATCGTGGAGAAAACCGGGCGAGATTTGTGATTGTTCCATCCCATCGTCTGGAAGAAGCTCTGGATGCCGTGGGAGAGATGAAGGAACAGCACCACCATCGCGGCGATATAGAGAACTGCGATGATGCCGTGGGAGAAGCTGTTGGTCACCATGCCAAAGACATCGACACGACCGAGAGCGTCTACTCCAACCTTTATATCGGGAGTAGCACGTACAGTGAATTGGAGGAGATGGTAAAGAATGAATGCCAACAGAAGAAGCCCTGTGTAGAGCATACTTGTGCTCGACAGGGTAGCCTCCTTGAGATTCTTGACCGCGTATGTGTCGGGGTTGGCGGCACGGTTTTCAAGGCTCAACTGGACGCCGAAGAAAATATGGATGATCGCCACACAGAGTATAACAAGGCGAAAACCCCAGACCAGGGGGGGAAGTGCGTGGAGGTGCTCGGCATATGCGTTGATGCCGCCCGGAATGAAGATGGAGGAGTTACCAAGCAGATGGACGATAATAAACAGCACCAGAAACTGGCCGGTGATCGCCATCAGAACTTTTCTTCCAACAGTACTTGTGAACAGTTGCATAATGATTTCCCTTTGCGCGTATTCGTTGTTTAGAATTCGAAACATCGCCACCTGAAATCTCAACTTCAATGAAAGACTCAAGCGGCCTTACGGAGAAAACCTTTGAACCGGTTGCGGAGGCGCCCGCCATTCCTTACAATTGTCCATAGTTCCCCCCTGCAAGGATTTATAGTGAATCACAACATTGAGAACCATCAGAACAATGTTAATAATTATTAATTTTTTTCTGTATACTGTATACTAAACGCTGTTTTAGGAAAAAGCAATAAAAAAGTAGCTCTAAGGGGGGTGCGAATGCTTCTCCCGCCTGAGATTGGAACGGCTTACAGAGATCTGAGCTGCTGGGAAGAAAGCATGATATCTGCATTCAAAGGGCCGGGACGGGATGATCTATTCGTACGTAACCCAGCAACGAATCAGAGAATTTCACGGTACAACGTGGCATTGGCCATTTGCCAAAGCGCGGTTGCTTTTTAGTGTCTGTTCTGTTAACAATGCTGGCCAACCATGCAGATAAAAACAGGTCTCAACTGAGTAACCACTAATCTTCGGGCTTTGTAATCCAATTATTCAGAAAAGGCAACATGAAATTTACCCTCAATAAAAAGGACAGGAAGACCGCTGCCCGGCGGGGGACATTGGTAACGCCGCACGGCACTATCGAAACTCCTATCTTCATGCCGGTGGGCACCCACGCAGCCATGAAGGCAATGACACCGGTACAGGTGAAGGAGACCGGCGCCCAGATCATCCTCTCCAACACCTATCACCTTCATCTCCGTCCTGGCGAGGAACTGGTGGCGAAAGCCGGCGGACTCCACAGCTTCATGGCCTGGGACGGACCTATCCTGACCGACTCCGGCGGGTTCCAGGTCTTCTCGCTCCCCAACAAGCGGATAACCGAGGAAGGCGCCTACTTCAAGCATGAGGTTTCCGGCGAGGAGGTCTTTCTCGACCCGGCCAGAGCCATCGCCATCCAGGAAGACCTGGGCGCCGACATAATCATGGCTTTCGACGAGTGCATTCCCTACCCCTGCGACCGCAAGTACGCGGCTAAATCGACCCGAAATACCCTCCGCTGGGCAGAGCAGTGCAAGAAGGCCCAGACACGGAAAGATCAGGCCCTGTTCGGCATCGTACAGGGAAGCGTCTTCGAGGATCTGCGCGCCATGTGCGCCAAAGAACTCGTGCAGATGGATTTCCCCGGCTACGCCATCGGCGGCGTCTCCGTCGGCGAGGGGCTGGATCTGCTAAAGAAAGTGGTGGAGTACACAGCGCCCTACCTGCCGGAAAACAAGCCCCGCTACCTCATGGGCGTTGGACTCCCCGAGGATATCCTCGAAAGTGTCGAGCGAGGGATGGACATGTTCGACTGTGTTATCCCAACCCGTTACGCACGCAGTGCCACCCTCTTTACAAACCGGGGGAAGATTCGCCTCACCAACCGCAAATACCGGCGCGACTTCTACCCCATCGAGCCGAACTGCACCTGTTACACCTGCCGGAACTTCACCAGGGCATACATCCATCATCTCTTCAACGCCAATGAAGTACTCTCCGCTATCCTTGCAAGCATTCACAACGTTCACTTCTATCTGAACATGATGGCGGAAATTCGCCGTGCAATCGAAGAGGGACGTTTTACAGACTATAAGCGGGAATTTCTGGAATCATACCTGAAGGGCGCTTAGAGAAGAGGTTTACATTTCAGCAATCAACGGGGCATCCAGGCGGATGCCCCGTTACGTTTCACGGACGGGAGAGAGTCACCATGAAAAACGAGGGTGCGGGATTTGAAAGAATTATGGAGATCATGCGCCGGTTGAGGGGACCAGGGGGATGTCCCTGGGATGCGGAACAGACCCATGAGTCCCTCAAACGGTATCTTTTGGAAGAGGCTTATGAGGTGATTGAGGCGATTGACGCGGGGTCGGCGGCGATGCTCCGGGAGGAGTTGGGCGATCTGCTCCTCCAACCGGTATTCCACGCGGTGGTCGCTGAAGAGCGTGGCGCGTTCTCCATGGCGGAGGTGCTTGAAACGCTGGCTGAAAAACTGGTGAACCGCCACCCCCATGTTTTCGGCGATCAGGTCATAAAAACCAGCCAGGAGCAGTTGGAGAACTGGGAGCGCCTCAAGCAGCAAGAAAAGAAAGAAGAGCGGAAGTCAGCCCTGTCAGGGGTCCCCCCTCACCTCCCGGCCCTCATGAAGGCTCAGAAGGTAACCGAGAAGGCCGCGCGTGTCGGCTTCGACTGGTCTCACGTGGATGAAGTTTTTGCCAAAGTCATGGAGGAACTGCACGAGTTCGAGGAAACCATGCTCGCCGGCGACCAGGAACGGATGGAGGCTGAACTGGGGGATCTCCTCTTTGCCATCGTGAATCTGGGGCGGTTTCTTGCCATCGACCCCGAGGAGGCGCTTCGCAAGACCATCACCCGCTTTACGGGGCGTTTCGGCCACATCGAGGAAACCCTCCACGGTCGTGGCGTCTCGCTGAAAGATGCCTCCCTGGCCGAGATGGAAGCTCTCTGGAAAGAAGCGAAACGGATGGAACGCGGGGGAGAATGAGAAGGTTGCTGCAACTCTTAGTTACGTTTTTTCAACGCTGTAACCGATTTTCCACACATTCTGTGGATAACCTGTGAACAACGGTGTTGACAATTGTATAAACGGATACAGTATCGAATGGTTTTCGCTTCTTGCCCACTTTTTAATCACACTATAACCATTTGATTTATATATACTTTCGCCTTTATGGCCACAATTCGACGCGTTAGTAAACCGAAGCACTCCGCCAAGTCCTTTTCAGCTGTGCGGCAACACTATCCCTGTTCATAATTGCGTGTAATCCCGCCTTTGCGACACGCCCCCCGGAGAGCGTCCCCGCACACGGAACGATTACCGTCCCAACCTCCTCCGGACCTGGCTCACCACCTCACGGGCCTCGTCGCACCGGAGCACGTGTGCAACCGTCATAAAAATCGCCACCCCCACGCCAATCGACCCCAGAAGCACACAAGCCTTGACGATCTTCCCTCCCGGTGCCGCCCAATCGGTCAGCCTCATCCCCCAGAAGACGACAAGCGCCATGGGAATGGCGGCCAGGAAGGCCTTGAGACCGGAGATGACGATCCTCCGCCCGCCGAAGGGACCGATCTTCCGCCGCAGGAACCAGAGGAGAAGTCCCATGTTGCCCAGGGCGGAGAAGGATGAGGCGAGGGCGAGCCCTCCGTGCTTCAACGGCCCCATGAGGAGAAGGCTGAAGGCCACATTGAGCACAAAAGCGGCAAAGGCAATGGCTACCGGCGTCTTCGTGTCCTTCATGGCATAGAAGGCGGGAACCAGTACCCGCACCAGAGCCACCAGAGACAGCCCCAGGGAGTAGTAGCAAAGGGCCTCGGCCGAACTTGACGCCTTGGCGTAATCGAACTCCCCCCCCATGAAAAGGAGGCTGAAGATGGGGGTCGCACAGACCATGAGCCCGGCGGTGGCCGGAATGGTGACGAAGAGGGTGAGCCGTACTCCAAAAGAGAGGGACTCCTTGAGCTGGTCAATCTCCCCCGCGGCTGCCTGGCGGCTCATGGAAGGAAGGACTGCCTGGGCCACGGACACGGTAAAAATCCCTTGAGGGAACTCGAAGAGACGCTGGGCATAGTAGAGATAGGAAACGCTCCCCTGGGGAAGGAGGGAGGCAAGGATGTTGCCGACGGTGATATTCAGGTAGTAGACGCCGACGCCGAAGACCGAGGGCCCCATGAGAAGAGCGATCTTGCGCACCGCCGGGTGCCCCGGGTTGAAGCGGGGGCGGATGGGGAACCCCTTGCGCCAGAGGGTCGGGAGCTGCAGCGCCAACTGGAGAAACCCCCCGATGATGACGCCGATTGCCAGGGCCGTGATGGGGACCTGGAAGCGGTCGTGGAGAAGCCACGCGCAGAGAATCATGGAGATATTGAGGAAGACCGTGGATATGGCCGGGGTGAAAAAGTGCCGGACGGTATTGAGTATCCCCATGCAGAGGGCCACGAGGCTCACGAAGAAGATATAGGGGAACATGAGCCGGTTCAGGAACACGGTCAGCTCGAACTTGGCGGGTTCCACCCTGAAGCCGGGGAACATGAGGGAGACAATGGCCGGCGAGAGGATGATGCCGGTCAGGGTCACCGCCGCCATGACAATGGTGAGGAGAGTGAAACAGGCGTTGGCCAGTTCCCGCGCCTCCTCCTCACCCTTCTGGGTGAGCCATTCGGAGAACGTGGGGACAAAGGCGGAGGTGAGGGCTCCCTCGGCAAAGAAACGGCGGAGCATGTTCGGTATCTGGAACGCGGCAAAGAAGGCGTCGGTGGCAAGGCCGGCCCCGAAGAGGCGCGAAACCACCATATCGCGCACCATTCCCATGATGCGCGACAGGATCGTGGCAAGGCCCAACACACCGGCGGCCCGGGCGATCTGCTTTTTTTCGGACATTGGTTCACCTGGATGTATGACGTCGAGGGGAGGTTATTATCACAAACAGAGCGGAGGAGTCACGGTTTTTGCTGAGGTGAAGGATAGCCCTCGTCCAGGACCCGATCGAGAATCCCCCCCAGTGCGGCAGGGGATTCGACGGGGATGTGGCAGGCACCGGCAGCGCAGACCTGGGCTGTCGCCCGCCGACCCTGGTCCGGCTCCCCTCTCAGGACAAGGCCCGGAATGAATCTTTTTCCGATCTCAGCGAGCATACCCCGAACCTCGCCACGAGATCCGCCGCTTATGGCAACCTCCACCTGCGGCCCCCGGAGGAGGTCAAGGGCCATGAGGGTCTGGAGATGGGCGACGGGCTGACGCTCGGCTCCGGCCATGAAGGCACGGATGATTTCCTCTCCCGCCTCGACGAAGCGCTCCTCGTCGGCCATTCTGCCGAGCCGGATGAGCTCGGTTGCCGCCAGGCCGTTCCCCGACGGCATGACGCCGTCATAGTCCTCCCGGCTCCGCATGAGGACCGTCTCGGCATCGTTTCCCGTATCGTAGAGCCCCCCGTCTTCGCCGGGAAAGAGCCGGAGCATGTCACGGGCCAGGGAGCAGGCCTCTTCCCGGTACCGTGGATCCAGGGTCGCGTCGTGGAGGGCCAGGAGCCCGTGAATGATGGCAGCGTGGTCTTCAAGGAAGGCCGGCACCTCCCCTTCCCCCCGGTGGATGCTCCTGAGGAGCCGTCCGTCGGCCCGGCGCAGATCCCGAAGGATACGAGCAAGCGCGGCCTCCGCCGCCACGAGGAACCGCTCCCCGCCCCCGGCAAGGAAGAACCGCGCCAGGGCCGCGATCATGAGCCCGTTCCAGGCGGTCACGATCTTTTCGTCCCTGAAGGGGCGCTCCCTTTTCGCCCGCTCCGCCAGCAGCAGTGACCGCCACCCTTCAACCTTCTCCCCAAGATTTTCGGGAGGCACTCCCTCCCGCTGCGCGAATTCGTTGAGCGGGACCGGCAGATTGAGAATGTTCGCCCCCTCGAAATTCCCCTTTTCGGCCACGTCGAACAGGCGGCAGAACATATCGCCGTCCGCTTCGCCAAGGACAGAGCGTATCTGGGCGGGGGTCCAGAGGTAGTACCGCCCCTCCTCTCCCTCCGTGTCCGCATCGAGGGCCGAATAGAAGCCCCCCTCCGGCGCAGCCAGCTCGCGAAGAGCAAAATCGCAGAGCTGCTCCGCCATCTCCCGCAAGGATTCCTGCCCCGTGGCCTGGAACGCCTCCACTGCCGCCATGGCCACCAGAGCCTGGTCGTAGAGCATCTTCTCGAAGTGGGGGACGAGCCAGCGGCTGTCGACGCTGTAGCGGTGAAGGCCGAAGCCGAGCTGATCAAAGATCCCGCCCCGGCGCAGCGCCTCCAGAGTTGCCACGGCCATGGCGGTGGCCCCGGAATCGCCGAATCGCCGACCATAGCGGAGGAGAAACGAGAGGTTGAGGGGCATGGGGAATTTAGGCGATTGACCGAAACCGGCATTGACCGGGTCGAACATGCCGGCCAGCTGGCTCCGGGCAGCCCGGAACGGCTCATCGCCGGATATCTTTCCGGGCTTCGCAACGGACAGGTTCCGGAGGCTATCGAGGATGGCGGTGCAGTTCTGGCGCACCAGTTCCCGGCGCGTTTTCCAGACCTCGGCGATGCGACTGAGGATTTCCACGAGCCCCGGCATCCCTCCCCGTGAATGTTTGGGGATGTACGTGGCGACAAAGAAGGGTTCCCGTTCGGGGGTCATGCAGACGGTGAGGGGCCAGCCGCCGCTGCCGTTCATGAGCTGGGGCACCCGCATGTAGGTGTCGTCGATGTCGGGCCGTTCCTCCCGGTCCACCTTGATGGCCACGAAGTCCCGGTTCAGCACCGCTGCCACCTCATGGTCCCCGAAGGACTCGTGGGCCATCACATGGCACCAGTGGCAGGTGGCGTAGCCGATGGAGAGAAAGACCGGTTTGTCCTCGGCCCGGGCGCGGGCAAAGGCCTCGTCCCCCCACTCGTACCACGCCACGGGATTGTCGGCATGCTGGAGAAGATAGGGGCTCGAGGCGAACACGAGCCTGTTGAACCCGGGCCCGCCGTCAGGGGGAAGGGCGTCGCGGTCCGCCGAAACTATCCGCTTGAGCCGTGCCTCCCCTCCGTTGGATGTGTGCTCCTTCATGGCACCCTCCGCAATCACCTCGTCAGAGCGTCACAAAAAACGAAAGGCGGAGTGAGCACCCCGCCTTTCCCGTCAGACCTGTCGCGGCAACTCTACCCCAGCATCCTGGCAAGCCGCGACTTTTCCTTCTCCAGTCGATCCTTCCCTTCCTCGAAGGCCTTGATCAGGTCCTTTTTCACGTCTTGGGAAATCTCTTTGCCCCGGGCCAGGATATCCTGGGTCTTGTCGTTCAGGTTATCCACCACGTCGGTGACCTTATCGGTGAAGTCCTCCACCATCTCCTCGGCCTCGCTCCGCGCCCGGCGTGCGATCTTCTTGATATCGCGGCGGGTCTTCTTTCCTGACTGGGGAGCAAAGAGCAGCGCGGCCCCGGCCCCGAGAATTCCACCGGCAATGAGCATCAGCGAGCCAACCATCAGCGTGTTGTTCTTGTCTTCGGACATGGATCATCCCTCCTTCCGGGAAATAATCTTCGTTAGAGACAATGGTACCGCACTTCAGCCATTAGTCGAGCCCACTTCCGCCCTGAGACCTTCGAGCACTGCCTGCACCTCGGCAACGGTTTCCTTGGCCTGGGGAGACTTCTCGTGCCTGAGATAGAGTTCCAGGTACCTGATGGCGTCCTTGACCCGCTCGTTATCCATATAGAGGCTGCCAAGGGTGAGATACGACATGCTGAAGGCGGGGTCGAGCCGCACGGCCTCCAGACACTCATGCTCGGCCTCATCGTGCTCGCCCAGGTCATAGTAAAGCTCACCCAGGTTGAAGTGGGCCGCGGCGTCGTCCGGGTCCAGTTCGATCCCCTTCTGGAAGGCGGCGATGGCTTTCTCGTGCTCGTCGAGGCCATACCAGGCATCGCCAAGGCCGTTGTAGGCAAAGACGTTGGCCGGGTCTATCTCAAGGGCCTTCTCGAAGGCCTTGATCGCCTCCTGGGTCCGCTCCAGGCTATTGTAAACAAGGCCGATGTTCACATGGGCATCGGAGTTGTCAGGATCGAGCGCCACCACCCGCTGGTAGGCCGCCAGGGCCTCCTTGTACTGCGCCAGCTCGAACTTGATGTCTCCCACAGCGGTGAGGGCGTCGAGGTCATCGGGAGCAAGCTTCAGCCCCTTCTCGTATTCCTTGAGGGCGTCCTGGAGCTTCCCCTCCTCGCTCAATGCTTCTCCAAGGTAAAAGTACCCCTCGGCATTGTCGGGTTCGCGCTCCACGCACTCCCTGAACTGCGCGGCGGCACCCGTGTAGTCGCCCGCCTCAGCGAGACTGATCCCCTTTGCCAGAAGTTCGTCGAACGTATCCGCCATGGTCCCTCTCCTTTTTCCCGGTATACTTGGGGCACACTATACCAGAGGAATACGGGCGGCGCCACCGCCGCAGTCACAGAAGGATGATTTTCCCAACTCCGGACTTTCCATTGACCGATTCATGGCTTATAATTAAGTCACTTTATCGTCAAGGGCATCTACATGGCCGAAGAACAACTGGAGACGACCGGTCTGCGGACACTGGAGGATATCAGCACCCTCATCCTCAAATCCCACGACCTCCCCGACACCCTCGACAACATCGTCCATCTGGTTGCAAAACGGATCGGCACCGATGTCTGCTCCATCTACCTGCTGGAAGATGACGGCAAGACCCTCCGTCTCGCGGCCAGCAAGGGGCTTTCGAAAAGCTCCGTCGGCAAGATCACCATGCAGACCTCCGAAGGTCTCGCCGGTCTGGTAATCGAGACCAAAGGCATGGTCACCGCCGACAACGCGCCGCTCCACCCCCGCTACAAGTATTTCCCCGAAACCCGCGAAGAACGGTTCAACTCCTTCCTCGGCATCCCCCTCATGCTGCGGGAGTCCCCCATGGGGGTCATCGTCATCCAGACCAGGGAATCGCGCACCTTCCAGCAGGAGGAGGTGAGCACCCTCACCACCATCGCCTACCAGATCTCCAGCATCGTCATCAACGCCAAGCTCCTGGATTCCATCCGCCTGAAGGAGGCGGAACGGGAGCGGCTCGAACGGGAACTGGAAAAATTCAAGGCCATCGGGGCGCCGGCGGGAGCGGAACCATCCGGTGACAAGCGCAAGCGGGAAAAACGTTCGCTCCTGCTGATGGGGACGCCGGTTTCAGCGGGTTTCTCCCGGGGCAGGGCCGTCATCATCGACCGCCGGGACGAACATGACGGGATGGGAGTGGCGACGGTGCGGCCGCGCCCCGAGGAGCGAAGCCGATTCCAGACCGCCCTCGAAAAGGCGAAGATAGAAACCATCTGCATGGAAAAAAGGGTAGCCGAACTCCTTTCCAAGGAGGATGCCGCCATCTTCCACACCCACCTGATGATCCTGGAAGATCGTGGGTTCATCGCCAAGGTCCACGACCTGATCGAGGAGGATTACGGTGCGGTACGGGCCGTGAATGAGGTGGTGGCCCATTACGTGAGCGCCTTCTCCCGGATGGAGGACCCTTATCTCAAGGAGCGCTCTGCCGACATGGAGGATATCCGGCGCAGGATCATCGCCTTCCTGGACGGTTCGGGCCATGCGCGGCTCAGGCTGCGGGAGAAGCGGATCCTCGCAGCCCACGAGATACTTCCCTCGGACATGGCCACCCTCGACCACGAGAAGCTCTTGGGGATCGTCACCGAAAAGGGGGATCTCAACTCCCACGCCGCCATCATGGCCAAGTCCCTCGGCATACCGGCCGTGGTGGGGGTGGAGGGAATACTCCAGAAACTGGGGCTGCGGGATGAAGTGATCGTCGACGGCAACTCGGGACGCATCTACATCAACCCGAGCGAAAAGATAAAGGGTGAGTACGAGCGGCTGGAAATCGACTTCGGGGTCAGGAGGCGGGAGCTTGAGGGGTTGCGGGACCTGCCGGCGGTGACCCGGGACGGCGTGGACGTGGCGCTCAAGGCCAATATCGGCCTCTTGAGCGACATCCGGGTGGCCCTCGCCAATGGTGCCGAGGGGGTGGGACTCTACCGGACCGAGTTTCCGTACATGACCCGCTCCGCCTTTCCGACCCGCAGCGAGCTCGTCGGACTCTACCGCAAGGTGCTGGAAGGCTTCGCTCCCCATCCGGTCACCATCCGCACCCTCGACATCGGGGGGGACAAGACGCTTCCCTACTTCCCCATGGCAGCGGAGGACAACCCCTTCATGGGATGGCGCTCCATCCGGGTGTCTTTGGAGCGGGAGGACATCTTCCGGGTCCAGTTGGCGGGGATCCTCCTGGCCTCGCTCCACGGCAAGGCCAGGATAATGTTCCCCATGGTGTCGAGCATCGCCGAGATCTGGCAGATCAAAAAGATCCTCGGGGAGGTGCGCGAGGAACTGGCCCACGAAGGGCAGACCTTCGACCCCGATATCAGCTTCGGAATCATGGTGGAACTGCCAGCTGCCGTGCAGACCGCCCACATCCTCGTGAACGAGGTCGACTTCTTCAGCATCGGCACCAACGATCTGATCCAGTACACCATGGCGGCCGACCGGAACAACCCGAAGGTGCGCCGATACTATGACTCCTGCCAGCCGGCGGTCCTCCACTCCATCAAACGGGTGGTGGACGTGGCCCTGGCGACCGGAAAGCCGGTGTCGGTATGCGGCGAGATGGCCGCCGACCCGGTCATGGCCATCCTCCTGGTGGGAATGGGCATCCGCGAACTGAGCCTGTCGGCCCCCTCCATCCCGGTGGTCAAGCAGGCCATCCGCTCCGTGGATCTCCGCACGGCGCGGGAGATGGCGGACCGAGTGCTTTCCCTCGTCAGTTCCGGCGCCGTGCGTACCTACCTGGCAGAGACCCAGAACGCCCTGGGGCTCTGACCCCCCCAAAACCACTCTCCGAACAGCAGAAAAACGCTACGTCGCCCGCAGCGCATCCACGATATTCATCCGCGCCGCCCGGAAGGCCGGCAGCAGTCCCCCCACAAAACCCATGACGAGGGAAAAGATAAGCGACTTGCCGATGATGCCGGGGGTGAGGGAGAAGGTGAAAGCCAGCTCCGAAAAGGTCTGCCAGTTCATGGTGGAGATGGTGACCAGTTGCATGAACGAAGCGAAGAAGAGCCCCACCACCCCGCCCAGGAGCCCCAGGAAGAGCGACTCCAGGATGAATGCGGCCAGAATGCTCCCCCGCTGAAAGCCCAGGGCCCGCAGGGTGCCGATCTCGGTGACCCGGTTGGCCACGGCGGCGTACATGGTGATCATGGCGCCGATGACCGCCCCGAGAGAAAAAATGATGGTGAGGGTTATCCCAAGAATCCGGAGAAACTTGGCCATGGCCTGGGACTGATCGGCGTAGAAGGTGATCTCCCGCTTCGCTTCCAGGGTCAGGCGCGGGTCGCCCTCGATCCGCTCCTTCACCCTGGCGAACTCCGACGGGTCCCGCAGCTTGAAGATGATGGACGAGTAGACCGGCCGGCGGAAGGCCTGCATGAGCTGGTCCGCGTCGCCCCAAATCTCCGACGAGAAGCCGGTGTTGCCGGCGTCGAAGATCCCCACCACGGTCCAGTCCCGCATGCCGAAGCGCAGGGTCTCGCCGATGCCACCCCCCTTGAAGCGCTTGGCAATGCTGGCCCCGGCCATGATCTCGGCCGAGCCGGGGCGCGGCATCCGCCCCTCGATGACCTTCACCTGGGGGCGCATGAGGAGCGATGTGGCACTTACCCCCCGGATAATGACGTTGGAGGGCTTGCCGCTCCCCCGCTTGGGAAGGCTGATGAGGACCACGATTTCCTTGGCGACGAGACGCTCTCCCCCCTCCACCGCGATCTCGGGCTGGGTTTCCACCACCGCCGCCTGGGAACGGTCGATGCCGCTCTGCACCTCGGTCTGGGCCGACTTGCGGATCACCACCACATTGTCGTAGGAACCGGTATCCACCAGGGTCTTCCGGAGCCCCTCGGCCAGCATGAGGGTTGCCGCAAAGACAAAGACAACCAGCGCCATGCCCGAGGCGGTGAGGACCGTGGTCAGACGCCGGGTCCAGAGGTTGCGGAAGCTGTAAGAGTAGGGGATACCCATCTACCCTATCCTCCGCAGGCCATCCGCTATTCCAATGGTCGCCCCTCGCCAGGTGGGGAAGATTCCCGCCACGACTCCCACCACGAGGGCGGCGGCCAGGTCCATCACGATGGTTTGCGGGGCAATGGAGAAGACCGGGAAGAACTGGGAGAGTTCCGTCTCGATCCAGTGGGCCGCCGGAAAGGTGCAGGCAACCCCGGCAATCCCGCCGATCATGGCGATGACGATGGATTCGCCGAAGACCACCCCCGCGATGTGGATCGCCCCGAAGCCGAGGGTCTTCAGGGTGGCGTACTCGGCGATCCGCTCCCGGGCGGTCATGGCCATGGTATTGGCCGCCACCACCATGATGATGACGATCACCACGTAGGAGACGATCTGAATGGCAATCAGGATCGCCTCGGTCATGGAGACAAAACCCATCTGGAACGCCTTCTCGGTCTCGGTCAGGGTCTCGGCCAAGGAGTTCTTGAAGATGGCATCAATCGCCAGGGAGACCTCCGCCGCCTGTTCCGGCTTGGTGAGGGAGATCATGTAGAACCCCACCTGGTCGGCCCGGCGGGCAATGGTCTTCTTGACGGTTTCGTTCAGGTAGTCCCAGTGGAAGAAGAGCTGGGTCTCGTCGGTGTTCTTCTGGGCACCCCGGTAAATCCCCCGGATCACGAAGTCCCACTGGCCGGGGAAGATGGTCCCCCGCAGCGTCACCTGATCCCCCACCTTCCAGCCGAAGCGCTCGGCGGTCTTTCGCCCCACGATGCACCCCTTGCGGTCAAGGGCAAAGGCCTTTACCTGAGTGGGGTCGATGACGTACTCCGGGTACATGGCCAGGTAGCTCTTGGGTTCGACGGCGAAGTTGGGGAAAAAGTTCTTCTCGTCCTTATAGATACCGCCGAACCAGTTCCCCCAGGAGACGTCCTTCACCCCCGGCACCTGGCGGATCCGGTCCTTGTACGAGATGGGAAGGGGAAAGACGAGGGATATGGCATTGCGGGTGATGAGGCGGGAGGCCGACGACGCCTCCACCCCCGCGTACCAGAGATCCACCAGGGTCCTCAGCAGGCCGAAGGCCACGATGGCGATGGCCACCCCCACTATGGTGAGGATGGTCCGGAGCTTGTGGCGGAAGGCGTTGCGTATGAGGAGCTTGAGAATGAACACGGTCTACCCCGCCCCGTCGGTCAGCTCCCCCTTCTCCAGGTGGAGGAGCCGGTGGGCCTGCTCGGCGGCCCGGGGATCGTGGGTGACCATGATGATGGTTTTGCCGAAACCGCTGACAAGCCGCTCCATGAGCGCGAGGATCTCCCCGGCCGAGACCCGGTCCAGGTCGCCGGTGGGCTCGTCGGCCACGAGGATCTCCGGGTCGGTGACCATGGCCCGGGCAATGGCGACCCGCTGCTGCTGCCCCCCCGAGAGCTGGGAGGGGTAGTGGTCCATCCGGTCGGCGAGCCCCACCAGGGAGAGGACCGTCTCCACATGCTCCCGCCGCTCCCGGCGGGTGAGCCCCGTGAGGAGGAGCGGCAACTCCACGTTCTCGAAGGCGGTCAGCACCGGGATCAGGTTGTAGAACTGGAAGATGAACCCCACGTTGCCGGCCCGCCAGGTGGCCAGCTCCGCCTCGGGGAGGGTGCTGATCTCCACCCCGCCAATGGTGATGGTGCCGCTGTCGGCCTTGTCGATGCCGGCGATGAGGTTCAGGAGCGTGCTCTTCCCCGACCCCGACGGTCCCATGAGGGCCAGGAACTCCCCCGGCGCGATGTCGAAGGAGATGTCCTGGAGCACCGGCACGGTCTGCTGCCCCCGCCGGTACGACTTGGAGAGGTTGCGCACGGCAACGATGGGAGGGGTGGTTTCTGCCATCTACTTCTCCGCCGTCTTGATCTTCGTCCCGTCCTTGAGCTTATCGAGGGGCTTGATGGCGATCTTGTCACCCGGCTTGGCGCCGGCGGTTATCTCCAGCATCTCGCCGATCTTCGCGCCCACGCTAACGGGCACTTCCGCCACCCGGCCACCCTTCACGAGAAAGAGCACCTTCCGCCCTCCCCGCTCCACTACCGCAGCGGGGTTCACCGCCGTCTTGGGCTTTTCCTCGCCCGGCGCCACGGGGCGCCCCAGAAACGCAACCTTGGCGCTCATCTCCGGCAGTATCCGCGGGTCGAGCTTCTCGAAGCGGACCTTCACGAGCACTGTCGCCTTGGAGCGGTCGGCGGTAGGGACCACCATGTGGACCCTCCCCTTAAAGCGCACTTCGGGAAGGGCATCCAGCTGTATCTCGCACGGTTGCCCGACCTTTACCGTCTCCAGGTTCGATTCGGAGACATCGGCCTCCACCTGGAGGGAGCCGAGGTCGGCAATGGTGACTACGGCGGCCTTGGCGTTGGCGGCGGCACCGATGGGGGTGACGATATCGCCGATATCGGCGTTTTTGGTGAGGACCACGGCGTCGAAGGGAGCACGGATGAAGGAGTATTCCAGATTCACCTCGGCCCCCCTGAGGGCCGCCTCTGAAGCGGCTATGGAGGCGTTGGCCCCGGTCACGGCCGCCTTTGCCCGGCGGTAGCGGGCCTCGGCGGAATCGTACTCTGCCTTGGCGACAATCCCCTCCTTCAGGAGTTGTTTCTCCCGCTCAAAGGCCAGGGTAGCATCGGTGAGCTCGGCCTTGGCCTGGTCGAGGCTCGCCCGGGAAGTTTTCACGGTGGCGGCGGCCTGATCCCTGGCTGCTGCGGCATCGAGGTTTTCCAGGCGGGCGAGGATTTCTCCCTGTTTCACGCGGCTCCCCTCCTCCACCCCCAGCCAGTCAAGCCGACCGGTCACCTTGGCGGCCACGGCGGCCTTGCGCTGGGCCGCCACATAACCGCTGGCGTTCAGGAGCGTGTATGCCTGGGATGGGTAGACCTGGGTCACGGTGCCCGTTTCCACGGTTACCGCCGGCGAAAGGACGCCGCTCACGAAGAGGATCAGGAGCACAACCACCGCCACAGCTGCCACAATCCAGAAGCGCGGCCGGCGCCGGCCTCCCGAACGGGCAAGGGCGCCCTTGTCGATCTTCAGCTTTCCCAGGTCTTCGTTGGCCATAGAGTTCTCCGGGGAGGATTCGTGTGAAAGTTTACTACGCGGCAATGACGTGAGAGCATAGCATTAGTAACCCATGGTGTGAAGAGGGGAAGAGGCCACAAAAAAGCCGGTCGGGACGGACTCCCTTCCGGCTTTCCTGTAAAGTGTCGGCCCGAACAGAACATCCTATCCCTTGAGCTTCTTCATGAGCTCACGCATGAAGGCGGGGATGTCCGACGGCTGCCGTGAGGTGATCAGGTTGCCGTCCACCACCACCTCGCTGTCCTCGTAGAGGGCACCTGCCTGCCTCATTTCGTCGGCGACGGACTGGTAGCAGGTGGCCCGCCGTCCCGACAGGAGACCGGCACTGATAAGGATCTGGGGGCCATGGCAGATGGCGGCAACGGGCTTGTTATGGGCAAAGAAGCTGCGGCAGATCTCCAGGGCAGCGGGTTCTTTCCGGACGGCAGCCGGCGCCTTCCCGCCCGGAAGGACAAGGAGGGCATACCCTTCGGGCTTCACCTCCGGAAGCGACTTGTCCGCCTGCACCTCGTAGCCGTGCTTCCCCGTGATGGTTCCCCGGTGGATGGATGCGATGTCCACCGGGATCCCCTCCTCCAGCAGGCGGTAGTAGGGGGCGAGAAGTTCGGAGTCCTCGAACTGGTCGGCGCTGATGATGAGTGCTCTCATAATTTTCCTCCCTGAAAACGGCGTAGGGGCAATCCATGAATTGCCCCCACGTTACATCCCGTATTGTGCCTGGTTACTTCAACCGAGCCTCGGCAGCCTTCCAGTCGATGTTCCTGAAGAACGCCTCGATGTAGTCGGCCCGCTTGAGCCCGTAGTCGAGCATGAAGGCATGCTCGAACACGTCCATGATCAGGATCGGCGCGCAACCGGCCGGATGGGCCACGTCATGCTCGTTGATCCAGAAGTTCATCAGGCGGCCCGAGGCCAAATCCTGATAGAGAACCGCCCAGCCGATGCCGCGCATGGCGCCGGTGGCCCGGAAGTCCTTCTCCCACGCCTCGACGTTCCCGAAATCGGCGGCCATTTTGGCGGCCAGCTTCCCGGCCTGGTCGACGCCCCCCTTCCCCCCCAGGTTCTCGAAGTAGAACTCGTGGAGCCGCATGCCGTTGAACTCCCACCCCAGGCGGCGCTTGAGCTCCGCGTACTCGGGGGCCGCGGTGTTGCCGGCCTTGAGCATCCCGTCGAGAATGTCGAGCACCTTGTTGGTGTTGGTAACATAACCCTGGTACAGGGTGAAATGGTTTTTCAGGAGCGCCTCGCTGAATCCCTCCATACCGAGCAGTTTCGCGTAATCCTTAGCTTCATAGGCCATGACTCTTCCTCCTTGGGGATCGTGAAATATCTTCCGGTGCCGCGGGGCACGGACATAAACTTATCACGTATCCGGCAAAGGTCAAGACAAAAAAGATAAATATGATCCTCTTTGTCCAGTTTCAGCATTCCTCGATGAGAGATGCAACGACCTCCACATCGGGCCGCTCCTCGGCGATCCACTCTTCGACCCGGTCCAGGAGATGCCGGACCCGGGCGCGGTCTCCGCCCACAGTCACGAAGGCAATGACCGTCTCGCCGTGGACATCCTGGAGATCCACCTCGGCGGCGGCGACATTGAAGTTCTGCCGCGCCCGGGCGATAAGGCTCTTCACGATCCCCCGCTTCCCCTTGAGGGAATCGGTCGGGAGGAAGATGTGGAAGCGGGCGGAGAAGACGAACATGTGCATGCTCCAAAAACAAAAACGAGGATTTTTTCGTTTTTAAAACTCCGCGTGGCGGGGAGTGCGGGGGAACGGGATGACGTCCCGGATATTCTCCATGCCGGTGAGGTACATGATGAGCCGCTCGAAGCCGAGACCGAAACCGGCGTGGGGGGTGGAGCCCCAGCGGCGGGAGTCGAGATACCACCAGAGCCCCTCGGGATTGACCCCCACCTCGGCCATGCGCCCTTCGAGGACAGGGAGCCGCTCTTCCCGCTGGCTTCCGCCGATGATCTCCCCCACCTTGGGGACGAGGAGGTCCATGGCGGCCACGGTCTTGTCGTCGTCGTTCACCCGCATGTAAAAGGCCTTGATGTGCTTGGGGTAGTTGATAACAAAGACCGGCCCCCCCACCACCTGCTCGGTGAGATAGCGCTCGTGCTCGGTCTGGAGATCGAGCCCCCACTCCACGGGGTATTCGAATGTCACGGTTGCCCTCTTCAGGCGCTCTATGGCCTCGCCGTACTCCATGATAGCGAAGGAGGAGTTGGCCACCTGCTCCACCCGGGCCATGAGCCCCTTGTCGATGTGGTCGTTGAAGAACGCCATATCCTCGCCGCAGGTGTCGAGGACATGGCGGCAGAGGTAACGGAAGAACTCCTCGGCCAGGGCCGCGTCGGCCATGAGGTCGGCAAAGGCCATCTCGGGCTCGATCATCCAGAACTCGGCGGCGTGGCGGGGGGTGTTGGAGTTCTCGGCCCGGAAGGTGGGGCCAAAGGTATAAATATCGCTGAAGGCCTGGGCGAAGAGCTCCCCTTCCAGTTGGCCGCTCACGGTGAGCCCCGCCTGGGCGGCGAAGAAGTCGCGGCTGAAGTCCACGTCCCCCTCAAGAAGCGGTGGAGCGGCCGGATCAAGGGTGGTAACCCGGAACATCTCCCCGGCCCCCTCGCAGTCACTGGTGGTGATGATGGGGGTGTGGACATAGAGGAATCCGCGCTCGGCAAAGAAACGGTGCACCGCCTGGGCCACGGAGGAGCGGACCCGGAATACGGCTCCGAAGGTGTTGGAGCGGGGGCGCAGGTGGGCGATGCTCCGCAGGTACTCGAAGGTATGGCGCTTCTTCTGGAGGGGATAGCTCTCGTCGGCGGGGCCGATCACCTCCACCTCCTCTGCGTGGAGCTCGTAGCGCTGGCCGCTGGCCGGCGAATCCACGAGGCGTCCCCGGACCGCCACGGCGGCTCCGGTGCCGATGGCGCAGATATCGGCAAAATTAGCGAGCCGCGGCTCGGCCACCACCTGGAGATTGGCGAAGCAGGAGCCGTCGTTCAGGGCCAGGAAGGCAACCTCTTTCCCGGCCCGGATGGTCCTCACCCACCCTTTTACCATTATCTCATTCCCCAGCCCTTCGCCGGCCTGGGCGCTCCGGATACGTGTACGTGCGCTCATGGTGCTGTTCCCCGTGGACATTTGACTTGGCGCGTCTCTCCGGTATAGTCAGGAAAGACGACAGCCCAATTGTACAGCAAAGGAGAACCGAGTCATGAAGAAAATATCAGCCCTGATCCTCCTTCTCATGGTCGTCCTGGCTGCGGCACCAGGCCAGGCGGCGGAAACGCCGGCCGCCGGCCAGAGCAAAGTCGACGCAACGGCAACGAAACAGCAGGCCTACCCGAAGGTCGTCCTTTACTCGGTCGCCTGGTGCCCCCACTGCAAGGAGGCGAAGGAATACTTCACGCGGAACAACATCCCCTTCATCAACAAGGACGTGGAGCTGGACGAGAAGGCCATGGACGAACTGACCAAAAAGTACAAGAGCCAGGGGGTTCCTGTCATCGTCATCGGTGACGACAAGAAAGTGCTGAAGGGGTTCAACCCCGAGCTATTCGAGAAGGCGGTCAAGGAGATTCAGTCGAAGAAATAGGCATCGCACCGTGCCAAATGAAAAAAGGGAACCGTGATTGGCTCCCTTTTTTTCTTTCCGGTCCCTGGACACGGTTTCCCGATTCCCGTCTGTCAATGGGCTCCGCTCTTGGTGATGAGCATGACGCCGACGCAGACCAGGATGGTGCCGGTCCACCGAAGGGGAGAGACCGTTTCGCCGAGGAACCACTGGGAGAGGAACGCCACGAGGACGTAGTTGAGGGCCTGCATGGGGAGGGCCACGGAGAGGTCTTCCCAGGAGAGGACCGCCAGCCAGAGGAAGAAGAAGATCGCCAGCATGGCGGTGCCGATGATCAGCTTCGGCGTAGTAAGGGCCTGGATGGCCACATTGAGGATCCCACGCAGGTTCATGGCCGAGATATCCCCCATCTCCTTCATCCCCTTGGCGAGGAGGATGTCGCCGATGGTGCCGGCAGAGACGGCCATAAGCATGATGATAAACGTTTTAAGCATACGTCTTGACCTCGCCCCGGTAGTTTTTGAGCCCGATGCCCAGATCCTTCAGGCGCCCCTTCACCCGATGGCTCGTGAGGGCCGCCAGTTCCTCCTCATGCCGGTAGTCGGGCATGCGCCGGGTGATCTCGGCGCAGGGGAGGCACCCGGGGTGGAAGTAGATCTCGGTGGCCCCCTCCTCCAGCGTTTCCAGGGCCTTGAGGAGGTACGACTCGGTCATCCGCCCCGAGCTGAGGAGCCCCTTCACCTCCCGAGTGTAGCCGATGCCGAACCGATCCAGGACGGGACGGCAGCGATTGGCAAGCTTCGAGAAGATGAAGGCGTCCGTTGCCTTGCCGAAGAGCCGGGAGCAGTCGATGGCAAGGTTCGATCGGAGGTCCTCCCGGCTGAGGCGGAAGGTGGTGATGCCGTACTTGGGCATGAGCTCGCAGAGGATATCGAAGACCACCGGGTGCATGTGGATGTTCAGGTGGCCGTCGATGTGAGACAGGGGAATGCCGGTCTGGAGGAAGCGCTCGATCTGGGCCTCGATCTCCCGGTGGAGTTGCTTGCGGAACGGTTTGATGAAATAGTAGCGCATCCCCGCATGGACCGGATCGTCGGTGAAAAGCCCTTTGGCGTCGCAGATCCGGGGGAATTTGGGATGCTCCCCCACGGCACGACCCTGGACGAGGGTGAGATGGAGCCCCACCTGGAGCCCCGGGTTGGCCTTGGCCAGGTGCACCGCCTCGTGGAAGGCATCCGCCCCGACCATGAGCGAGGCGGAGGTGAGGATCCCCTCCTGCCAGGCCTTGATGACCGCTTTGTTGACGCCGTCGGAGAGGCCAAAGTCGTCGGCATTGATGATGAGTTCTTTCATGGGATGGCGGCCGTCAGCAGGATGATCCGGCAGCTTTCCGCTTCCGCATGTACTCCAGGTACTGCTTCCCTTCCTTCAGGAGCTTCTTCCGCTCCTCGCCGTCCACGATCATCTTCATGATGCTGCGGCCGATGTACTTGGGGCGGAAGTAGAACTTGTTGTAGAAAAGCTCCACCGCGTCGAAGATCTCCTTGTTGGAGAGGTGGGGATAGTTGATGACGCACATCTGGTGGCCAGTGTCGTCGATATAGGACTCGGAGGCGATCCAACCCTCCTGCCGGCAGAGATCCCAGAACTCGGTGCCGGGATAGGGGGACGCCAGGGACGCCTGGATGGAGTTGAGGTCCAGGGCCTTGGCGTACTCGATGGTCTCGCGGATGGTGTCGCGGGTCTCGCCGGGGAGCCCCATGATGAAGGCGCCGTGGACGGAGAGGCCGAGCTTCTTGCAGTTTCTCGTGAACTCGATGGCCTGCTCCTTGGTGACCCCCTTCTTGATGTTCTTCAGGATCTGCTCGTTGCCGGTCTCGTACCCCACCACCACGTGGCGAAGCCCCGCCTCGCGCATGATCTTGAGGGTTTCGTAGTCGCAGTTGGCCCGGGCATTGATGGTCCAGGAAATCCCCAGGGGCTTCAGCTTGGCGGCCACCTCGCGGGCGTGCTTGCGGTCGGCGGTAAAGGTGTCGTCGTCAAACGAAAGCTCCCGCATCTCGGGGATATTGTCGACGATCCACTTCACCTCTTCGTAGACGTTCTGGGGGGAGCGGGTCCGCATGGCCCGGCCGGAGAAGGTCTGGGGCCAGAGGCAGTAGATGCACTTGGAGGGGCAACCGCGGCTGGAGTAGATGGAGACGTAGGGGTTCTTGAAGTGGGGGATGACGTATTCCGCAATGGGAAGATCCCGCTTGTAGACCGGCGCCACGAAGGGGAGCGCGTCCAGGTCCTGGATCGGCGGACGGTCCGGGGTGTGGTGGATCTTCCCGTCCTTCCAGAAGCTGATCCCGTCGACCTTTTCCCACTCGCGCCCCTCGCAGAGTTCCTTGGTGGTGTAGTCGAACTCGCCGCGGCAGACGATGTCAATGATCCCTTCACCCTGGCGCAGGGTCTCCTCGGGGAGAACGGAAACGTGGGGTCCCGTGAGGACCGTAACCGTGGCCGGCTTCTGCTCCTTGACGCGGCGAGCGGTGGCGATGTCGAGGGCCAGGGTCGGCGTGGAGGTGTACATCACCACCATGTCGAAATCACGGGCAATGGCCAGGCAGTCGTCGATGGTGAAGCGTTGCACCGGGGCGTCCACCACCCGGGAGCCGTCGATCATCCCGGCGGGAAAACAGAGCCAGGTGGGGTACCAGAAGGAGGTCACCTCCCGGGATGCCTGGTAGCGGGCGCCGGCGCCGCCGTCGAAATCTTCATAGGTGGGGGGATTGAGAAACAGAGGCTTCATGGAAAATCTCCCGAAAAAACGGATGCCTTCACGGGGATTTGCCCCATGAACAAACCGGCAGTATGAAGGTATGCCGACGGAAAGTCAAGGATGGAGGGGTAATGACCCGATCAGACGGCGTCATCCATGCCGTTGACCCAGTTGCAGGCTGCCAGCTGGACAGGGGCAAGGTTCGCCATGGAGAGGCTGAAGCGTGCGATGAGAGGCGAGATCTCGTCGAAATCGTCCCTCTCGATCTTTTCCACAAGCTGGAGGAGGATGCCCAGCTCCCCGTCCCGGCCCAGCAGTGCCTGCCGGACGTCCTCGTTCAGGTTGAGGGGGGCCACCACTTCCTCGATGGGCATTTTGAGCAGGGCGTCGGCAAGGGAGAGAATACCGGTCATGAAGGCCCGGTCGGGATATTCGCGGTCAAGGAGTGCGGTGGGCTGCTCCGAGATGATGAGTTCCATGAGGCGAGCCCTGGTTGCCGCCATAACCAGAAGCGGGTTATCGCCAACCGCCTGGGCGGTATTGGCGAAAAGCGCCATCATGGCCCAACGGCGCAGCTGGTGGTAGCCAAGCACCATGATCGCATGGCGCATGCTGGTGATCCTGCTCTTGAGTCCCACGGAAACGGAGTTCACCAGCCGGAGGAGGTTGATGATCAGGTTCGGGTTCTGCTTGAAGGTATTTTCCAGCTCGTCGATATCAACCTCGGCCACGAGCTGGTTGAAGAGCTTGATGATGGCGAGGCGCCCCACGTCGACGCGGGTACGGGTCAGCACAACCGGGCGGGCGAAGTAGTACCCCTGGAAGTAGGTGAAACCGAGGGACTCGCACTGCTCGTACTGCTCGACGGTCTCCACCTTCTCGGCCAAAAGTTTCGGCTGCCAGTGCCTGAAGGTCTCCAGTTCGGTTCGCAACCGCTCCATGCCGGTACGCATGAGATCAACCTTGATGACATCAACTATCTCGTAGAGGGGTTCGTAGACCGGCGCGTAGACATGGTCGTCAAGGGCGATCGAAAATCCCTTCTCCTTCAGCTCGCGGCAGCGGGATATGACCGTGTCGGTTATGGGAACGTGCTCCAGAAGCTCGATGACCACCTTTTCAGGGGGTAGGAGTTCGAGGGCCTCGCTCATGAGGACATCGGCATTGACGTTGATGAACCCCTTGTGCTTGCCGAGGATTTCACGGAGGCCGAAACTGGAGAGGGCATCGAAGATGACGCTGGCGCTGGCCTGGAGATAATCGGTGACATTGGCGTGGAGGGTATCGGCCGAACGGAAGAGGAGCTCGAAACCGTAGAGCTTCTGCTCACGGTCGAGAATCGGCTGGCGGCCGAGGAAAAACTTTTCTTCTGCCATGAACAAACTCCGCGCGAGGATAATGCAACGTCAATGCGGCAACCAGCATACTACCAGGCGGCAGCAAGTAGCAAGATAGCAAGTAGCGAGATAGCGAAATAGTTTTTTTACTCCCGTGCTCCCTAACTATCTCGCTCCCTCGCCATTCCTACCCGCACAGCCGCAGCACTTCCCGGGCAATGGCATCCAGGGGGATCACCCGGTCGGCACCACCCCGCTTGATGGCCTCGTTGGGCATGCCGAAAACAACGCAGGTGGCTTCGTCCTGGGCGATGGTGACAGCGCCGGCATCCCTCATCTCCTTCATGCCGCTGGCGCCGTCGTCCCCCATGCCGGTCATGATGACCCCCACGGCGTTTTTCCCGGCATAGCGGGCCGCCGAGCGGAACAGGACGTCGACGGAGGGGCGGTGGCGGGAGACCAGCGGCCCGTCCTTGATCTCCACGTAGTAACGGGCGCCGCTCCGCTTGAGGAGCGTGTGCCGGTTGCCGGGGGCGATGAGGGCCCTCCCCCGCATGACCGTGTCGTTGTCGGCCGCCTCCTTCACCGTGATGCGGCAGATGCCGTCGAGCCGCTGGGCAAAGGCCCGGGTGAATCCCTCGGGCATGTGCTGCACGATGACGATAGGAGGGGAATCCGCCGGGAGCGCTTCAAGGAAGACCCGCAGCGCCTCGGTGCCGCCGGTGGAAGCCCCCACGACCACCACCTTCTCGGTGGTCTGGATCATGGCCTTTGAGCCCGGCTTTTCCAGGATCACATCGGCGGAGAGCTTGGGAGCAATCTCCTTGCCGGTACGCGGCGTGATCTTGCGGAGCCTGGCCTGGCTCGCCGCCTTCACCGCGTCGCAGATCCTGACCCGCGACTCCTCCAGGAACTGCTTGGTGCCGAGCTTCGGTTTCTGGATGATCTCCACCGCCCCGTATTCCAGGGCCTTGAGGGCCGTTTCCGAACCGCTCTCGGTGAGGGTCGAGCACATGACCACCGGGATGGGGTGCTGGCTCATGATCTTCTTGAGGAAGGTGATGCCATCCATGCGCGGCATCTCGACGTCGAGGGTGATGACATCGGGGACCTGCTCCCGCATCCGCTCCGCGGCGATGAAGGGATCGGCCGCCGGCGCCATGACCTCGATATGGGGGTCCGAGGCGAGGATGTCGGCCATGGTCTGCCGGACTACAGCCGAATCGTCAACGATGAGCACCTTGATTTTCTTCATGGCGTTCCCTGGTTATGGAGTTTTCACGCCCCGTTTATTCCACCGCCCCGGCGGAGACGCTTCAGGAAGACTTCGCCGGTGTGGGCCACGAAAAAGAGCTTCCGTCCCCTCGTCCCCCCCACGTCCCGCGAAGCCACTGACAGCCCTTCGGCGGCCAGGACCTGCATCGCTATCTCCACGTTGCGCCTTCCCACGCCCACCCTGCTTCCCCCTGCGCCGAGCATATCGGCGCCGCCGAAAACCTTCACTTCGAGGCGTTGCCGGTTGACACCATGGGCCGCAAACATTTCGAGCATGTGAAGAATGGAGGAATCGACGTAACGGAAGGCATCGGACCGCGGCCCCTCCGGAAGCAACGCATGACAGATGGCGGCGGTACCACTGAGGCGATCGAACATGGTGACCGATATGCACGAGCCGAGGACCGTGGTCACTACAGCGGGGGTTGCGGCAAAGTGCAACTCTCCCGGTTTCAGATACACCTTTGGAAGGTCGGGCGCAATGGCTGTCATGGCGGTTTCCGGTAGATGGTTGAGGCCACCTGAACCAGGGGGACATCGAGCCCCGACAGGGTTTCAGAGTGACCCATGAAGAGGTAGCCACCGGGGATCAGATGGCGGCAGAACTTGTTGAGAAGCCGCTCCTGGGTCCGCTTGTCGAAGTAGATGATGACATTGCGGCAGAAGATGATGTCCATGGGTTCCCGCAGGCCGAAATCGTCGTCCATGAAATTGAGCCGGCGGAACCTGATGCGGTTGCGAAGCTCGGGTGCGATTCGCACGAGCCCCTTCTGGCCGTCCTTCCCCCGGAGAAGATACTTCCGCTTGAGGGGGAGGGAGACCGGCTCGACCCGCTCCTCCTCATAGATGGCCAGCTTTGCCTTGTCAAGGACGGTGGTGCAGATGTCGGTCGCAAGAATGCTGTAGGAAAACCCCTGGTTCTGCTCGGCGAATTCCGCAAGGACCATGGCAAGGGTATAGGGCTCCTCGCCGCTGGAACATCCCGCGCTCCAGAGGGAGAGCCCTTTGCGGAAACCGATCCCCCGCGATTCCGCCAGGTCAGGGAGGGCCTTTCCCACCAGATAGTCGAAATGGGCCGGCTCGCGGAAAAAATCGGTCTTGTTGGTGGTGACCACGTCAATGAGGTGGACGAGCTCCAGCCCTGCCCCCTCGCGGCTGAAGATGAAATCGGCGTAGTCCTGAAACCCCCTCAGGCCCAACACCCTGAGTCGTTTCTGGAGCCGCGCCTCCAGCATCGTCTTCTTGGCCGGCGGCATCTTGATGCCGCACTGGTCATAGATGAACTCGGCGAATCGCGAGAACTCCCGGTCGCTCATGGCCGCCGGGAGGTTTCGACTGTCAGTGGCTTCTGTCAACATTCGAGTAGTCAGGCCGCCTCTCCCGCCACGACGCCGGCAGTGGCAATCTCATCGCTGGTGAAGGTACGGTCGATGTCGAGGATCATGATGAACTGCCCATCATGTTTCCCCATCCCCAGAATGAAGTCGGTGTTGAGCTTGGTCCCGATCCGGGGAGACGGCTCGATCTGCTCGGGTTCCAACTCGAAGACCTCCTGCACCGAGTCGGCCAGGGCGCCGATAATGATGGTCTCGCCCTCGTGGTTCACTTCCACGACAATGATGCAGGTATTGACGGTTTTCTCCGTCACGGGCATGCCGAACTTGAGCCGCATGTCCATAACCGGCACCACGCTCCCCCGTAGATTGATGACCCCGCGCATGAAATCAGGGGTCTGGGGGACTTTCGTAATGGATGTGAACTCAAGGATTTCTCGCACCTTCGCCACATCTACGGCAAAGACCTCCTCTGCCAGCTTGAAGGTCAGATACTGTCGGGTTTCCGTTATTGCGGCAACGCTCATGGTAACCTCCTCATGGGGGTTTTTCTTCGGGTCCGGGCACAGGCGGTTCGCTCCCCTGAACCTTTGCCTCTATAGAATATATATCGACAGACCATGAAAATTCTTTAGCAGTTCAGGAATTACCTGATCAGTTCAACGAAATAGGAGGAGAAGGCGCCGCGTTCCATCGCGACGCCTTCCTGGTATCCGAGAGTTCTTCAGAATCGCTCGAACCCTGCATCGAGTCCGTCGCTGTCACTCTCCAGATCGAGGACAACACCGCCCGCCGCCACCCGAGCCGGCTTGCGATAGCCGTTGGCATAGCCATTGGCGTGGGCGATTTCCGGCTGTCCCGCGGGGATTTTCTTGATGGGAGCGGGACGGCGGACACTTGCCGAAGGAGCGTTGCGGACCGTGGCCTCCTCGCCGATCCGGAAGAAGGCGATGGTTGACTGGAGCTGCTCTGCCTGGCTCGCAAGTTCTTCCGACGTCGAGGCCATCTCCTCGCTGGCGCCGGCGTTCTGCTGGATCACCTGGTCCAGTTGCTGGATCGCCCGGTTGATCTGTTCCGCGCCGGTGTCCTGCTCCTTGCACGCCGCGCTGATCTCCTGCACCAGTTCCGCGGTCCGCTGGATGTCGGGAACCATGCGGGTCAGCATCTCCCCGGCCGCTTCGGCCACCTGAACGCTCGTGGACGAAAGTTCGCTGATCTCCGCCGCCGCATGCTGACTCCGTTCGGCCAACTTCCGCACCTCGGCGGCAACCACAGCGAACCCCTTGCCGTGCTCCCCTGCCCGCGCCGCTTCGATGGCTGCGTTCAGGGCCAGAAGATTCGTCTGGCGGGCTATTTCTTCGATAATGGAAATCTTTCCCGCAATCTCCTTCATGGCATGGACCGTTTCGGCAACGGCTTTGCCCCCTTGCTTTGCGTCATCGGCGCTCTTGACCGCGATCTTTTCGGTCTGGGTGGCGTTGTCGGCGTTTTGGCGAACATTGGAAGACATCTGCTCCATGCTGCTCGACGCCTCTTCTGCCGCGGCTGCCTGCTCCGTGGCCCCCTGGCTCATCTCCTCGCTGCTGGACGACAGCTCCTGGCTCCCCGAGGCCACGTTGTCGGCGGCGCTCTTCACATCGACAACCACTGCTGTCAGCTTCTCGACCATGTTCCGCATGGCCGAGAGAAGAGCTCCGGTCTCATCCTTGCCCGTCGACTCGATCGCCACGGTCAGGTCACCTTTGGCAAGGCGGTCGGCAACCCCAACCGCAACATTGAGCGGACGGGTAATCCCTCGGGCAATGAAAAATGCAACCGCAACGCCGATAACAATCGCCACCCCCGCCACCACGAGCATGAAGAAGCGCGCATCGGCATAGGCCGCCTGGGCCTCGGTGTGCCGCTGTGCCATCCGCTCCTCCTGATAGCGAACCAGCGTGCTGAACGCACCCTTGATCTTCATATCCAGGGGATACGCCTCCCGGTTGAACGTGGCAACGGCCTCGGCGGTCCTGCCGGAGACGGCCATCTCGATCACGTCGTTGTTGGCCTTGCGGGCCACGTCGATGGCCCCCTTGGCAGCGGCGATCAGTTCCTTCCCCTTGTCGGTGGTCTCCAGCTTCTCCAGCTTCGCCATGGCCTCCTGGTACGAGGCCCGGTGTTTTCCAACGATCTCCTTCGCCTCGACCCTGGCCGCTTGGTCCCTCACCATCATCAGCTCGATCTGTTCAATGAGGCCGCTGATCTCCGTCGTAACGTCATTGGCCAGCTTGATCTTCGCATAGTTGACATTAACGATCCGTTCAAGGTTCTCGTCGATGGTGCCCATGCCGCCTATCCCCAACCAGGTCAGCACACACAGCAGCAAAAGCGTAACGCCAAACCCCAAACCAAGCCGACTGCCAATCTTCAGATCACCCAGTTTCATAACATTTCCTCCCTCGAAAATCAGACATACAGCACATGGACACCAGGTATTTCGCGGAAGGACCAGGAATTTCCCGACCCTCACTTAAGCAGATCGGCAATAAAAAAATAAACTTTAATAGAAAAATACTAATATTTAATAAACATCATACTAAAAGATAACAATTCGGTATCATTAAACATTTACCACCGAATTGATATGGAACGACTAACAATTCAAAAAAATACAAACGGCGTTTAACAAAACAGCCCCTCCCGAATAACACGGGAAGGGCTGATTTTTTGCGTGCATGACTCCTGACCGACTCAGAATTTTTCGAATTCCTGGTCCAGGTTGTCGTGGTCGGAGCCGAGATCGAGATCGACGCCTGTGTTCGCTGCCTTCTTGAACTTCTCAGGAGCGTGATAGCCGTTGGCACTGCGGGAAGCGATGTGCTTCACCTCCACCTTGTGAGCATGGGGCTTCCTGGTATTTGCGCCCATTCCCGAAACCACGCTGCCGTCAACCTTGAAGAAGCCGATGGTCGCCTGTAACTGCTCGGCCTGGGAGGCAAGTTCCTCTGAGGTTGAGGCCATCTCTTCGCTGGCCGAGGCGTTCTGCTGGATGACGGTGTCGAGCTGCTGGATCGCCTTGTTGATCTGTTCGGCGCCGGTGTCCTGCTCCTTGCACGCCGCGCTGATCTCCTGCACCAGTTCCGCGGTCCGCTGGATGTCGGGAACCAGGCGCTCCAGCATCTCGCCCGCCTTCTCCGCCACGTCGACGCTCGTGGCCGACAGCTCGCTGATCTCGCCCGCTGCCTTCTGGCTCCGCTCGGCAAGCTTTCTCACCTCGGCCGCCACAACCGCGAACCCCTTGCCGTGCTCGCCGGCCCGGGCCGCCTCGATGGCCGCGTTCAGTGCCAACAGGTTCGTCTGGCGGGCGATCTCCTCGATGATGGATATCTTCCCGGCGATCTCCTTCATGGCATTCACGGTCTGGCTTACCGCCCTGCCCCCCTCCTTGGCGTCGGTGGCACTCTTGAGGGCGATTTTTTCGGTCTGCTGGGCATTGTCGGCATTCTGACGGATATTGGAGCTCATCTGCTCCATGCTGGACGACGCCTCTTCAGCCGCCGCAGCCTGCTCCGTTGCCCCCTGGCTCATCTCCTCGCTGCTGGAGGAAAGCTCCTGGCTGCCGCTTGCCACGTTATCGGAGGCCGATTTCACATCGGCCACGACGATTTTCAGCTTCTCCACCATGTTCGCCATTGCCTCAAGGAGCTGCCCGGTTTCATCCTTGCTGGTGACGTCGATAATCATGGTGAGGTCGCCGACGGCAAGCCTGGTGGCCACATCAACCCCCTGCTTCAAGGGCAGTGTGATGGCCCGGCTGATGAATATTCCGATCCCAAGCCCCAGTACCAGCGCCACAAGGCTCAACCCGATCATCGCCTTGACAGCCATCTGCTCATCCTTCTCCGCAGTGGCGACGGCGTCGTTGGTGAACTTCTCGACATTTTTCAGGAACGAGTCGATCACCTGCTCAAGGTCACGTCCCTCCTTTTCCACACGGTGCTCCAGTTCAGCCACCGCTCCGAACTTGCCGGCATCGAGAATAGTGAAGAGCTCCTGAGTGACTTTCTCGAAATCGTTGTATTCTTTCTCGATCAGCTTCAGGCGTTCAGCCGTTTCGGTGAACTCTTTCTGGGCAGCGGTATTTCCAGCCGTTTCCTTGAGGGCTTGTTGCACCACCTGCTCCGCCTTTTTCAGGACCACATCAAACTCCTGGGACTTTTTCCCGAACTCTTCCTCCACCTTTTTCAGCTCAACCTGCTGGTTGTTTGTTCCAAGTCGGACCGCCCGATGGAAGAGGACCATTTCATCCTTCTGAATACTTCCTACTTCATTAATCGCCTCGGTGAGAGGGATGTCCTGCTTGTCAATCCCCGCGATCTCCCCCCCAATCCCTTTCAACTTCACGACACCAAAAGCGGCTATGATCATCATGAAGGCGAGCATGAGCGCCACCAGACCGAGTACCTTGGTGCCTATCTTCATGTTTTTCATGAGCTTCATTCGTACTACCTCCTGTGTACCGAGAGTACCGCCGATAGCGTTGCGGCTTTAAAGGGAAGGATAGTCGGCCAAAAGCGCTGTCGACCGGCTTTAACAAAACATCACTCTCATATTCGTATTTTCAGCAGTCGAGTTGCCAGGTTTTCCGCATGCACTATAGGGAATTTCCTGACCCTCATAGATGGTATCGGCGATATCTGGGTAAACTTTAGAATTCTAATAAGCCAGGCCAAACAATCAGTATGGCGACAATAGTGGCCATAAAAAACGCCGTGGCACTGGCCACGGCGTCAACGACACATTTACAGTAAAGTTCAGAATTTATCGCTGTCTTTCCTGAAGAATCGGTCAGACCGCAAGGTCACAAAAACTCGGGTCTTTTCCTCCATTTTCATGAGCATCTACGCCTGCTCCCCCAGCAGGGAAGAGCAGACGCGGTTCTTGCCGCTGACTTTCGCCTGGTAGAGGACCCGGTCAGCCTCTTCGATTACATCGGCGACTTCAATTCCCAGCCGCAACGTCACCGAGGCAATACCGACACTGACCGTCGGCATGATCTTCTCATTATTCAGGGGGAGGGAAAGCGACGCCACGTTCTGCCGGAACCGCTCGGCAACCACCCTGGCGCTCTCCTGCGACGTATCGGGGAGCAGCACCGCAAATTCCTCCCCGCCGTAGCGGGAAACGACATCGGATTTCCGGAAACTGAGCCTGAGCATCTTCGCGATGGCAACGAGAACCTGGTCTCCGGCTCCGTGGCCGCAGGTATCGTTAACGCGCTTGAAGTCGTCGAGATCGATCAACAGCAGGGAAAACGGCTTGGTGGTCCGCTTCCGGGCCTCGACTTCAAGCATTGTCTCGAAAACCCGACGGTTGTAAAGACCAGTCAGATGGTCGCGCATGGAAAGGTTCCTGAGTCGATCACACTCCCGGGCAGCTGCCAGGGAGCGCGCAAAATTTTCGCCTATTCCGTTCACGAACTCGTCGGAATATTGACATTCGGCAATCGATTGACGGGAAAGGGAAAGCGTTCCCGACCCGTCGGGGAAAGGAATTGCATAGACGTCAGCGGCGTCGCTCAGCCCCTTCTGCGCAGGGTCGACAAAGAGAGGGGATGTGGCGCCATCTTGACGTTTTTTTGACAAACAGCGACCGCGCCCATCCCTTCCCCGCCCGATCGCGCCAGAGGAATAGTCGTGACAGCAAACCGAAAGCAGTTGCCACCCAAGAGTCTCGCTGAGCCATGAAGATGCGGCCTCGCACACCTCCCGCGGGTCGAGAAGCGAACCAACGACCGCGCCAAACTCCGCAACGAGAAGCAGTTCGGCAACGCGCCGCTTCATGGCGGCGGGAGATTCGTCACACCAGGAGAGTGTCGATTTCAGTTCGTGCCGTGCATGGGGCGCGCGCGCCATCCGTCCCGGCTTTACCGTGGAGTTTCCCGCCATGATGTTCGATTGCAGCATTCCGATTTCCTCCCTGAAAAAGCACAACATAATAGTTACAGTCAATTACGGGGCATTGTCGTCAAAAAGCATATTTAATGCCATCCATTAACACGATATAAAAATCATTATTTGACACCCTTCCATAATTCTTTACCACTGCGCCGCTAAACACTTTATTTTTAAAATAAAACTATGTATGATTTCTCACATCCACAGGTTTTTCCCAAGAAGTGCCAGTTGCGAATTTTGTCATGGATTGAGGTCCTTCGAGGACGTGTCCCTCTAATTTTCAGCTGTAACGAGCGTACCTGCCATGAATCCATCCCCCTCATTCTCCATACGGAAGCATATGATAATCCTGATCGTCGTCATGACGGTCGTCCCTCTCGGGATTATCCTGTATTCGGCCTTCAGGCAGCAGAACTACACTGTCAACGAAGAACGCCTTGTTGCAGAGAGGCTTGCCGACGAAATCAGTAACCATCAAGAGGTCCTTCTTTCAGGAGCCGAACAACTGCTCATAACCCTCTCCCACCTTCCAGCCATCCGGAAGCATGACGCCGAAGAGACAAACCACCTCCTCGCCGAACTCATCAAGCAGAACCCCCAGATCTCCAATATCCTGGTGATTGATCCAAACGGCCAAAACTGGGCATCGGCACTCCCGACCCGTGGCGCCATCAACGTTTCCGACCGGAGATATTTCAGAAACGCGATGGCAACCGGGCAGTTATCGTCGGGTGAATTCATTATCGGCAGGATCCTGAACAAACCGGCGCTCAATTTCGGCTATCCCATCAAAGACGCATCGGGGCGTATCACGAATATTGCCATGGTTGCCCTCTCCCTTGAAAAATACCATCAACTGCTCAATATGAAGAAAATGCCCCCACGGACGTCTCTCGTGTTGACGGACCACCGGGGAATCATTCTCTTTGATGCTGGAGCCAGGCAGAATATTGGAAGACAGGACAAGGATGACATTTTCCGGCGCATGGCTGAAGGCCCTGACGCGGGGACGTTCGAGGCGGTCGGGATCACCGGGATCCGACGGTATTTTGCCTATCAGAAAGTCCGCCTGAGCAATGAAGAGAAGCCGTACATGTATGTGCGCACCGGCATTCCGGTGGAGACGGTGGCAAGGAGAATCCGCTCGGAACTCCTGCTCCACGTGGGGGTCATGACGACCGTCATGATTATGGCCATCGTTCTGGCCGCCTACATCAGCAAACGGGGGCTCATCGACAAAGTGACCGCCCTCCGGAATGCCACGCAGAAGCTTTCCCAGGGAGATCTGACCGTCAGGGTCTCCGAACACGTCTCCGGCGGCGAACTGGGCGAGCTTGGTTGCGCGTTTGACGACATGGCACGAAAACTGGCCGAGGATAGTGCGGAACGACAGCGAACCGAACAGGCGCTTCGGGACTCGGAGCGGCGTTTTGCGGATCTGGTGAAGTTTTTGCCCGATGCCATGTTTGCCCTGGACCGCAACGGCATTGTTATCGCCTGGAACCGTGAGATGGAAGCGATAAGCGGATTACCGGCAGCAGACATTGTCGGCCGCGACAGCACGGAAGTGGGGAAGGCATTGCATGGCGAACCGCGTGGGGTGCTCGCCAACTTCATTCTTTCCCGGGACGAAGACCTTCTCCGCCGCCACTACCCGGTTGTCAAATTTGACGGGGATCACGTGGTCACCGAAGATCACCCCATGAAAACCGGAACTCGATGGGTTTGGGCCATTGCCAGACCAATGTTCGACGCTTCGGGAAACGTTGTCGGCGCCATCGAGGTAGTGCGCGACGTGACCGACCGGAAAAAGATCGAAGAGGAACTGAGGAGAAGTGAGATCCGCTATCGACGTCTCTTCCAGGGCAGTCATGCGGTCATGCTCCTTCTTGACCCGAAATCCATCTGCATCGTTGACGCAAATCCCGCGGCGGCTGCTTACTACGGGTACCCCATTGATGAGTTGCGGGGGATGTCCATGAGTACGATCAATACCCTTTCTCCCGAAAAAATCGCGGAAGAGATGGCTCTCGCCCGGAGCGAAGGGCGCAAGCACTTCTGCTTTGCGCACCGCTTGGCAAACGGAGAGGTTCATCCGGTCGAGGTGTTCAGCGGGCCAATCGAGATCGACGGGAAACAGCTGTTATTTTCCATCGTCCACGACATTACCAAGCGGAGAGAGGCGGAAGAGAAACTGCGGGTCATGAATGAAGAACTGGAGCGGCGAGTCTTGGAACGAACCGCCCAACTGGAGGCCGCCAACAGGGAACTCGAGTCGTTCAGCTATTCCGTTTCCCACGATCTGCAGGCGCCACTCCGACACATGACAGGCTACAGCAGGATCCTTCTCGACGAGTTACACGAGAAATTGGATGACGATGCGGTCGGTTATCTTGAGCGGATTGCCCAGGCAGGGGTAAAGATGGGGTCGCTTATCGATGCGCTGCTGCAGCTCTCGCGGGTCAGCAGAACGGAGATGAATGTTTGTGACGTCAATTTGACGACCCTTGCCCATGAGGTGGTCAATGACCTGCAGCAGGAAGCCCCGGAACGGGCCATTCGGGTGAGTATCGCCGACGGCCTTGAGGCCAAGGGAGACCCTGCGTTGCTCCGGTCGGTGCTGGAAAATCTGCTGGGAAATGCCTGGAAGTATACACGTCACACCGACGAGGCTGAAATCGAGTTAGGCACAGAGGAGAAAGATGGTGCTACCGTATTTTTTGTGCGGGACAACGGCGTTGGGTTTGACATGATCTACGCGAATAAGCTCTTTGGTGCCTTCCAGCGCCTTCATTCCGAGGCAGAGTTCAAGGGAACCGGTATCGGCCTGGCCACTGTCAAGCGGATCATCAGCCGTCATGGTGGGGATATCTGGATGCACGCGGAGAAGGGGAGAGGCGCAACCGTTTACTTCACGGTCGGGGGATAACCCGTTACAGCGGTCTCACTCTCGCAGGATTTAGGCGAAGGCCCCGTTTCCGGGGCCTTTTCAATTGGCAGGCGACACTAGGGCAGAGGCTCGATGAAATGCCCAGCGTCGGTGGTCAGTCTCAGCCGTTAACCGCCACCTTGTCCGGTTCGACGATGCCGGACAGCTCGTCGCCACTGAACACCCGGTCGATGTCGAGAATGATGATGAACTGCTCTCCGTGCTTTCCCATGCCCCGGATGAACGTGGTGTCCAGTTTCGTCCCGATCCTGGGCGCCGGTTCGATGTTCTCCGGCTCAAGCTCGAACACCTCCTGCACGCTGTCGGCCAGCATCCCCAGCACGAGGGTGTCATCGCCGGAGGCTATCTCCACTACGATGATGCAGGTATTGACGGTGCGCTCCGTCCCGGCCATGCCGAATTTCAAGCGCATGTCCATTACCGGCACCACGCTCCCCCGCAGGTTGATGACCCCCCGCATGAATTCGGGGGTCTGGGGGACCTTGGTGATGGCGTTGAATTCGAGAATCTCCCTAACCTTTGCCACATCCACGGCAAAGATCTCGTCGGACAGGCTGAACGTCAGATACTGCCGTGCTTCCGTTATCTCCGAAACCGCCATGGTGGCCTCCTAGAATTTCTCGAATTCGCTGTCCAGGCCGTCGTGCCCGTTCAGCTCCAGGTGAATGCCGGCATTGACCGCTGCCTTGGCCGGCTTGCTGCTCCCCTGGTGGTACCCATTGGCCTGGGCATGGCCGGCAGGTTGCTTTTTGGGTGCCCTGAGAGCAGGCACGCTCTGGCGCACGGCAGACCCGACCCCGTCGACCCTGAAGAAGGCGATGGTGCTCTGGAGCTGCTCGGCCTGGGATGAGAGCTCCTCGGCGGTAGAGGCCATCTCCTCGGCGGCACTGGCATTCTGCTGGATCACCTGATCCAGCTGCTGGATCGCCCGGTTGATCTGCTCGGCGCCGGTATCCTGCTCCTTGCTGGCGGCGCTGATCTCCTGCACCAACTCGGCGGTCCGCTGGATATCGGGGAGAATGCGGGCTAGCATCTCGCCCGCCTTCTCGGCCACCTCGACGCTGGAGGCGGACAGCTCACTGATCTCGCCGGCAGCCTTCTGGCTCCGCTCGGCAAGCTTCCGCACTTCGGCAGCGACAACCGCAAACCCCTTGCCGTGCTCGCCGGCCCGGGCCGCCTCGATGGCCGCGTTCAGGGCTAGGAGGTTGGTCTGGCGGGCGATTTCCTCGATGATGGAGATCTTCCCGGCAATCTCCTTCATGGCCGTCACGGTCTCGGCAACGGCTTTACCACCATGCTGGGCATCGTCGGCAGCCTTGAGGGCGATCTTTTCGGTCTGGGTGGCGTTGTCGGCGTTCTGGCGGATGTTGGAGCTCATCTGCTCCATGCTCGACGACGCCTCCTCGGCCGCGGCAGCCTGCTCCGTGGCCCCCTGACTCATCCCCTCACTGCCGGAGCTCATCTCGCGGCTGCCAGCGGCCACGTTGTCGGCGGCAGACTTCACGTCGGCCACCACCTCGGAGAGCTTCTTCACCATGGCCGAAAGGGCCTTCATCAGCTCGTCGTTGTCGCAGCGCTGTTTGAGCTCCACGGTAAGATCGCCGCCGGCCACCTGCTGGGCCGCCCTGACGATCCCGTTGGTGGCGTCGATGAGGGTGTTGAGGTTTTGCTTGATGAGGTTGTACTGCCCCTTGTACTCCTTGGTGATAACTGGTGGCATATCCCCCTTGCTGATCCGGTCCACATAGTCAGCCGTCACCATGAGGGGTTCGACAATGTTGGTGACGGTGTCGTTGACGCCGCCCACCAGCTGGTTCCAGCCCCCCACAAAGAGGGAGGCATCGGCCCGCTTGTCCAGCTGCCCATCGGCGGCGGCGCGGATGATGATATCGGTCTGGGCCAGGAGATCGCTCATCATCTTCACCACGGCGTTCAGGTTGTTCTTGATGACGTTGTACTGCCCCTTGTACTCGGCGGTGATGATCGGCGGGATGACCCCCTTCGCCACGTTGTCCACGTAATCGGCCGTGACCATGAGGGGATTGACGATGTTGGCGACGGTATCGTTGACCCCTTGGGCCAGGGTCTGCCACCCCCCCACGAAGAGGGCGGCGTTGGCCCGCTTGTCGAGTTCGCCGTCGGCAGCGGCCTGGATGAGAATGTTGAGCTGGCTTTCGAACTGCTTCAGGTTCGCTCTCACCCCTTCTATGGTTTCATTGATGAACGCCTTCTTGCCGGGGAACTTTTCCAGTTCGGCGTCGAAATTCCCCTTGCCGAACTCGGCGATGCAGGCCATCGCCTTTTTCTTGACGCTGATGTGCCCCATGACCATGGTGTTGATGCCTTGGGCCATGGTGCGGTAGGATCCCTGGTAGTTGTCGGCAGGGATGATGACATCGATGTCGCCCAAGTCGTGCATTTTGGACATTTCGTTCATGTCGGCGACAAGGCCGTTGAGGGTGTCGATGCACTGATTGAGGTTGTTCTTGATCTCGTTGAAGTCGCCGTTGTAGCTGTCGGTGATCCGCGGCGGGATATCTCCCTTGGAAATGCGATCCACGTACTCGGCCGCCACGTTCAGGGGGCCGATGACCGCATCGAGGGTGTTGTTGACCCCTTCCACGATCCTGCGGTAATCGCCCTCGTGCTTCGTGGCGTCGGCCCGGGTGGCGAGCCTTCCTTCCACCGCCGCCCTGGACAGCATGTTGGCATCGGCCACCAGAGAGTTCACCGCCACGATGCACTGGTTCAGGTTGTTCTTGATCTCGTTGAAGTCACCATTGTATGCGTCGGTGATCTGCGGCGGGATATCCCCCTTAGAGATGCGGTCCACGTACTCGGCGGCAACGTTCAGGGGGCCGATGACCGCATCGAGGGTGTTGTTGACCCCTTCCACGATCTTGCGGTAGTCGCCCTGGTGCTTCGTGGCGTCGGCACGGGTGGCGAGTCTTCCTTCCACTGCCGCCTGGGAGAGCATACCGGCATCCTTGGCGAGGGCGCCGATAGCCTCCACCATCTTCTTCATGGCGGCCATGACGCTCGTCGTGTCACCATTTTTCAAGGTGATCTCCCGGGAAAGGTCACCAGCACCCACAAGGTTGGCGATCTCACCCACATCCTTGGGATCGCCCCCCAGTTGCCTGCCGACGATGCCGGCAATGAACAGCCCAAGCCCCACGGATGCAAGCGCGCCAATAATCAGGGCAACGATCATGATGAGGGTTGCCTGCTTGGCCGCTGCGGAGTTTTCTTCGGAGGTCAGGTTGGCCTGCTTGAGCTTGGACTCCATCAGCTTATCGATGACTTCCTGTTCATGCATGGCGGCCTTTTTCCCCTCGCCCGTGATCAGGCTCTCGGCCTCCTGTTTTTTCCCTGCAGCAGCCAGGCTCAGCACTTTGTCTATCGCCATCCCGTACTCGCTGCGCGATTCCTTGAATTCAGCGAACAGCTTCCGCCCCTCGTCCGTGAGAATCGTCTTTTCAAAATCTTCCGCGATTTTTCCGATGTCAGCCCGTAATTTCTTCATGGCATCAACGGCCTTGGCGCGCTCCTCAGCGGTATCGGCCCCCACGGCATCCCTCAGGTTGATCCTAACGCGTTGAAACGCCACCGAAATCTCAGCCAGGTGACCGATCGGCACCGTCACCTTTTCATACAGCTTGGTGTCGGCCTTATCGATCTTGTTGATGTCATAGATCCCAACCCCGCCGATGGCGGCGGCAATAACCGCCACGATCATGAAGCCGGTGATCAACTTGGCCTTCAGCTTCAAATTGTAAAACCATTGCATACGCTCCTCCTCCTTTGGGGTAATGGTACGGTGCAGCGTGTCATGCGAAGTCCAGCAACGAGAACCACGCGAACTCCTTGGGCGACGTTCGCCGCCAATCAGCCAATCTTCTTGAACACCTGGGCATCGGGCACCACCTGCCGGAACAGGTGCGCCGCCTCGGGAGGCATCTTCTGGGTATTCTCGCAGGCGAGATACCCGCCGGGGGCCAAAGCATCGTGGAACATCCCGAGCACCTGGACGCGTTGCTCGTAGGAAAAATGGAGAAGGACGTTTTTGCAGACGATGAGGCAGTAGTCGCGCCCCACCGGCTTCAGGGAAAGGAGATCGTGGTACCGGAAGGAGACCCGATCCCGCAACAGCGGCACCACCCGGAGGTGGTTTTCGCTGTCTGCCGGCTCGAAGTACTTTTCCAAAAGCTCCGACGGCGTTCGCTTGAGCTCGTCATAGGGATAGACCGCCCGGGTCACCACGTCGCCGAAGTTGTTGGCGCTGTCGTAGTCGGTGGCGTCGATCCGAACGTTGCGGAATCCGTACTGATTCATCCGCTCGGCCATGATCATGGCGATGGTCCAGGTCTCCTGGCCCAGGGCGCAGCCGGCATCCCATACCTTGATCCGGCTGCGCCCCGTGGCGTAGTCGATCATGTGGTTCGCCGCATGCTCGAGGGTGGGTTGGTCCCGCATGAAGAAGGTAAACGCCATGGAATTGACACCTTTTTCCGAAATCACTGCCCTGCGCGTTCTGGTTACATTATTCCTCTTCGGATGTAACGATGAACGAGATATCAGGAAATCCCTTGCAACTTAAAGAAATTTTCCTTAGGCGTCTTTAAATGGATCCACTATCGCGCAAGAACTGAGGGAATGGTCGCCGGTTATGGCAAATTCGGGGAGCACAAAAGAAAAAGCCGCCTCTTCCCGATGGGAAAGAGGCGGCCTTGCCGCTGCGTGCCTATGGCGGGCGGCGGTCAGCCGTTAACCGCCACCTTGTCCGGTTCGACGATGCCGGACAGCTCGTCGCCGCTGAACACCCGGTCGATGTCGAGAATGATGATGAACTGCTCTCCGTGCTTTCCCATGCCCCGGATGAACGTGGTGTCCAGTTTCGTCCCGATCCTGGGCGCCGGTTCGATGTTCTCCGGCTCAAGCTCGAACACCTCCTGCACGCTGTCGGCCAGCATCCCCAGCACGAGGGTGTCATCGCCGGAGGCTACCTCCACCACGATGATGCAGGTATTGACGGTGCGCTCCGTCCCTGCCATGCCGAATTTCAAGCGCATGTCCATTACCGGCACCACGCTCCCCCGCAGGTTGATGACCCCCCGCATGAATTCGGGGGTCTGGGGGACCTTGGTGATGGTGTTGAATTCGAGAATCTCCCGAACCTTTGCCACGTCCACAGCAAAGATCTCGTCGGCCAGGCTGAACGTCAGGTACTGCCGTGCTTCCGTTATCTCCGAAACCGCCATGGTGGCCTCCTAGAATTTCTCGAACTGGTCGTCGAGACGGTCGTCCCCCATCTCAAGATCGACACCGCCACCCACGGCAACCTTTTTGTTCACACCGGGCTCCTTGCCATAACCGTTCGCATAGCCGTTGGCGTGGCTTGCCGCCAGGTGCTTCACCTGTACCTTGTGGGCGGTCAAGGGTTTCTTCATGGCGCTCACCCTGCCGGTAACCGTCCCGCCATCCACACGGAAGAAGGAGATGGTTGCCTGGAGCTGCTCCGCCTGGCTCGCCAGCTCCTCGCTGGTGGAGGCCATCTCCTCGCTGGCCGAGGCGTTCTGCTGAATCACCTGATCCAGCTGCTGGATCGCCTTATTGATCTGCTCGGCGCCGGTGTCCTGCTCCTTGCACGCCGCACTGATCTCCTGCACCAGCTCCGCCGTCCGCTGGATGTCGGGAACCATGCGGGTCAGCATCTCCCCGGCCGCCTCGGCCACCTGCACGCTTGAAGCAGACAGCTCGCTGATCTCGCCTGCCGCGTGCTGGCTCCGTTCGGCCAGTTTCCGCACTTCCGCGGCGACAACCGCAAACCCCTTGCCGTGTTCTCCGGCCCGGGCCGCCTCGATGGCCGCGTTGAGGGCCAGGAGGTTGGTCTGGCGGGCAATTTCCTCGATGATGGAAATCTTGCCGGCAATCTCCTTCATGGCGTGGACGGTCTCGGCAACGGCCTTGCCCCCCTGTTTGGCGTCGTCGGCACTCTTCACGGCAATCTTCTCGGTCTGGGTGGCGTTGTCGGCATTCTGGCGGATGTTGGACGACATCTGTTCCATGCTGCTGGAGGCCTCTTCCGCGGCGGCCGCCTGCTCCGTTGCCCCCTGGCTCATCTCCTCGGAGCTGGACGAGAGTTCCTGGCTTCCCGCCGCCACGTTGTCGGCGGCGTTCTTCACATCAACCACCACGACCTTCAGCTTCTCCACCATGTTCGACATGGCATCCAGGAGCTGGCCAGTCTCGTCCTTGCCTGTTGCGTGGATGGAGACAGTCAGATCGCCACCGGCAAGCTTGTTGGAGACGTCGACCGCCTCAAGGAGGGGCCTGGTGATGCTCCGCGTCAGCACCAATGCCAACCCGACACCCAGGGCTATTGCTATCCCCCCGATGATGAACATCATGTTCCGCGCTGTTTCATAGGCCGCAACGGCCTCGTCGTATCGCTCCTTGGTCCGCTCCTCCTGATAGCTGAGAAGGGCGTCCAGCCCGTCAAGCCAGGTACGTACCGCAGGCCGGGCGTCCTTCATCATGATGGCGTATGCATCATCCTCCTTGCCGGCCAAGGCGTCCTCGACGACCTTGTTGTTAAATGCGCGGGCCTTTTCCTGATCCGTCTTGATTTTAGCAATCAGATCCTGTCCCTTCGTATCATCCTTAGGGGTCAGTTCGATAAGCTTGGCGAACTCCTTGTCGTAGGAATCCCTGATCTCAGGAAGCTTCTTCGCCACCTCCTGCCGCTTTTCCTGGTTACGGTCAAGAAGCATGTTCCGAAGCTGAATCGATACCTCATTGATGGCATCGGCCATGTTTACCGCAAGGAAGGCCCGCACGTTGTTGACCTTGACAATCCGGTCGAGTTTTCCCTGAATACCCTTCATGTTCGCGACGCCGATCCAGATCAGCACCACCATCAGGATAAGCACCACCGCAAACCCGCACACCAGCTTTGACGCGATTTTCAGATTCCGAAACCATTGCATACCTCATACTCCTCCTTTATAGAGAAATCGCCGTACATAGAGCTCTCTTCGGACAAGTCGCCCTGACCGCCATCAGGGATTCCCTGATAGGCCCATCCGTTTTTCCCATCTCGTTTTAATAAATTTTTCTTTACCAAAACACAGAAAGAGGTATGGCGGAACCCGGAAACGGCTCATGGGGAAGGAATAAAAGGGAGAGAAGTCGCCTGATATCCGGCGGAAAAAGGCAACTTCTGTCGGGTGGAAGGTCAGGACATTCCGCCGACCGCCGCCTCTACCCTGCGGACTTCGCGTCGGAGTTGGGGGATGATCCGGGCGGCAGCGGCGCCGTCGCTCTTTCGAGCCGCCGTTTCCACGTCGGCGGCGCATCTGCTCACCTGGGGCGCACCGATTGTTGCCGCAGAACCCTTCACGGAGTGGGCAGCCGCGACCAGTTCAGCGTACTTGCCGGCGGCGAGGTATTCCTCCATCCGTTCGCACTCCGCCGCCGTTGACTGGGCGAAGATGGCAAGTACCTCGGCAAGGCAATCCCCGATTCCCGCGTCATGGAACTGTGACCGCTGAAATTCAAGGTCAAACGGAGAACCTTCATCGGGAGCATCATCCATCGGGGACCTCTCCTCGGGTGGCAATCCGCCCCGTTCTCCGGCGACACGAAGGAGCATCCTCTGCAACTCCCCACGGATAAGGGGCTTGGATAGGTAGTCGGACATCCCCGCGGCAAGGAAACGGTCCCGGTCATCCTTCAGGGCATGGGCAGTCAGGGCGACAATCGGAATCGTGCGAGCCTTCTCCCCCGCGTCTCCCCGGCGGATCGCCCGGGTGGCCTCGATCCCGTCCATCTCGGGCATTGAAATATCCATGAGAACCAGGTCGTACGTGCCATCCCTGAGGGCGTCAACGGCCTCCCTGCCGTTGGTGACGGCAGCGACCCGTTGCTTGAGCGCCGTAAGCAGACCAATGGCCACCGTCCGGTTCAGCTCGTTGTCCTCGGCCACAAGCACTGAGAGGCCGGGAAGTACGCTGTCGGAAAGCTCCTCGCCGACGTTTTTTGCCGCGGGAGGGCGGGCTGCAGGCCTCAGGGGGAGGAGAACACGGAAGGTCGCCCCTTTCCCCGCCTCACTCTCAACCTCGATGGTTCCCCCCATCAGTTCCACGAGACTCCGGGAGATGGCGAGCCCCAGGCCGGTTCCGCCATAGTTGCGGGTTGTGGAAGAATCGGCCTGGCGGAACATCTCGAAGATCCTCTCATGCTTGTCCTTCTCTATCCCGATGCCGGTATCGCTTACCGTGAAGAGCAGATTCCCGCCGGCAGGGTCCGCATCCGTCGCAAGGGTGACCCGTCCTCCCGTCGGGGTAAATTTGATGGCATTCGAAAGAAGATTGGTCAGTATCTGGCGGAGGCGGGCCGGATCGCCACAAATGAACTGCGGCGCCTCATCCCCCACAAGGACCGAAAGGTTGATAGTTTTTCGCTCTGCCTTCACGGCAAACAGGCGGCGGAGCGATTCGACAAAGGAGCGGAGTTCCAGTGCTTCGTCCGAAAGCTCCAGGCGCCGGGCTTCGACCCGGGAGAAATCGAGGATGTCGTTGATGATGGTCAGGAGCGATTCGGCGGCAGTGCTCGAGTCGTCCACCAGCCGGCGCTGCTGCTGAGAGAGATGGGTCTCCTGCAGCAACTGGTTGATCCCTATGATAGCATTCATGGGTGTACGGATCTCATGACTCATGGTGGCGAGAAATTCGCCCTTGGCACGGTTCGCCTCCTCGGCCTCCTTCCTTGCCTGGACGAGTTCGGCGGTCTTCTCCTCCACCTTTTCCTCCAGGTTATGGATGAAGGCGTGGAGTTCCGTCGACATGACGTTGAAAGACGCTGCGAGTTCATTCATTTCACGATCGCGGCCGAGAGGGATCTGCTCGCCGAGGTAACGGTGGTCGTGGGCGATCCGGCGGGCACTTTCGGTGACGGAAGCCAGTGGTCTTAGGACTACGCGGCCAAAGAACCAGCTCTTGATGGCGAAAAACAAAGCGATCACCGCAAGGAGCAGCGCCGACAGCTTGAGGGAAAAGCTATTGGCCTCGGCATAGGCCTCGGACAGAGGAATCCGGATGGAAATTGCCGACACGAGCTCGTTCTCATGGCGGCTGAAGCTGCGGTCGGGCCCATAGGTGCTGACCAGGCCGCCAGGCGCCTTCTCCGGGCTGCTGTGGCAGAGCAGGCAGGACTTCTCCATTGATTCGCCCCGTACCATGGAGACGAAAAACAGCTTGCCGCCAATCTTGCGCACGCCGTTGAACCGTGTCACTGTCGGGTCGTGGCCGGCCCGCTCCAAGAACTCGCGCTCGGAGGGATCGGCCTCGTTCTGGGGGTTCCGGGCATTGATGGCGCATTCCTTGTAATAGTACTCTTTATGGCGGCCCCGGTTTTCTTGGACACGAAAATGAGGTAAATCTACGTGTTCAAGGAGGTCGTCAATGGAAAAGGAT
>NZ_JAHDIW010000008.1:0-176895 GCF_018531165.1 Geobacter grbiciae | reverse complement strand
ACTTCACATAAGAAATGCAGAACAACGAAGGGGGCCATGAGCCCCCTTTCTCTTGCCTTCCGTCTGGATACTTTGATAAAATTCCGTCTTATTCATATCGACTGCGATCCCCTTGCACGGGAGCTTACTGATGGAGCATCACCCGCACTTGCACAGGCCCGCCAGGACCCTGTTCGTCGGAACGTTAGTCCTCTCGCTGGCGCTACACCTCTCTTTTGCCGCACTCGCATCACTCTTCCCCGGCCGTCTTACCGGCCTCGCGTCGGAGTCGATCGTCATGGTGGATCTTACGGATGCCGCCGCCCCACTGACAAAGCCCCCGGTGGGAGCAACAGCCGTTCAGCGCCCTGTCTCACCGGCCCAGAAACAGATGGTGCTCCCCACGCCTGAAGAAAAAGCCCTTCCCGCGCCTTCGCCGACGCCCATGGAGGAACTTCCTCCTCCGGTGCCCCCTCAAACCAGTGTTTCTTCCCTTTCTGTCGGCCTTACCCGGGGATTTTTCAGGAGCCTTGCCGACGGAGAAACTCTGCGCGGCGATGTGCGGGAGTACTATTTTGAGCTTGTGGAGCGGGTTAACGAACAGTGGTGGGATGCGGCGAGCGGTACTGGCATGGAACCGGGACGGCAGGAGGCCCTCGTTACGATTACCGTGAGAAAAAACGGGGAACTTCTGGATGTGCGGCTGATTAGAAGCTCAGGCAATGATCAGTACGACCGGCTGATCATGGATACCCTTCAAGCAGCGTCCAATCTCCCTCCACTGCCGGACAGCTACCCCGGGGAGTTCTTTCAGGCCCCCTTGCGCCTCATGGCCCCCCGAGGCCTCCTCTTTTCGTAACAACTGAGGCTCTTGAAAAGAATTGTTTTGCGAGAGCTTCAACTTTCTGTTTTTTCCCAAGGGGCCACTCTACAGAAAAGGAGCGGGAATTACCCCGCCCCTTCCTCTACCTCGTCGAGATCCAGCAGTTCCAAATCGGCTGCGTCATGGGTATCTCCGTCAGACCGAAGAATGGCGATCTTCTGCGCAACGTCCCGGAAACCGGGGTTGAGCGCCAAAGCTTCGCGGTAGCCCGCAAGGGCACGGGTCCTATCTCCGATCATTTCGTAGAGAAGTGCCAGTTCATAGGTCAGGCAGAGTCGCTCTTCGCGGTTAAGGCCCTCCACGGCGAGCCCTGAGCGGAAATACTCCTCGGCTTTGGCTGGATCCCCCTTCTCTCGAGAGCAGATCCCCTGAAGGGTGATACAGTCTGCAAGGCGGCGCGGATCACGGGCGGCAGACTGGAATTCAACTATGGCGTCGTCGAAAAGCCCCATCTCTTTGTAGGCAATGCCGAGACTGTAGTGTGATTCGGTGTCATCCTGGGTGAGTTGTTCCCCGACCCCCTTCTTGAAGGCGGAAAAAAGGCCGTCGAGGCCATATTTGTCCGGCTTTGGCATCGGCGAGTCGAGGAGCGGAGGAGGAATGACATCCTCCAGTTCACCATCGGTAAAATCGAGGGAAAGCCCCTCGGAGAAAGTCGTTTCTCCGGGCTTATCCATGGCACTGTCAGGTGCCTCGTCGAGCCAGTCGGGAGTAATCGACGAAAAATCGGCTAATTCTACTTCTACCTCACGGGTCTCTTCCTCCGGCGAGTCATCAAACCTGATGGGACTCTCGTCGGCTTCCACGAGGCTCATCCCCTCATCGTGCAGAAACGACGGAGACTCGGAAGCCTCCCCTTCGGTTGGCCGATTCCCCTCAACGGAGACACCATCACTGTCAAAGGAGATGTCGATCTCCTCTTCCCATGGAATGTCTTCGGCGGGGGGCTCTTCCATGACAGAATCCGACTCTTCGGGCTGAGGAGCAAAATCCGCTTCTTCCGGCTCCGCCACGTCCGGCACCTGTTCAACCATAGGTTCAGGCTCATCGACACCCGCTGTCCCGCGAATTCTCAAAAGCCCCTCGGCGATACCGGGATGATCGGGCGAAAGATCCCTGAACGAGAGATAGAACTGCTCAAGGGTTTCCGGTTCCGCCTTTATGAGTTCCGGCTCAACGTGGCGGAGCACCCGAACTGCTTCATCAACATTCCCTTCAGCTTTCAGGCTGAAAAGGAATCCCTTGATGGCCGTAATCTCACCCGGGAAGCGCTTGATTATCTGACCATAGGCCCCCTTGACCATGGCTGGATCAGCCACCGCACGGGCAGCGTCCGCCAGAAGGTAGAGCGCTTTGGGGTTCCAGCGGTCATCGCCGACGATCTGTTTCAGCACGGGGATTGCGGCAGCTGCCTTTCCGTCCCTGATCTGATTTTCCGCTACAGTGAGAAGAAAGTCCTTACGGTCGGGGAACATGCTTGCTATCCGTTCGCAGACGCGTGCGTAAGCCGCATTGTCTCCCTTCGACCTGAGTTCACGGGCCAACTCCGTGTAGTCATGATAGGCGTCGTCAATCAAGTTTGCCCGGTGCCGCGTCTCGGCGAGTTTGAGCCGAATATTCAGATTATCCCGGTCGGCTGCGAGCATCTTTTCAAGAACGGCAACAGCGTCGATGAAGCGGTTGCTCCGCTCGTAGTGATCGAAAACGAATTTGTATTCTGCAAGGGCATTACCGATGAGACCCTGTTTTTCGTTGAGGGCGCCAAGGGTGAGGGAAATGTCCAGGTTGGAGGGGGTAAGCTTCTGGATTTGTTTGTAGACGGCAATCGCCTTGAGATAGAAGCCGTTGTCCGAATAGTATTTGCCAATGACCTCGAATTCCTTGAGCGCGTCATCTTTGCGGTTTGCGCGCACCAGTAACTCGGCGTACTTCTGGCGGACCCGTACGTCTTTCGGGTCTATGGCGACCGCTTGCTCATATTCCCGGAGAGCGCGGTCCAGCTGACCCTTAACCAGGAATTTTTGTGCGTTGTCGAGGAATTTGTCTTTCTTGGGACTCAAAGCCTATCCGGATCCAGCCATGATTTGGTAACGAATATCGTTTGTAAACTAAAGGAAACAGGGCACCTTGTCAAGGTATATGAACCGCCCGGAACTACCTGAAATCAGTGCATCAGCCTTGCTTGCCAGGCTCCTTCCGCCTCACATCGCCGATAGTATTGATGATCTGTTTAAGTTGCCGGCATTCTTCCCTGGAGAGCCGTCGGTCCCGATAGATTGCTCCACCCCAAATATCCACGAAAATAGCTACTGCGGAGTCATCAACCATATGCACAAGCTCATGGAGTCCTCGCGATCGATGATTGCGAGGGATTCCATAAACTTTCTCGACCCTTGCAAGAAAGCTCCGCAGTATGCGCTCTTCCGGAGTCCTTCCGCTTCGAGCCGTAATCCACCAGACAGAGAGTGTCAGGACTGCGGCAAGGGCAAGTGCCTGGGGAAGCAGACGGGGATCAAGGGCGAGGGAGAGCCCCTTGAACTGACGGTTTGCACGACGGATGAAGTCAACCTGTTTCTGGAGGTCATAGGTAATGACCGCCTGGTTCCAGTACCAGGTTAATGAATCCAGCAGTGCCGTGATCTTAGTGGCAAAACCGCGGCTGGATGTTGTGGTGCGATCAAAGTTGGACGCGAAGGAGCTCGGATCGACCCGCACCCACCCCTTTCCCTTAACAAACGCCTCGACCCAGACATGGGCCCGGTCTTCGGTTACCGCGTAGTATCCGCCAACATCATTGTAGTCGCCGCCGTAGTACCCTCCCACAAGCCGTGCCGGCACCCCTGCCAGACGGAGGAGGGTCGCGAAGGAAGAGGCGAAGAATTCGCAATGGCCTGTCCGCCTCACGAACAAAAAGGTATCCACTGGGTCGGCAGTGACGGGAAGACCGCTGGTCGCGTACCGGAAACCCTGCCGCCTGAACCATGTCTCGACGCGGTTCAACCGCTCCTCATCGGTCGGGTTGCCGACAGTGAACTCCCCGGTCAGGGCAGCGATCCGAGCGGAAACCCGTCCGGGGATGCGAAGGTAGTGAGATCGGTCAATCCCCCGGGGGACAGGAATGGCGCCGGTGAGCACCGACCTCGCCTCGTAGCGGATCCGACCGCTCCCCGACGGTCGCCGGGTGAAGGTGAAATCAGCGTCCTGGCTTGCCCTCACGCCGTCAATCCGGAGCGGTACGTCCAAGGCCAGGAGATAGCTGTTCCGTGACGGTTCAGGGTAAACGACCTGCCGAATTGCTTTTCCCGGGGGAGTGGCGGAAACTTCAACGAGGCGCTTTCCACTCCGCACCCAGGTGGCGCCGGAGATGGTGTCGAAAACAATTCCCCTCCAGTAGAGGTCATTGCGGCCAAGCTGCTCGCATTCGGCCCGGAAGGCAATGGTCTTCACGTCGCCGATGCTCGACGCCTTCCCCGGTTCGACCCGGTCGCTGAAGCCGGTGGCCCGCTCTCCCGGGACATTGAGAAAGTTGAGGAGCGGGTACTGGGTTCGGGGAAGAATGGCAAAGAATATCAGGAGCAGCGGCACCGAGGCCGCAGGCATGGCAAGAGCCACGCCGATCACCCGCCTCAGACTTCTGCGCGTGAGGCGTAGACGCGCATCCACGGAGTGGAAAGTTAGAAGAACCAGGGAGACGGCGATCAGGCCCAACTGAAGAAAGAGGTATACGAGGAATACAGCGCTCAGGCTGAAGAGGGACGAACTGGCCAGGGCGAAAAGGGCCAGGGCAAAGATCTGGAGGAGGTTGCGGGGGTTCTTTTCATTCACAAGGCGGACAGAGAGCAGCACCACGAGAAAATTGACCACTGGCGCCGCAGGGTTTGCCATGCTGAGCTGCATGAAGTAGACGATAAAAAAGGTCACGGTAACAGCGGTGGCAGGTATACCAGTAAACGGGTACGTACCTTTTTTATCCAGAAAAATCCCGGCTGCGAGAGCCAGGGGGAAGGCGAGCCGCACCGCGAGATCCACGTGGGGAGCCACCGGCAGGTAGCCGAGAACAGCAACCGCGTACGCAAGGACGGTGATAAGGGAACTAACGGGAACCATGGAGAGCGAGTTCCGTGAGGAGCTTGAGCCGGTGCAAGCGGGAGGTATCGGGGCCGATAACCTTAGCACCGGTGATAAGCCCCACCGGACGATTTGCCCTGATGGAGCGGTTCACGATCCAGGCTCCGCACGAAAGCCTCTCGTCCAGACTCTGGCCCGGCAGTTGTGCAACATCGATCATGAGAGGGACGTCGGCCAGGGAGGTCAGCTGCTTCACCTTGAGATTCTCGTGGCGGGCCGAAAGGCGCCAATGGACCAGTTTCAGCGGTTCGACACCCGTGTAGTCGGCGATGGTCTCCATTTCCCCCTCGTAGCCCCGTCCCCTGCTCCGGGCGGCTCCCCTACTCCGCGCATCTGCCGGACCTTCCGGCGGCCCGCAGGGGCGGGGCCGGGGAAAGACGATGCAGCGGGCATCGAGAGGGAGCGTCGTGCTCCTGATGAAGAAATTTATCGGGAACGGTGAACTGACCACGGCCTGAATGAGTTCTTTCCGCCCCCTCCCCTTAAACGTCATCGCCAGGGTGCCGGATTCGGTGGCACTCCGCTCCACCAGGTGAAAATCGGCGTGGGCCTCTTCCACTCCAATCCGCAACAGAAACGAGGGGAGCAACCGCTTGCGGTTTTCCACCATCAGCGTCACGTAGGTCTCCTGGCCGTCGTAGATCTCATCGGGAAGACGGATCGCAACGTCCAGATACCGGATATTGAGCCAACCGAGGATCCCGGAGACGGTCATGAAGCCGAGCAAGGCCGACACCACGAGGAAAAGGAGGTTGTTCCCCGTATTGACCGCAGCGAAACCGAGCAGGAGCGTGATGGCGATATAGGCGGCACCGGCCCGCGTGAGCTTCAGGTCAGCGGAACCGGGATGGTGTTTAGGACGGCGTTTAATAGCTCCCCCTTGTCCAGGTTCTCGTTCTCCATGGTGAGGATGAGGCGGTGGGCACCCACTGGTGCGGCAATGACCTTCACATCCTCGGGAATGACGTAGTCTCGCCCCTCCAGGTAGGCATGGGCCTTGGCGGTTTCGGCCATGCCGATGGCCCCCCTGGTGGAGATCCCTGAGGAGATGGCGGGATGGTTTCGGGTGGCGGCAACGATGGCATAGAGGTAATCAACGACCAGGTCGGAGAGATAGACCCCCTCCTTCACGGCACGCTGGGCCTCGGCGATGTCATTAGCCGAAACGAGCGGTTCAAGACTCTGGATCCCATCCCGGATACTCCCTCCCTTGATAATCGCCTTCTCGATGATGTCGGGGGGATAGCCAATGCCGCTTCTGACCATGAACCGGTCGAGCTGGGACTCGGGAAGCGGATAGGTTCCCACCTGCTCCACGGGGTTCTGGGTGGCTATAACAAGAAACGGTCCCGGCAGATGATGGGTCGTCCCTTCCACGGTCACTTTCCGCTCTTCCATGGCCTCCAGAAGTGCGCTCTGGGTTTTGGGCATGGTCCGGTTGATCTCGTCCACAAGCACCACGTTGTTGAAAATCGGCCCCGAGACAAAGGTGAACCGACTCTCTTCGCGATTGAAGATGGAAAGCCCCGTGATGTCGGTGGGAAGGAGGTCGCTCGTGCACTGGACCCGGCCGAAAGAGAGCCCCAACGCTTTGGCCAGGGCCAGCGCCAGGGTGGTCTTGCCGAGGCCGGGAATGTCCTCAAGAAGGATGTGCCCGCCGGAAAGAAGGGCGATGACCGATAGCCGAACCGCCCGCACCTTTCCCTTCAGGTAATGGGTGGCCAGGGTATCGATGACATGGAGCATCTCGGCCCGTTTTGCAAGATTCATGGTGGGCGCCTTTCGGGCAAAAAGTGCTTTCAGCCAGACAATAGTACCACACTCCCGAGAGCAGAGGAAAGGCCCACGGCCGGAGCGGTCCGTCCCCTTCCCTTTTCGCGGGATTACTGGTAAGATGCTTCGTCTTATACACAAAAAACAGCGGAGATTTGATCACTATGAACTATATCAGTACCCGGGGTGCCATCACCCCCATCGGATTCAAGGACGCGGTCATGATGGGACTCGCCACCGACGGCGGGCTTCTGCTGCCGGAGACCATCCCGGCCCTTGGCCGCAACACGCTCGAATCGTGGCAAAGCCTCTCCTACCAGGATCTGGCGTTCAACGTGATATCCCTCTTCGCCGATGACATTCCCGCACAGGACCTCAAGGATCTCATCGACCGCTCCTACGCCACCTTCTCCCATCCGGAGATTACACCGGTGGTGAAAAAGGACGGTGTGCACATCCTGGAACTCTTCCACGGGCCGACCCTTGCCTTCAAGGACGTGGCGCTGCAGCTCCTCGGCAACCTCTTCGAGTACCTGCTCAAGGAGCGCGGGGAAAAGATGAACATCGTCGGCGCCACCTCGGGCGACACCGGCAGTGCCGCCATCTACGGCGTCCGGGGAAAGGACAAGATCAACATCTTCATCCTCCATCCCCACGGCAAGACCTCGCCGGTGCAGGCCCTGCAGATGACCACGGTGCTCGATCCGAACGTGCACAACATCGCCGCGCGGGGGACCTTTGACGACTGCCAGAACATCGTGAAGAGCCTCTTCAGCGATCTCCCCTTCAAGGAAAAGTACTCCTTGGGCGCCGTCAACTCCATCAACTGGGCCCGGGTTCTGGCCCAGGTGGTCTACTACTTCTACGCCTACTTCCGGGTTGCCGCGCCCTTCGGCCAGGAGGTGGTCTTCTCGGTTCCGACCGGCAATTTCGGTGATATTTTCGCCGGCTACGTGGCAAAGCGGATGGGTCTGCCGATCAGGCGGCTGATCCTGGCCACCAACGAGAACAATATCCTCTCCCGGTTCATCAACGGGGGGGACTATTCCCTCGGAAACGTGGTGGCGACCGTGTCCCCGTCCATGGATATCCAGCTGGCCTCCAACTTCGAACGGTATGTTTACTACCTCTTCGGCGAAGACTCTGCCCGGGTCCGCGAGGCGTTCGCCGCCCTCCCCACCAAGGGGCGGATCAACTTCACCGAGGCCGAAATGGAGAAAGTGCGGGATGAGTTCCTCTCCCGCTCGGTGAACGAGGATGAGACCATCGCCACCATCGCCGCTTTCCACCGGGAGACCGGCTATATCCTCGACCCCCACACGGCTGTCGGCGTCAAGGCGGCCCTGGAACTGGTGCAGGACGGTACTCCCGCCGTCTGCCTCGCCACGGCCCATCCGGCCAAGTTCGCCGATGCGGTGGTCCGTGCCGTGGGTTTCGAGCCTTCCCGACCGACATCCCTGGAAGGAATTGAAGCCCTTCCAAGCCGATGCGACGTGCTCGATGCGGACCGCGACGCCATAAAGGCATTCATCGAGGAAAAGGCCCTGTAGGGCCTTTTCCTTTTAAACCAATCCCCATGACTATTGACTGGAATCAGATCGATACGGTGCTCCTCGACATGGACGGCACCCTTCTGGACCGCCATTTCGACGATCATTTCTGGCTTGAGCACGTGCCGAAACGCTACGCGGCCAAGAACGGCATCCCCCTCGATATTGCCAAGAAGTCCCTCTACGCCCTGTTCCGCTCGCAGGAGCGGACCCTGAACTGGACCGATCTCGACTACTGGTCCGACCGGCTCAGGCTCGACATCCCGCTCCTGAAGCTCGAAGTGGAGCACCTCATCGCCGTCCATCCCGGCGTGGTGGAATTTCTTCTGTTCCTCCGGCAGCACACCAAGGAGATCTGGCTGGTGACCAACGCCCACGGCAAAACCCTCGACATCAAGATGCGCAAAACCCGCCTTGGACCCTACTTCACCGGCATCGTCTCGGCCCACGACGTCGGTCTCCCCAAGGAAGACGTGGCCTTCTGGGGAAAGCTCCGGAAGACCGTCCCCTACGACCCGGCCCGTACCATGCTCGGCGAGGACAGCGAGACGAACCTCGGCACGGCGGAAGCCTATGGTATCAGCCACCTCATCTACGTGAGCCGCTACAGCTCGACGGTGCATCCTCTCCCCTCGGAACGGTTTGCGTCAATCCACTATTTCAACCAGCTCATCCCCTCGCCCGGCACCTCATCGGTAAGCCTCAACCCATGAAAAAAGGCGGCCTGTTCGGGCCGCCTTTCACGTTTCACTGCTGTAGCTCTCCGTCTATTCCAGATTGTCCTCAATCCGGATGACCTGGCTCTTCTGGGTAATGATATCAAAGGTGTCGATCTCGTCGAGGGCCGTCCGTACATCGCTTTCCCTGGCCTCATGGGTCATGATGACGATGGGGACCTCCTCGCCGGCCATGCGGCCGCTCTGGACCATGGACTCGATGCTGATGTCGTACTTTCCGAGAATCCCGGAGATTCTCGCCAGAACACCGGGCCTGTCCACGGCGCTGAAGCGAATGTAGTACTTGCTCTCAATTTCCCCCATGGGCTTGAGCGGAAGAGTGGCGACCGCCTCGTCACAGTAGCCGAGAGGAGCACAACGACGGCCGATGCCCGCCACGATGTTGCGGGAGACCTCGATGATATCACCCACCACTGCGCTGGCGGTAGGGTCCATGCCGGCACCGCGGCCATAGAACATGACCGGACCGATGAAGTCGCCGGTGAAGCGAATGGCGTTAAAGGCGCCATCTACATCGGCCAGCGGATTGTTGACCGGGATCATGGTGGGGTGAACCCGGGCCTCCACCCGGTCGCCGTCCCGCTTGCCGATGGCCAGGAGCTTGATCTTGTACCCAAAGTCCCGGGCAAACTTGATGTCAACGGAGGAGAGGGAACTGATCCCCTCCGTGTGAATGTCGCTGAAGGTGACCCGGGTCCCGAAGCAGAGGGAAACAAGGAGCGCCAGCTTGTGGGCCGTGTCCACCCCCTCGATGTCGAAGGTGGGGTCAGCCTCGGCATAACCGAGTTCCTGGGCCTTCTTGAGAACGTCGGCGAAGTCCACCCCCTCCTTGGTCATTCGGGTAAGTATGTAATTGCATGTTCCGTTCAGTATGCCAAAAACAGTGGAAAAATTATTGGCTGCCATGTTCCCGCGTATGGCGGAAATGACCGGGATGCCTCCCCCGACCGCTGCCTCAAACAGAACCTCTACCCCCTTGCGGGCCGCGGCAGCGTAGATCTCTTCACCGTGGAGAGCCAGAAGCGCCTTGTTGGCGGTAACCACATGCTTGCCGTTTTCGATGGCCTTGAGCACGAAGCGCTTGGCCGGCTCATAGCCGCCGATCAACTCGATCACCACGCTGATCTCCGGATCGGTGAGCACCTCGTCGGCGTTGGTGGTGAGAATGTCCGCCGGAAGCGCAATCCCCCGGTCGGTGGTTATATCCAGATCGGCGATCTTTTTAAGGGTAATCCGGGCGCCCACCTTGGCGGCGATCAGATCGGCATTGGTCATGAGCAGCTTGGCGACCCCCGTACCAATGGTCCCCAGGCCGAGAAGGCCCACCTTTATCTCGTTCATACGTCCTCGCTCAGTATGGAATGACGCGATGCAATGGCTGGAGCTACCCCTTGTCGGGGAGAGTCGAGGCGACCTCGTCGAGGATGCCGTTGATGAAGGCAGGCGAATCCTCGGTACCGAATTTTTTCGCCACTTCGATGGCCTCGTTGATGGTGACGTTCTTGGGGATGTCGCCACGGTAGAGGAGCTCGTAAATCGCAAGCCGGAGGATGTTGAGATCCACCTTCGCCATGCGGGAGATGGCCCAGTTTTTCGACTTCTCGGTTATCGTTGCGTCGATAGTTTCGCGGTGCTCAAGAACACCGCGAACCAGTTCGTCGGAAAAAGCCCGCCCTGCAGCGGTCCCCGGCTCGGCTTCGTCAAAGACCATCTCAAGAAGCGAGGAGGCCTCACCCACGGTATAATCGCGGGAGTAGAGAAGCTGAAGGGCGATCTCCCTTCCGAGGCGTCGGGCACCCACTAGCGGAACTCCCGGAAGACGCGGACGGTTTCAATGGCGGTCATGGCGGCGTCAAAGCCCTTGTTGCCGGCCTTGGTGCCTGCCCGCTCCACGGCCTGCTCGATGGTATCGGTGGTGAGTACGCCGAAGGAAACCGGAACGCCGGTTTCCAGCGACACGTGGGCAACCCCCTTGGAGACCTCGGCGGCCACGTAGTCGAAATGGGGGGTCGAGCCCCTGATCACCGCGCCGAGACAGATGATGGCGTCATAGCTCCCTGTCTGGGCCATTTTCTTGGCGGTCAGGGGGATCTCGAAGGCGCCGGGCACCCGGGCCACATCGATGGTCGCTTCGTCTGCTCCGTTACGGACCAGGGCATCGAGGGCCCCCTCCAGAAGGCGCTCACCAATGAAGCTGTTGAAACGGCCCACGATGATGCCGAACTTGAGCCCCGTGGCATCCAGTTTTCCTTCAATAAATCGCGGCATGATGAATCCCTCCTCGCCGTATCTCAGATATTTTCCAGCAGGTGTCCCAGCTTCTCGCGTTTTGTCTTCAGGTAGCCGGCATTGCTCCCCGTGGCGGGAATCTCGATGGGTACCCGTTCCACAATGTTGATTCCGTATCCCTGGAGGCCAATCAGCTTCCGGGGGTTGTTGGTCATGAGGCGGATGTTCTTGATTCCGAGGTTCACGAGGATCTGGGCGCCGATGCCGTAGTCGCGCATGTCGGGCTTGAAGCCGAGCTCAAGGTTGGCCTCAACGGTATCCTTCCCCTGGTCCTGAAGGGCATAGGCCTTGAGCTTGTTGAACAAGCCGATTCCCCGTCCTTCCTGGCGCATATAGAGGATAGCCCCTTTCCCCTCGGCCTCAATCATCTCCATGGCCCGGTGAAGCTGGCCGCCGCAATCGCACCGGAGACTCCCGAAAACATCTCCGGTCATGCACTCGGAATGAACCCGGACGAGTATTGGCTCATCCCCACTGATCTCTCCCTTCACGAGTGCCAGGTGCTCCAGCCTGTCCACATCGTTTTCGAAGGCGATGGCCCGGAACTCACCAGCTTCGGTGGGGAGTTCCACATCGGCAGCCCGGCGGACCAAGGACTCGTGCTTGAGCCGGTAGGCGACCAGGTCAGCAATAGTGCAGATCTTGATCCCGTGCTCCTTGGCGAATTTCTTCAGTTGCGGCATCCGGGCCATGGTGCCGTCATCGTTCATGATCTCACAGATGACGCCAGCCGGCTTGAGGCCTGCAAGACGGGCCAGATCCACTGACCCTTCGGTCTGCCCCGCCCGGACGAGGACACCACCGTTACGGGCCCGCAGCGGGAATATGTGGCCGGGCCGGGCAAGGTCCTCCGGTTTCGTGGCATCGGCCACGGCTGTGAGAACTGTATGGGCACGGTCAGCGGCGGAGATGCCGGTGGTCACTCCCCGTTTTGCCTCAATAGAGACGGTAAAGGCGGTACCGAAGGACGAGGTATTGTCGGACACCATGAGCGGCAGCCTGAGGTAATCGCACCGCTCCGAGGTCATGGTGAGACAGATGAGGCCACGGCCATACTTTGCCATGTAGTTGATCGCTTCAGGGGTGATCATCTCGGCGGCCATGGTAAGATCACCCTCGTTCTCGCGGTCCTCATCATCCACGAGAATGATCATTTTCCCCTGTTTGATGTCCTCTATGGCTTCTTCTATTCTAGCAACCGTCATTGTCGACTCCGTTCATGAGAAGTAATAACAACGTTATATCTCACAGAAAGCCGCTCTTTGCAAGCAGTTCAAGACTGAGACCACCCTCCTTCTGCCCCGTGCTTCCAAAGGCCAGGAGGCGCTCGACATATTTCCCCAGAATGTCCGTTTCAATATTAACCCGTCCACCCGGTTTCATGCCGTTCAGGGTGGTCATTGCAGCGGTATGGGGGATGATATTGACCGAAAAACCGCTATCAGTGACGGTGTTAACCGTAAGACTGATTCCGTCGATGGTGACCGAACCCTTGGCCACCAGATAACGGGCAAATTGCCTTGGGATGCGGAAACCGAAGACAATGTTGCCGGCAACCTCGCGCCGTTCGGAGACATCGGCGATAAAGTCCACATGGCCGGTGACGATGTGGCCACCCAGGCGGTCGCCAAGACGCAGTGCCCTTTCCAGGTTCACGGGGGCTCCAGTGCCGAGGGTGCCGAGAGTGGTCCGCTCCAGGGTTTCCGGGGAGGCGTCAAAGGTGAGTTCGCCTCCACCCTTTGCCACAACCGTGAGGCAGGCACCATTCACCGCCACCGAGTCGCCGAGGGCAATGGAATCGAGCGGAAGTTTTGTGGCGGTGGTGAGCCGTGCCGCAGCCCCTGCCCGTTCAAGCCTTCTCACCGATCCAACGTCTTCTATGAGCCCGGTAAACATAAATCCTCCGGATAAGCCTCGATCATCACGTCATCGCCGAAACGCCGCACCCTCACATCCTTCAGCCGGTAGCATCCATCCATTCTTTCGGCCGACGGCCCGCCAAAGAGCCCCAGGCCGGCGGCTCCCCCCAAAAACTTGGGGGCGTAGAAGAGGACACATTTGTCGATGAGCCCGGCACGGAGTGCTTCGCCGGCCAGTTCGCTCCCCCCTTCAAGGAGGATTGATTGCACCCCCCGGGCACCGAGGCGGGCAAGGAGATCACGCAGATCAACGCGCCCCATGACGGCATGGCAACGGAGCACTTCGGCACCTGCAGATTCCAGCCCCACGATCCGGTTTCGGTCTCCCGAGACGGTGGCAATAACGGTTGCTACCGGGGACTCTTGGTGGAGCATCCGGGCACCAGAGGGGATTCTGAGGGAACTGTCCACCACAACCCGGACGGGATCCTTCCCCCGCGGGATTCGCGCCGTAAGCTGGGGGTCATCAGCCAAGACAGTGCCGACACCGACCATTATCGCATCGACCATTGAACGAAGTTTATGAACGTAGCGCCTTGATTTTTCATTGGTTATCCAGCGCGAATCGCCCGAAGCGGTAGCGGTCTTGCCGTCCATGGTCATGGCCGACTTGAGGATCACAAAGGGAAGCCCGGTGGTCACGTGTTTCACGAATGGCTCGTTAAGCCTGCGGCACTCCGCCTCCCGTATCCCGGTAACCACATCGATGCCAGCAACCCGAAGCCGCTCGATGCCGCGCCCGGAAACCTTCGGATTCGGGTCCACCATGCCGACGAACACGCGCCCCACCCCTGCCTCGACCAGCGCTTCGGCACACGGGGGAGTTTTGCCGAAGTGGGAGCAGGGTTCCAGAGTCACGTAGACATCGGCCCCCCGGGCCAGCTCGCCGGCCTGCCGCAGGGCATGGACCTCGGCATGGGGGGTGCCGGCCTTCCGGTGCCACCCTTCGCCGACGATTGCACCGTCCCGCACGATGACGCACCCCACCGCCGGATTCGGGGATGTCTTACCCATGCCGCGCCGCGCCAGGGTCAAGGCCCGACCCATTATTTTTTCAGAAGACATAGCCATGGATTATTTCTTCAGGAGGTCCTGCAGTTCGGCCATGAACTCGTTAACGTCCTTGAAGGAACGGTAGACGGAGGCAAAACGGACGTAGGCCACCTCGTCGATGTCATGGAGTTCGGTCATGACCCACTCGCCGATGGTGGTACTGGGGACTTCCTTCTCGCTCCACTCCTGGAGCCGTCCTTCGAGCCGGTCCACGAGGCGGTCGACGGTCTCCCGCGACACCTGGCGCTTCTCGCACGCCTTCAGGATGCCCCCAACGATCTTCATCCGGTCAAAGGGCTCACGGCGGCCATCTTTTTTCAGGACCAGGGGTAGGGTTTCCTCGATCCGTTCATGGGTGGTAAAGCGCTTGGCACATGATTCGCACTCGCGCCGTCGCCGAATGGCAGCCCCCCCCTTATCGGGGCGGGAGTCAACAACCTTGCTGTCAGGATGGGCGCAGAAGGGGCATTTCACGGGGTTTCCCCCTTTATATCACCAAATTTGTCCACCACGACCCCCGATTCGCCAACCATCTCCCGCGCCAGTTCGTCCGAGTAGCCCTCTTCGTAGACAACGCGGCGGATGCCGGCGTTTATGAGCATCTTCGAGCAGATGATGCACGGCATGGTGGTGCAGTAAAGAGTGCTGCCATCGATGTTGGTGCCGTGCTTGGCCGCCTGGATGATGGCATTCTGCTCGGCATGCAACCCGCGGCAGAGTTCGTGTCGCTCACCCGACGGAATGCCGAGTTTGGCCCGAAGACATCCTACCTCGAGACAGTGGGCAACGCCCGATGGCGCACCATTGTAGCCCGTGGCCAGAATGTTCTTGTCCTTCACGATAACAGCACCCACCTGCCGGCGCAGACAGGTGGAACGCTTGGCAACCAGATGGGTGATTTCCATGAAATATTCGTCCCAGGTGGGTCGGGTCATGGGGGCTCCGTGGGGTGAAGTGGTGGGCAAGAATAACCGAGAAACGCCGCAAGGTCAAGGAATTAGCCTGATCAATCCTCCGGCTGGATGCGCAGGCGCTTGGTCTGGGAGCGGCGCTTCTTTTCTTCGATTCGCTTTTCTTTCTGGCCGCGGGGAACCGTGGTAGCAACCCGCTTTTTTACACGCCGTTCACGGCGCTCCAGTATCTGGCGCAGCCGCTCCAGGGCAATCTCGCGGTTGCGGGCCTGGGAGCGACTTTCGCAGGCCTGGACCACGACACCAGTAGGAACATGCCTGATGCGGACGCCACTTTCGGTCACATTGCGGTGCTGGCCCCCCGGTCCCGAACCGCGGTAGAACTCAAATTTAAGATCTGCCTCATTGATCTCGATCATGGCGCCCCCCCGGCTCAACTGAATCGGAATCGGATTCGTAAATGTCCAAGGTTGACAGACAACAGGACGAACATCAATAATTAATCCATTACCAAGCGGAGGCAACCGGATGAATGTTGAACATATACTTACCCGACACTTCGGCAAAGAAACACAGGCTTGCGCCATTGTTCTTGAACACAGCAGAATGGTGGCACACAAGGCACTGCGCATTGCTCGCGCCCTTAATGATCCCGACCTCGACCTTCGGTTCATCGAAGAGGCCGCGCTGCTGCATGATATTGGCGTTTGTGGAACCGATTCTCCCGGCATTGGCTGCTCCGGCGATTCACCCTACATCCTCCATGGCATCATCGGTCGCGAAATACTGGAGGCCGAGGGATTGCCCCGGCATGCCATGGTCTGCGAACGTCACATCGGCGTCGGTCTGACCGTCGACGATATCGTGAGACAGGGACTCCCCCTTCCCCTGAGGGAAATGGTGCCGATCACCCGGGAGGAAAGAATTATCTGTTATGCCGACCTCTTTTTCTCCAAAAAGGGGAATTCCCTGAACCACGAGAAAAGCCCCCCCGAAATCCGCAAGGGGCTCATCAGGCATGGGGAACATCGCGTTGCGATTTTCGAGCAGTGGCTGCTGGAGTTCGGCGGCTAACATATACCCATATACTTACCCGCGCACCCCGCCATCTCTCCTTCCGACAGAAGACATTTCCTGTGTTATAGTGTACCAAGTCTGCGAAAGGAGGTCAGGTCATGCCCGTACCGTCGGCCCTCAAGAGGATAACCGACACCACCTGGGAGCTTCCCGTTTCCTATAAAGCCGGCATGCTGGTGCCGGCCCGGATATTCGCCACGGAGAAACTGATCACCGCCATGGACGCGGGGGTCTTCGACCAGGTGTCCAACGTGGCCTGCCTCCCCGGCATCCAGAAGTATGCCTTCTGCATGCCTGACGGCCACTGGGGGTACGGGTTCCCCATCGGTGGGCTGGCGGCCATGGACCCGGAAACCGGGGTCATCTCGCCCGGCGGTATTGGCTTCGACATCAACTGCGGCATGCGGCTCGTCCTCACTAATCTAACCGAGGAGGAGGTCAAGCCACGTCTCAGGGAGCTGGTGGACGCCCTCTTCTACCGGGTGCCGGCGGGTGTGGGGAGCCACGGTTTCGTCAGCCTTTCCCACGATGAATTCTGTACCGTTGCCGAGCAGGGGTCCCGCTGGTGCCTGAAGAGGGGGTTCGCCTGGCCCGAGGACCTGGAGATGACTGAGGAAGGTGGCTGTTTTCCGGGCGCCGACGCTTCAAAGATCAGCCACAAGGCCATAGACCGTGGTTACAACCAGATCGGCACCCTCGGCTCGGGCAATCACTATCTGGAGATTCAGGTGGCTCGGCCGGAGAACATATACAACGAGGAGCTTGCCAGGGCCTTCGGCATCACCCTCCCGAACCAGGTGGTGATCATGTTCCACTGTGGCAGCCGGGGCTTCGGGCATCAGGTGGCCACCGACTACCTGCAGCTCTTTCTGTCGGTCATGGAGCGAAAATACGGCATCACCGTCAACGACCGGGAACTGGCCTGCGCTCCGTTCCGTTCCCGTGAGGGGCAGGACTACTTCGCCGCCATGAAGTGCGCCGTGAACATGGCTTTTGCCAACCGGCAGGTGATCCTCCATCGCATCCGCGAGGTATTTTCCGGCATCTTCGGCCGCGACCCCGCCGATCTGGGGATGGAGATGGTCTACGACGTGGCCCACAACACCGCAAAGCTGGAGACCCACATGGTTGACGGACGAAGACGAGAACTCCTCATTCACCGCAAGGGGGCGACCCGCGCATTCGGCCCCGGCATGGAGGGGTTGCCCGAACGATACCGGGAAACCGGCCAGCCGGTCATCATCGGCGGGAGCATGGAGACGGGTTCCTACCTTCTGGCGGGAGAGCCCGGGGGAAGCGAAACCTTCTTCACCACGGCCCACGGCAGCGGACGGACCATGAGCAGGCACCAGGCCAAGAAGATGGTGAGGGGACAGAAGCTGCAGCGGGACATGGAGGAGCGGGGAATTTACGTGCGGACCGCTTCGTGGGGCGGGCTTGCCGAGGAGTCGGGACGGGCGTACAAGGACATCGACGACGTTGCCGAGGCGACGGAGCGGGCCCACCTGAGCCGGCGGGTCGTGCGACTTCTCCCCATCGGCAATGTCAAGGGGTAGGTGCCAGGCGAACGATCAGGTAAGAAAGTCGATAATCAGCCCCTTGAGTTCCATAATTTTGTTGGTGATCTTCAGGCGGTCCTTGTTTTCCGTCATGATGAGGTTCAAAAGGTTATCCGCCTCCCGGTCGATTACCGTAATGATCTCGAAGCACCGGGGATTGAGGGATGTTCCCCCTACCCGCTCAAGGCGATAGGCGTTGGATGTCACCGTTTTGGCAAGGGTAGCGATGAGATCGCGAAAGGTCCGGAAATTGGCTACGGTCGGCTCCCGCTCCAGGTCGGTACCGGCCCGATCAATCTCTTCCTTCAGGTCCTGGAGTTGCTGTTCATAGGTGTCAAGCTCCGTCCGGTGCAGCGTCAGCGCCCGCACAAAGGGGGAATTGGCTTCCCCACCACCCGTTCGCACGAGTGCACCTTTTCCTGCCTTCTTCCCGACATCCCGTGACGAAATTTTGTCATTTATCCGCATGAATCATTCCGTTCCTTGCCGGCTTTGCGAAATACGCTGCCAAGGGGAGTCAGGCAAGGCGAGACAGTTGCCGTCCCAGGCAAACGAGGTGATGACCTCCCGCTCATCGACACCGAAAATCCGTTCGCACTTGAGATTGACCGGCCCATTATAGGTGTACACGCCGCCCCGGTCCTCAAGCCAATGATAATACTTGTTCCCGGCCATGTCGGCGGAAACGGACGAGGGAGGGCCGGCCTGCCCCATCAGCTCGTCGAGCCTGGCACCCTGCCAATCACTCAACTGCCCACGAACAGGCGAACAGCCAACCACAGCTAGAACTGCAGGAAGTAGCAAGAGTAGAGATTTCACAGGGCACCTTCCGGTCGAAATATCATGAAACGTTTTGCACAAAACAGGCCAACAACATTGAATAAGGTATTGATTCGGCCGTTGCTATTCCATCAACCCTGATTGCCCAGCAATACAGAGAGTTTTTTTCTCTCGCCACCCGAATCTATAGTGTATACTCATCTTCACTTCGACAACGCTCGTTGTCGGGCAATAGGCACGCCTTGAATATCTGATGGAATTCAATCACCGCGGGGGAAACGGATGGCGAAGAGAGTCTTCATCGGCGCGACGGGACAGAACTGCGGCAAGACCACCATGAGCGTATCGCTCATGCACCTGGCACGCCAGAAATACGACAGAGTGGGCTTCATCAAACCCATCGGCCCCAAAATCGAGGGATACAACGGCCTCACCGTCGACATGGATGCCATTCTCATGGCCAGAACCTTCGGGCTGGAGGAGGACCTTCCCCTCATGAACCCGGTCTCGCTCCACAAGAACTTCACCCGCGATTTCCTGAGCGGCAAGCTCGATTGCAATGTCCTCAAGACAAAGATTCTCGAAGCCTTTGAAATTCTCGACAAGAAATATGATTTTCTCATCATCGAAGGGGCCGGGCACGGCGGCGTCGGATCGGTCATCGGCCTCAGCAACGCCTGCGTTGCCCATACCCTCAACGCTCCGGTCATCATCGTGACCGACAGCGGCATCGGAAGCTCCATCGACGCGGTGCACCTGAATCTGGCGCTCTACGAGAAAGAGGATGCCGATGTCCGGATGCTACTCGTCAACAAGCTCCGGGCCGACAAGCGGGAATCGATCCTCAGCTTCCTCGGCAAAGGTTTCCCGGGACGCCCCCTCAAGATCAGCGGCGGCTTCAACTACTCCCCCATCCTGGCAAACCCTACCCTCTCCCACATCGGCAAACTGCTCAATCTTCCGGTCCACGGCGACCCCGACGGGCAAAGCCGCATCATCCACCACATTCACTTGGGGGCCGCCTCTGCCCAGCGGGTGGTGGACGCCTTGCAGGAATCGACCCTCATCGTCATAACCAGCTCCCGCGACGAGCTCATCGTCACCCTCTCCTCCCTCTATCACATCCCAGCTTTCCGGGAAAAGATCGTGGGGCTTGTCATCGCCGGCCACATACCCGCTTCGGAAATAAGCCAGCAAATTTTGGACGACAGCAATATCCCCTACATCAGGGTCCACGATTCCACGGCCAATGTCTTCACCACCCTCATGGAGGACGTGGCAAAGATCACCGCCGAGGACCAGGAGAAACTGAACTGGATCAGGGCCAACGCCGAGAACGAGATCGACTTCGAAGCGATCGACGCCCTTCTCTGAAAGCATTTGGAACAGCCCCATGCCCTACCGTTATCTCCCCGACATCGCCACCGCGGACATCGCCTTCGAGGCCACCGGCGCCACCCGGGAGGAGATGTTCACGGCGGCGGCCGATGCCCTGACCAACGTCATGGTGGAGGATCTCGCCACCATCCAGCCCCGTCAGGAGCTTGAAATCATCCTCGAAAATGCGGATCTCGACCTCCTCCTCTTCGATTTCCTGCAGGAAATCATCTACTACAAAGACGCCCGGAGGCTCCTTCTCCGGCCATCCTCCCTCACCATCGCCGACAGTGACGCAATCCTGAAACTCCATGCCGTGGTCCGGGGCGAAGAGATAGACCTCAACCGTCATCCCATGGTCGTGGACGTGAAGGCCGTCACTCTCCACCGGTTCGCCGTCGAATTGCGGGACGGAACCTGGCGGGCAACGGTCGTTCTCGACATCTGAAACCTATCTGCGTCGCTGTATCCGCTTGAATACCTTGTGGAGCTCAGAGACCAGGATCATCCCGACCGCCAGTCCCACCGTAATGAGAAGGGCTTCTCCGGAGAGGGGCGCCGTGGAGAAAATCGGATTCAACAGCGGCGTGTAGACAACCATGAGTTGGAGAAGGAATGTGACGATAATCGCCCCGCAGAGGGGAAGGTTGGAGAAAAGCCCGATCCGGAAGAGCGACTGCCGGTCTGAGCGGACCGAGAGGGCAACCGCCATCCGATTCAGGACGAGGAAGGTGAATTCCATGGTCTGCCAGGGAAGCCCCCGGCGCAGGGCAAAGGCCTGGAACGCGAGGGCGACGGCGCCGATGAGGAACCCGTAACCGAGCACAAAGTATCCCCGACCGGCGGAGAATATCCCCTCCCGGGGGTCCACCGGCGGACGCTTCATGACGTCCCGCTCGGCCGGTTCGCCGGCAAGGGCCAGCCCCGGCAGACTGTCACAGAGCAGGTTCAGCCAGAGAATCTGGATCGGCAATAGCGGGAGCGGGAGCCCGAAGAAGGGGGCCAGGGTTATGGCCACTAGGGTGCCGGCGTTGCTGGTAATCGAATAGATGATGAATTTCAGAATATTGGCGTAGATTCGCCTCCCTTCCCGGACCGCCTTGACGATAGTGGCGAAGTTGTCGTCCAGAAGGATCATGGCAGACGCCTCCTTGGCCACGTCGGTACCGGTGATCCCCATGGCAATGCCGATATCGGCCCGTTTCAGGGCCGGGGCGTCATTCACCCCGTCGCCGGTCATGGCAACGAAATGCCCCCTGTCCTGGAGGGCCTTGATGATTTTCAGCTTCTGCTCCGGCGCCACCCGAGCGTAGACCCGGATATGTTCCACCCGCTGCTCGAATTCCTCCAGGGAAAGCTCCGCCAATTCGCGGCCGGTGATCACGTCGTCCGCGTCATCCTCCACGAGCGAGAGCCGCCGGGCGATAATCCCGGCCGTGAGCGGGTGGTCGCCGGTGATCATGACCGGCGTGATGCCGGCGCTCCGGCAGTCGGCCACCGCCTCCGCCGCCTCGTCCCGTGGCGGGTCCATCATCCCCGCCAGGCCGAGAAAGACCAGATCTCCCTCCACACGGTCGCTTTCCAGGCGGTCGGGAACCCGTTCCCAGTGCCGCATGGCCACGGCCAGGACCCGCAGCCCTTCCGCAGCCATCTCCTCGCTCAGCCTGAGAATCTCTTCCACATCAGGGGGACTCTCCACTTCATTGACGAGCATAGCCGACGATCTGTCGAGAATCGCCTCAACGGCCCCCTTGGTGTAGGAAACGAAACCCTCCCCCCGGCGGTGGAAGGTGGTCATGACCTTGCGCTCCGAATCGAAGGGAAGCTCTGCCACACGGGGGTGATAGCCCTCAAGCTCTTTGCGCTCGTAGCCGCAGATGAGGGCCGCGGCCGCAAGGGCGGTCTCGGTGGGATCGCCCATGAGGTTTCCCTCGCTGTCGAGACGGGCATCGCTGCAAAGGGCAAGGGCCATCATGAAGTGACGGCCCGCCTCTCCTCCGGCGGGTCCGCAGGCTTCGCCAAGGGGAAGTCCGGCACCGTTCACCGCCACCTTTTCCACGGTCATCCGGTTGAGGGTGAGGGTGCCGGTCTTGTCGGAACAGATGTAGGTAACCGAGCCGAGGGTTTCCACTGCCGGAAGCCGCCGGATGAGGGCGTTCTGCCGGACCATCTTCCGGGCGCCCAGGGCAAGGGTGATGGTGACCACGGCGGGGAGCGCCTCGGGAATGGCCGCCACTGCCAGGGAAATGGCGGTGAGGAGCATTAGGAGCAGCGGCTCTCCCCGTAAAAATCCGAGGGTGAAGATAATGGCGCTGACAATGATAATCGCCACCGCCAGGCGCCGGCCGAAGACTGCGAGCCGCTTCTGCAGCGGGGTCTTTGTCTCCTCCTCGTTCTGGAGCATGGTGGCTATCCGGCCCAGTTCCGTCCCCATTCCCGTGGCCACGGCCACCCCTGCCCCCCGTCCGTAGGAGATGATGGTCCCCTTGTAGGCCATGTTCCGCCGGTCACCCAGGGAGAGTTCCGGGTCGTCCAGGGACGCGGTCATCTTTTCCACCGGCAGCGACTCACCCGTGAGGGCCGCCTCCACCGCCTTCAGATGCGCCGCCTCAACCAGCCGCAAATCGGCCGGAACCACGTTCCCTGCCTCCAGCAGCACCAGATCTCCCGGCACGACCTCCCGGGCGGGAATGGCAACGGGGCTCCCCTCCCGCACCACGGTGGCGCTGTTCCCCGCCATTTCACGCAGGGCCGCCATGGCCCGCTCGGCCCGGAACTCCTGGACAAAGCCGATAATGGCGTTGAGGATGACAATGGCAATGATCGGCATGGCATCGCCCAGGTCGCCGACAATGGCCGCAAGGACCGCCGCGCCCAGGAGAACGAGAATCATGAAATCGGCGAACTGGGAGAGGAGCATGGAGAAAGGGGTCCGGCGCGCCTGCTCCTGAAGCTCGTTGGGGCCGTTTTCGTCGAGACGCTCCCGTGCGGCCACAACCGAAAGCCCCTCTCCGGAAGTGCCGAGTTCGGCAATGGTCTCTTCGATTGTTTTTAGATGCCATGCCATTGGCTACAGCTCCTCCACAGCACGGCGCGCCCTGTCCACGATCTCTGTCGGCGACTCTCCCCTGAAATGAATCGGTTTGCCGAAGGTCACCGAAATCTCTCCTTTTTTTGGCCATGAGGCGCCGCGAGGAAGAACCTTCTCAAGCCCCCTGATCCTGACCGGAACCACCGGCACCCCCAGTTCCCGGACCATGACGCCGAGCCCCTGCTGAAACGACAGGAGCCTGCCGTCCCAGGAGCGTTCCCCCTCGGGAAACAGAAGGATGTTCATGTCCCGGTCAGCCAGGGCCCCCATGAAGCGGAGAGCCCCCCGGAATCCCCGGGACTGGGGAAGGGGAAAGACCGTGAAGGCCACGCTTGCGTACTCGTATGTGAATCGCTTCCAGAGCCGCTGGGAAAGATTCTTGAAGTTGCGGAAGAAGAACTCCTCCCAGGCGGCAGTGGCGGTGTTGTAGCGCAAGGCATCGGACAGGGCGAACATGATGGCCGGCTGGTCCAGGTAGCTCAGGTGGTTGGAAACGAACATGACCGGTCCGTCAGCGGCCTTGAGGTTTTCGGCACCGACCGAGTTCAAGGTTACGAAGGCCCGAAGGAGGGGACCGTGGAGCACGGCGTCGAGAACGCGGCGAATCGTACGGGAAGCCCCCCCCATGGCCCACATCCGGAAATGTTCGCGGATGTGCACCTTCTCCCGCCGGCTGACGATCTCCCTGAGGTCGGCCACGCGGGTCTGGGGGCCGATGACCGAATCCTCCAGGTCGAGCCGGAATTCCATCTCCAGGGCATTCACGAGTTCGAGGCGGGCGATGGAGGTGAGCCCCAGGTCGTTAACGAGGAGCGCCTCTTCCGTAACCCGCTCCAGGGGCGAACCGGTAACGGTCGCCACAAGGGCCGTGAGGCGGTCGGCGCCCCGGCCGTCTCCCGCGCTCCCTCCCCCCTGTTCAATCCGCTCCTTCACCTGAAACTTGCGGATTTTCAGGGTAGTGGTCTTGGGGAACTCCGCATCGGGCCAGACGGAAAAGGAGGTAATCCGGTGGAGCTCGTCGAACTTGGCGTTTACCTCATTGATGATCTCTTCCGTCGGACGCCCGGAACCGTCCAGGATCAGGGCCCCGTGAACCTCTTCCCCCTTGCCCCGGTCAAGGCCGATGACGCACCCTTCCCGCACTCCCGGGGTCCGGTTGAGGATCGCCTCGATCTCGTCGGGGTAGACGTTGACCCCGGCTCCGGTGACAATGAGCTCCTTGCTCCTCCCCTTGATGCGGAGCCAGCCGTCCGGATCAAGCTCCCCCAGATCCCCGGTCCGGAACCAGCCATCGACTAAGGCCCCCCGGCTGGCTTCCTCATTGCGAAAGTAGCCGGGGAAGATATTGTCGCCCCTGGCGAGGATTTCCCCCTCTTGGAGCCGCAACTCCACGCCGTCAAGGGGGGTGCCCACTGAGCCCATCACCTGGCGTTCCATGGTGTTGGCAGTCAGAACCGGCGCACACTCGGTGAGGCCATACCCTTCCACGACCCTGAAGCCGAGGCCGTTCCAGAAGCGGAACACCTCCGGGTCAAGGGGAGCGCCTCCCGAGACGAACAGGGCAAAGTTGCGGCCGAACTTTCGCTGGATGGGACGGAAAAGAATCGAGCGTCCCTGGGGGGACAACTTCTCCCCCGCTTGCAGAAGCCACCTGAAGATGGAACCAAGGCCCTTGGCCTCCAGCTCCCGCTCCACGGAGCCCTTGAGGAGTTGGAGCAGCCGCGGCACGGCGATGATGGCGTAGATGTCCTCCTCCCCCAGGGCCTCCATGATCGCCGACGGTTTGAGGGTGCGAATGTAGACGATGGCGGCTCCCCGGTAGAGGGGAGTGAAGAAACCTCCCATCTGCTCGAACATATGAGAAAGGGGAAGAAGTGACAGGAACGAGAAATCGGGGGTAACGACAGGAATGTGCCGGTTCACCTGCAGGAGATTGGCAACCAGATTCCGGTGGGTAAGAATCACCCCTTTGGGGTTGCCGGTGGTGCCGGAGGTATAAATCAGTTCCGCCATGTCATCGGGGGCAGGCCGATGGATGGTCGCAAGCGGTTCCACCTCTTCCAGAAGAAAACCGAGCTCCTCCAATAATACCGACGGTCTCCCCGTGAGCCGGTCTAGTTTGTCCCTGCTCTGGATGACGAGTTTCGCCTCCGTGAGACCGGCAATGGTCTCGGCCCGCTCGGCACCCGACATGAAATCGACCGGTACGGCAACTGCCCCTCGCGTTACGATTCCCCAGAAGGCCACCGCCCACCAGGGGGAGTTGGGTCCCCAGAGAACCACCCGGTCCCCCGCCCCTACTCCCTGGTCAGCCAGCCAACGGTTCATCCGGAGCGAGAGGTTGTGCAGCTCAAGGTAAGTAAAAACGTAGCGTCTTACCCCAGTGCGAGAGACGAAGGCAGTTTTATTCCCGCGTTGGGGAAAAGTGGCAAAGATATCAGAAAGGGTTTCCATCGGACACTCCATATCCAGAAAGCGTATGCCGGCTAACAGTCGGAACAAGTATAAGTGTGCCAGGGAGCCGATGCAACCCCGAGGAATGACAAGGAAATGGTCAAGGGGGCAAGGACGTCAAAAAACCGGCCGTGGCCGGGTTTGATATGACGCCTAACAGGGAAACTTGATCTCAAAAATCTTTATAAATAGTGTAAAGAAATAGTATATGATGGGTTCACAAACTGAACTGCCGTGCCAAGCCGGAGGGCGCCGATGGGTCGTTATATCAGGGAAACCAGAACGCCGAAGGAAAAACTCCAGGACACCGTCAACACTGCCATAGCCTTCGTACTGATGATCGTCGCGGCAGCCCTCGTCGTCCTCCTCGTGTTCCTGTTCTACGAAAACATGAAATAGCCATTGGCCATCATTTCAACCCGTTAGCGATATGGCCCCGAACAGACACTCCGCAATGCACCGGCCGCAGAGATCGCACCTCCGACGGTCTCCCATGACAGCGACCTTCCTCCCCTCGCCTGATTCCAGACTGATGAGCCGGTCCCTGCAGACCGAAACACAACGACCGCACCCCTTGCAGCGGTTCCCGTCAATGCATGGCGAAACATTTGCTTCGTCACGCCGCTCGAATCTCGCCACAAGATTGCCGTCAACAGTGACCGTTTCCGCGAACATCACCAGAGGACGAACCCAGAGGGAACCGTCGCCATACAGGCACCGGTAAACCACCACCTCCTCCTCGGTCTCACTGTGGCGAGCCACGCCGATTACCCTATATAAATTACCCTTGTAGTGCCGGTACAATCCCGGACCAATCTTATCATTCACACATTTCCCCTTGCGCCCCCTGCGCCACGCTCAGAAACATATACTTACCCAACCACCAACTACAACCAACTAGCACTCATCTCCCTCCTGCGCCATGACCGCCTCCACTGCCTGAGCAACGGCATCCATGCAGGTTCCCGGACCGCGATGGCACGATATGCCCCGAAGGTGCGACACCACCTCTTCCGGAGCCATGCCGGCACTGAGCCCGCAAGATATCATCCGCGTCATGCCATCCATGACAGCACTGCCACAGCCGCCCGCCTTGCCGAAACGGCAGAATATCTCCACCGGCAGGCAACTCGAAGGATCACAGTTCACCGTGACATAAAGTTTGCCGCAGTTGGTATCAAGGGCAAGGGTTTGGCCCGGCAGGGCCTGGGGTCGTTGCAATCGAGCATTCATAGAGGGCACCTTTCCCTACTCGGTGCATGCCAATCTACCATGGTGATGCGACATCATATGTCGCTCTTTCTTTCCAAACGGACGTCCCGACGGGGTCAAACTTCACATCCACGTTTCTGATCCCCTCAGACCGCCAGGCTGGAGAAATGACGAAGGAGCCTTTCTCCTCGTAGTCCAGGAGACTTCCGAAGGTAACCGAGAAATCTCCATAACGGTCATTCACGGAATCCATGCCCCCCCCTTGCCAACATCCTGCACCTCTCATGGTGAAAAAGCGGCAACTGCTCCCTCTGATGGCAAAGATTCGTGATTCTAACCCCCTGAAGCCGCACCGGCTGTTCCAGGACAAGGGTATCAAGGATCCGCACAGCCTCACGGTAAATTCCCCTGCTGTCATTGGTGGGCAGCGGCAGCGTCTGTTGCCGGTCGAAAGTGGTGAAGTCCGCGTATCGGACTGTCAGGTGGACAGTCTTCCCCGAAACGCCGTAACGACGTGCCCGCCGCCCCACCATCTCGGAAAGCTGGAGGAGATACCTGAGTATCTCGTGCCAGTCGAAGATGTCCCGGTCCAAGGTCGTACTGTGGCCGAACGCATTCTGGTCCACGTGGAGGATGGTTCGTTCATGTACAGATTCCTTAATGTCAGTCCAAAGGACGGCAGATTCCAACCGCCTTGCCGACGATGGCCACCTCTCCCTCCCCGTTGCGGACAATAATCGGCTCCATAGCAGTGTTTTCGGGCTGGAGACAGATATGATCCTCACCTCGATAGAAGCGCTTGAGGGTTGCCTCTCCATCGACCATTGCCACCACGATGTCCCGATTTTCGGACGTGGCTTGGGGCCGGACAAGGGCCAGGTCGCCGTCCATAATGGCGGCATTGGCCATGGAATCTCCCCGCACCCGGAGGAAGAAGGTTCCCCCTTTGACCAGAGAGCAGTCAAGCGCCAAGCGGTCTTCAATATCCTCAATGGACGGTTGCGGCAGTCCGGCACGGACTACTCCCGCAACGGGAATTGATGCAGTCTGGGCAGTTCTACCGGCGAGGATAATCCCCCGGGAGTTGCCGCTCTGCCGCCGAAGGTACCCCCTCTGCTCCAGGGCATCCAGATGTTTCATGACACCGAGCGTGCCGCTCACTTTCAGATGCCCGGCAGTTTCTCTGAGGGTCGGAGAATAGCCGTTTCGATCAACAAAACCAGCAATGTAATCGAGTACTTCCCGCTGGCGGGAGGTTATCGGCTGCATAAATCCGTTCCCTAAACGCCGGAATATTGGTTACCATTTGAAAACCTACCATCCCAAGATACCCCTGTCAAGCGACAGTTATCCACCTCACTCAACCTTATCGCCTGGCCCATCCTGCAGATGAATTGCTCTCAACACTCAGCACAGGCAAAAATAACTATTGACACGTAATTCCAATATGTTAACAACAATGCCTATTCATTGTGCAAGCCGAAAAAGTGCCGAATGATACTTAGGAAATCTGAGATATATCCACAGCAACAGGAGACTTATCCACACCTGCCGTGGAAAGCTCATTGGGGGGAGACTACAACGAAAAAAGCCCCTCATGCTGACACGAGAGGCTTTCCTGTTACTCTTGAAAAAGCGGGTTTACTTCTTTTTCTTGGCGCCGGCCACGGCGTCCTTGAGGGCCTTGCCGGGGCGGAACTTGGGAACCTTGGCGGCAGCAATCTTGATCTCTTTGCCGGTTTGGGGGTTGCGGCCGGTACGGGCCTTGCGGGTAGCGACCTCAAAGCTGCCGAAGCCAACCAATGTCACCTTGTCACCTTTTTTGAGAGCTGCAGTAACTGCTTCGATCACCCCGTTCACCGCCTTGTCAGCGGCAGCCTTGGTGAGTTCTGCGGATTTTGCTACGGCGTCCACGAGTTCTGCTTTGGTCATATAACCCTCCTGTTTATGGGATTCTGTGGCTACTATAGCGGCAACTATCCATTTTGCAAGGGTTTTTATAGAGGACAACGTTCAAGATCTTTTATCAGCTCAGGATTCAACCGGAGCACCAAACCTAACTAATCGAAATAACAACGTATTTGCATTTGCAAAGAAAAATGTATGCACATTTTACATAAACCGAAGAACGCACTGTTGACCATGCTGCTCCCTTCACCATCGGGAACTTCCGGCTTTTGGCTATCATGGTAAGGCCTGCACAGGTGTACCATATTCTATCTATTTTACGGTTGGTTACAGATGAGGGAAAAACCGGATATTTTTTTCTAAATAAAATCCGCAACCTGCCGATATGAAACAGTGAACAGACAAGCAAACGCGTAGCCGCGGACGTATAGGAAGGAGGAGTACATGAAAAAGGTGCTGATTGTAGATGACAGTATCTCAGTGGCCCGACAACTGGAGAAGATCCTCGCAGACAGCGGCGAGTTCCAAGTGGTTGGACACGGCAAAAACGGCATGGAAGCCATCCGGATGCACCAGACCGAACACCCTGACATCATCTGCATGGATATGAACATGCCGGGTATGGACGGACTGACTGCCCTCCGCACCCTCGTGGCCCTCGACAAAAACGTGAAGGTGGTCATGATTACCTCACTTGGAGGTGTCGGCGACAAGTTCACTGAAGCTCTGCGCCTCGGAGCCCGCACGGTTATCTCAAAGCCATTCGAAGCGGATAATATCCTGAAAATCCTCCGCGAGATTTAGGCACAGGCCGCCCACGGCCATCGTATGACACTACTCTTGTTTTCAGGGAGGACATTGATATGGCAGTCAAGTTTTTCGGACAGTTTCTCGTTGAAAAAGGGGTGGTCTCGAGGGAAATCCTCTTGCAGGCCATAGAGCTTCAGGAATCGGTGAATCTCAGCTTCGGAGCCACCTCCCTTGCCATGGGCATTCTCACGGAGGCAGACATCGAGAGGGTCCACAATGCGCAACGGATCGAAGACCTTCGGTTCGGGGATATGGCGGTAAAACTGGGGCTTCTGACCAGTGAGCAGATGATGCAGGTTCTGGCGCGACAGAAAAATACCCATCTCTACATCGGAGAAGCCCTCGTCAAGGTGGGTAGTTTTCAAGCCGATGAATTACCGAAATACCTGGAAGAATTCAAGGCCGATCAGGCCCAGTACGCCACTGATACCGTGGTTATACCGACCGGTGTCTCCGAACCGAAAATTTGGGAAATGGTGGCCGACCTCTCCTACAAGATGCTTACCCGCGTGGCGCTCCTTGTCTTCCGCCCCGAACCCTGCTTCGTGGCTGACCGGGTACCTGCAATGGATGTCTACGCCACCATGGATTTCACCGGTGATATTTCAGGTCGCTATTTCATGGGCGTTACTGCCGCCACTCAGAAAAAAATTGCCAAGGCGATTCTCAAGGAACCGAATGTCGACAACGAACCAAAGGAAATTCTCGACGACACGGTAATGGAATTCGTGAACGTGGCTTTGGGGAACATCGCCGCCAAGGCGGCCCAGAGTGGCAAGTCCATGGAAATAGCCCCACCCGAGATCATGGAAGCCCCCGATGGCATTCAGGTGCCTGACGGCCACAAGGCCCTCTGTTTCCCGGTCTGCCTGTCCGATGGAGACAGGATTGAGCTGGCGGTCTTCATACAACAGTAAGATTCACGACAGTCCAAACACAAAGAGGGGGAATGCAGCGTGGCATTCCCCCTCTTTGTGTAAGATGGTGTGGTAACGTTACTTCAGGCGGCTGGCATAGAGCGGAAAACGGCCCATAAGGGCGTTCACTTTCCCCTTTACCTCTGCAAGCTTTGCCTCGTTCCCCACATTTGCCAAGGCCTCGGCGATGAAAGCGGCAACTTCCACCATCTCCGCCTCTTTGAGTCCATGGCTTGTGGCAGCAGGAGTACCGATCCGGAAGCCGGAGGTAACAAAGGGCGAGCGCGTCTCAAAGGGGACGGTGTTCTTGTTGACCGTGATACCCGCTTTGTCGAGGGCCTCCTCGGCCACCTTGCCGGTCAACTCGGTGCCCGTCAGGTTAACAAGCATCAGGTGGTTGTCGGTACCTCCGGAGACAAGCCGGAAGCCGCGCTTCATGAGTTCGTCAGCAAGGGTCCGTGCATTCTTGACAATCTGCTCCTGATACAACTTGAATTCAGGCGCAAGAGCCTCTTTGAAGGCAACTGCCTTGGCCGCGATGACATGCATGAGAGGGCCGCCCTGAATACCGGGGAAAATATTGGAATTGAGGGTCTTGGCAAATTCCTCGCGGCAGAGGATCATCCCTCCGCGGGGTCCACGCAGGGTTTTGTGGGTTGTCGTGGTGACAAACTCGGCATAGGGAACCGGGCTTGGGTGAAGGCCGGCAGCAACGAGCCCCGCAATATGGGCCATGTCCACCATGACCAGCGCCCCCACTTTGTCGGCTATGGCCCTGAAGGCGGCAAAATTCAGAACACGTGGATAGGCACTGGCCCCCACGACGATCAGCTTCGGCTTATGCTCAAGGGCCAGACGCTCGACTTCGTTGAAGTCAATCGTCTCGGTTTCCTGGGAAACACCATAGGGAACCACGTTGAAGAACCGGCCCGAGAAGTTCACCGGGCTACCGTGGGTAAGGTGGCCGCCGTGTGAGAGATTCATGCCGAGAATGGTGTCGCCCGGCTTCAGCACCGAGAAATAAACCGCCATATTGGCTTGGGAGCCGGAGTGGGGCTGGACGTTCGCATGATCGGCACCAAACAGTTCTTTCGCCCGCTCAATTGCAAGGTTCTCCACCACATCCACATGATGGCAACCGCCATAGTATCGTTTGCCAGGGTACCCTTCAGCATATTTGTTGGTCAGAACCGACCCCTGGGCCTCCATCACTGCTTCGGAGACAAAGTTTTCGGACGCAATGAGCTCCAGATTGTACTCCTGGCGCTCGGTTTCATGACGGATGGCCTCGGCTACTGCCGGGTCAAAGGTTTCGAGGATCGACATAGTTGACTCCTTTCACGATTACAAAAAGGAAAACGGGACCATTGACAGTCCCGTAGTGTGTATCTTCCACAAGTCGGCCGGTTCGGCCGGACTACTTCATCAGTTCCTTTTCAAGGGCGGCTATCTTATCGAGCCTCCCCTGATGACGCCCCCCTTCAAAAGTGGCATCGAGCCAGTCACAAACCATTTCACGGGCCGTCGCCTCGTCGAGGACCCGCCCTCCAAGAACCAGTATATTGGCGTTATTGTGTTCCTTCGCCATACGAGCCATGAAGGGGTCAGTTGCCAAGGCAGCCCTTACATTGGGGAACTTGTTGGCAACGATCGACATCCCGATGCCGGTTCCGCAGAAAAGAATACCTTTCTCCGCTTCGCCTGCTGAAATCTTGCGGGCAACCTTAATGCCGAAGTCGGGATAATCGACCGAATTGCCGTTATCAGTACCACAATCCTCAACAGTAATGCCCCGCTCAGTCAGGAGAAGCTTAATTGCCTCCTTCAGTTCAAGGCCTCCATGATCGCTTCCGACGAGTATCACTGCATCACCTCGCTATATCTTCTTGAAGAGAAGCGAGGCATTGGTGCCGCCGAAACCGAAGTTGTTGCTCATGGCATAGGTGATCTTTGCATCCCGGGCAGTGTTGGGGACATAATCGAGATCGCACTCAGGATCCTGCTCCTGGTAGTTGATGGTCGGAGGGACAACACCCTTGTCCATCGCCATGAGACTGAATACCGCCTCGACACCGCCTGCTGCCCCGAGAAGGTGACCGGTCATCGATTTGGTGGAAGAGACCATGAGTTTCTTTGCGTGGTCTCCGAAGACCTTTTTGATGGCAAGCGTCTCATAGTAATCATTGAAATGAGTTGAAGTGCCATGAGCATTGATGTAGTCAACCTGATCCGCATTGATGCCGGCGTTGTTGAGCGCCATCTTGATGCAACGGGCGGCCCCCTCTCCTTCCGGGGCAGGCGCTGTCAGGTGATAGGCATCGCCCGAGAGGCCATAACCGACTACCTCGGCATAAATCTTCGCTCCGCGCTTCTTGGCAGACTCATACTCTTCAAGGATCACGATTCCGGCGCCTTCGGCGAGGACGAATCCGTCACGGCTCTTCTCGAAGGGGCGCGATGCCCCTTTCGGGTCGTCATTACGGGTAGAGAGGGCCTTCATCACGGCAAAACCACCTATGCCGAGAGGTGTCACCGTCGACTCGGTACCGCCGGCAATCATGGCATCCGCATCTCCCCGCTTGATCATGTGATAGGCATCACCGATTGAGTGGGTACCGGTCGCGCAGGCTGAGACTGACGAAAGGTTTGGTCCTTTTGCCCCGTACTTGATGGAAACATGACCCGGAGCCAGGTTGATAATGAGCATCGGAATAAAGAAAGGAGAAATCTTCTTGTAGCCCCCTTCCAGCATTGCCGCATGATATTTCTCAATGGTCGGCAGTCCGCCGAGACCAGCTCCGACAATCACCCCGACGCGTTCAGCGTTCTCATCGGTAATCTGAAGCCCCGAGTCCTCCATGGCAAACTGGGCAGCCGCAAGGGCATACTGAATAAAGAGGTCCATTTTCTTGACCTCTTTTTTTTCAATGAAATCCTCAGGAGTGAAATCCTTAACTTCGCCGGCAATCTTTACAGGAAGCTCAGAGGCGTCGAAACGGGTAATCAGATCGATTCCCGACCGTCCCGCGACGAGTGCATCCCAGTTCTTGCCATTGCCGGTCCCCAGGGGAGAAATGGCTCCGACTCCCGTCACAACAACTCTTCTCATAATGGCGTGCTCCCGATGTTCTGGAATCGTGCAGAGATAGCGGCAGTGCCGCTCTGTGTGAAAAGGGGGAAGGTTCCCCTTCCCCCTCGTGTTTAGGTATGCTCGGTGATGTAGTCGATGGCGTCCTGTACGCTTTGAATCTTCTCTGCGTCTTCGTCGGAGATTTCGATGTCGAACTCCTCCTCGAGGGCCATCACCAGTTCCACGGTATCAAGAGAATCGGCACCCAGATCGTCCATGAACGATGCCTCATTCGTTACCTGTGCCTCATCGACGCCAAGCTGTTCGGCAACGATCTCTTTAACCCTTTTGTCTATCGCTGACATTCTTTTTCACCTCCGTTTGGTATTAACCCTGTTCAGGTTTTCAGTTAGTTTTTCTAGCTACATATCATGAATCAATCAGATTGCAAAAGATAATTTTTTCACATGTACATGCCGCCATTTACTGAAAGGACATGCCCTGTTATGTAGTCCCCCATTGACGAGACAAGGAAAAAAACAGCATTTGCAACATCATCAGACGTGCCGAGACGCTCAAGAGGAATTTGTTGTAATAGCCCCTCGCGCACCTTGTCGGAAAGAACCGACGTCATATCCGTCTCAATGAATCCGGGTGTTACGGCATTGACCGTAATTCCCCGCTTGGCAAGCTCGCGGGCTGCCGATTTTGTAAGCCCGATCATGCCTGCCTTACTTGCGCAATAGTTGATCTGCCCTGCATTACCCATCTCGCCAACAACGGAACTGATATTGACAATACGACCGCTACGAGCCTTGGTCATGAGCTTTGCCGCCTCGCGGATGCAGTTGAAGGCTCCCTTGAGGTTCACATCGATAACCGCATCCCAATCGGCATCCTTCATTCTGAGGAGAAGACCGTCCTTCGTGATCCCCGCGTTGTTCACAAGGATATCGACCTTCCCAAAGGCTCCGACCGCCGATACGAACATGGCTTCCACTGCAGACGAGTCAGCAACATCTACGGCCAGAGGCAGAGCTTTGTGCCCGAGCGCTTCAATCTCTGCCGCAGTTTTCCGGGCGCTTTCCAGCGTCGTGGCCGTCACCACCACACTGGCCCTCTCCCTGGCGAGTTTGAGTGCGATGGCCCTGCCGATTCCCCTTGAGGCTCCCGTTACGATTGCAACCTTACCTTCAAGACTCATGATTCCCCTACTCCCCGATGGCCTTAATTCCTGCTGCGTCTTCAACATTCTTCGTGGCCACTCCTTTGTCAATCCTCTTGACCAGACCCGACAGAACCTTGCCCGGACCAACCTCCACGAACTCCGTAACACCAAGAGCCACCATTTCGCGTACCGAAGCATCCCAGAGAACCGGAGCACTCACCTGACGCACAAGAAGCTCTTTCACCCGTGCTTTGTCGTCATTGGGTGTAGCCTCCACGTTCGTCACCACGGGCGCACTGAATGCACCAACAGTAATTGGGGCAAGGACGCCGGCAAGCCTTTCACCGGCAGGCACCATGAGGCTCGAATGGAAGGGGGCACTTACAGGAAGGAGCATCGCTTTGCGGAACCCCTTGGCTTTGGCAATCTCTATGGCCCGATTGACGGCCCCCGTGTGGCCTGCAATGACAATCTGTCCAGGCGAATTGAAGTTGGCAGGGGAAACCTCTTCGCCTTGGGCAGCCTCAGCGCAGATAGCGGCAAGGACGTCGGGCTCGATACTCAACATGGCTGCCATGGCTCCAACGCCGACAGGCACAGCCTCCTGCATGAAGGTCCCGCGAGCACGAACCGTTCTAACCGCGTCTGCGAACTGAATGACGCCGGCAGCCACCAATGCGGAATACTCTCCAAGAGAGTGACCGGCAAAATACTGTGCACTCAAGCCGGTCTCCTCTTGAAGGACCCGCAGGGCAGCCACACTAACGGTGAGGATAGAGGGCTGTGTGTTGGCGGTGAGCTTCAATTGGTCTTCGGGGCCATCGAAACAGAGGCGAGACAAGTTGTCCCCAAGGGCGTCATCAGCCTCCTCGAATGTCTTCCGGGCTAGTGCGAAGTTATCCGCAAGATCCTTTCCCATGCCGGGATATTGCGAACCCTGGCCGGGGAATATGAATGCTCGTTTACTCATAGCTGTTCCTTTTGGGAGAGAGATTACCAGCGCAGCAGAACAGAGGCCCACGTGAGGCCACCGCCGAAGGCATCAAAGAGGACAATATCCCCCTCGTTTATCCGCCCACCACGGTTGGCTTCATCAAGCGCAAGCGGGATTGAAGCAGAAGAGGTGTTTCCAAATCGATCAAGATTAACGTAGACTTTGTCATCGCTTAAACCAAGACGCTTGCCGATGGCATCGATGATTCTACGATTAGCCTGGTGGGGTATAAAAATACTGATATCCGAGGGAGTGAGACCATTCTTTTCCAGTGCTTGCAGGGCAGCGTCTTCCATAGCCCGCACGGCAAGTTTGAACACCTCATTCCCCTGCATTCGGAGAAAGTTCTTCCTCTCATCCAGGGTCTTCTGAACAGCGGGGTTTCGATTGCCGCAACCGGGCTGATAAAGGAGTTCCCAATAGGAACCGTCGCTATGCAGGTGCGTTGAAAGAACTCCCTGTTCACTTTCGCATGCTTCAACCACTACGGCCCCGGAACCGTCACCGAAAAGAAGGCAGGTATTTCTGTCGGTCCAGTCAATAACTCGGCTCAGAACCTCGGCGCCGATGATGAGAGCTTTACTTGCCCCCCCAGACCGAATGGCATTGTCCGCCAACGAGAGTCCATAGAGAAACCCCGAACAGGCAGCGGAAACATCAAATGCAGCGGCCCTTTTCGCTCCGATATTGCTCTGAACTATGCATGCGGTAGATGGAAAGGGAAAATCTGGGGTGACGGTCGCAACAATGAGGAGATCAATTTCTTCAGCAGTAACACCAGCCATCTCGAGAGCCCGCTCAGCCGCACGGGTTGCGAAAGTTGAAGTATATTCGCCTTCAGCAGCGATGCGCCGCTCCCTGATGCCAGTCCTGGTGGTAATCCAGTCGTCGGTGGTGTCGACCATCTTTTCCAGGTCGAAATTAGTCCGTATCATCTCAGGCACGGCCGAACCTGTGCCGATAATTCTCGCTCTGGCCATTACCATGCCCCCTCAGCCGGCAACCGACTCCCGGACGTTGCCCTGCTGCATATACATGGTGAACTCAGTCTCCAACTTCTCTGCGAGCCGCTGATTCACTCCCTTTCTGACATAGTCATTGGCAAACACAATAGCGTTTTTTATTGCCTTGACGTTTGAGCCACCATGACAAATCATGGCAACCCCATTAATCCCCAGAAGAGGTGCGCCACCATATTCAGCGTAATCTACCTTTTTTTTGAAATTTGAAAATGCCTTGCGGGAAAACAGATAGCCAAGCTTGGAAAGGAAACTCTGCTTGATTTCGTCTTTGAGCATCTTCCCCACGGCTTCAGCAAGCCCTTCCGATAGCTTCAGGACGACGTTGCCAACAAATCCGTCGCAAACCACCACATCAACAACTCCATTAAAAATGTCACGGCCTTCCACATAACCAATGTAATCGAAGGAAATGTTTTTAAGGATGGAATTGGTTTCGCGGGTGAGTTCATTCCCCTTGCTATCCTCTTCGCCATTAGAAAGGAGCCCGACGCGGGGCTGTTCAACACCCATGACGTGACGAGCGTACACTTCACCCATTATGGCGAACTGAACAAGGTGTATCGGCTTGCAGTCAACATTACCGCCGACATCCAGAACAAGGGTCTTGCCACGCAATGTAGGAAATATTTGGGCTATTGCAGGCCGGTCTATCCCCTTGAGCCGCTTAAGGACAAACATGCCGGCCGCCATTGTAGCACCGGAATTGCCGGCACTCACAACAGCATCGGCAGCACCGGTCTTGAGAAGCTCAAAAGCAACACGTACTGACGAATCTTTCTTGCGGCGAACGGCGTCGGAGGCAGCATCGTGCATACCCACCACTTCGCTGGCATGGTGAAGTAGTATATCCAGTCCCTGGACGTTGTGCTTGCCCAATTCCTGACGTAACCGCTCCGTGTCACCGACAAGGGTGATGGGAATACCAAATTCCCGAGCGGCAACGACAGCCCCCTCAACCTCAACCGAAGGAGCGTTGTCGCCCCCCATTGCATCAACTGCTACTCTCATGATACCCCTGGACAATGATGAGTCAGGTTCAGACAAGGAGCTATTAAATCTCTTCGCTCTTGATGACTTCTTTGCCCTTGTAGGTACCGCAAGAGGAGCATGCGCGGTGGGGGAGCTTCGGCGCTTTGCACTGGGGGCAAACCGAAGCGGCCGGCGGAGTAAGGAAATCGTGTGCCCTTCTCATGTTTTTGCGGGATTTCGACGTTTTCTTCTTAGGTACTGCCATGATATTTCTCCTTTTACTTTTCTACCTTAAAATTCTTGAGCGCACTAAACTTGAGATTGAACGTAGTACGCTCACAACCACAATCACCTTCGTTAAGGTCAGCGCCACACGTGACGCAGAGCCCCTTACACCCCTCGCCACAGAGGGGCTTGAGCGGCAACTCCATGATGACCTGCTCAGCTATCTCCGGAGCGAAATCGATCTCGTCGCCTTCATAAAAAACCGAAATGAGATCCTCTTCAGCGAGCTCTATTTCATCCTCGTCAGAATCAATCAGACTACCTTCGGAGTAAAACATTGTAAAAGCTGAAGAAATATCCGCATCAAACGGCACGAGACACCGGGAACAGACAAAACGAATCTTAACCGTTACGCTCCCCTTGACCCGAATGTGCCCGTATTCTTTTGAAACCGCCAACTCCACCATGAGAGGAGAGAGGAATTCACTCTCACCCGTTGCTTGAAGTTCCGCCAGTGACGGAAATGCTTCGCTAGGCTCCTGAAAGGAGAGGATCTTTGGCTGTTCAGTTATGTCATCTACTCTGATTTTCATTAGCAATCGACCTATTACTAGAAGCCCATCAGTATAGAGAACTGCTACGCATTGTCAAGCGAAATGAGCCATAAAGAAAACCGCCCTTTCAGGCGGCCGTTGATTTCTCATACCCTATTATTGGTGCATTTGCAAGCAATTTGGCTCTGTCATTCCCGGGCAGGCTCTCTCAATTACCCCTCACACCAACTCACATCGCCCACACCTTGACGAAGCACCTGCGGATAGTCACCGATGAGGCTTACCACGGAGCTGACGTCGGCGGACAGAATTCCTCCATCGACGACAACATCAAGCTGTTTGCCCATGTTGAGATCGACAAGGTAAGGATCGCCGATGGGCTCTTCACCGGAAAGGTTGGCGCTTGTAGTGATAATCGGATGGCCGAGTTCTTTTACCAGTGAAAGACAGATCCGGTTGTCCGGAATCCTGATTCCAACGGTTTTCTGTTTGGTCACAAGAAGATCAGGAACAATGCTGGTGGCATCAAGGACAAAAGTATAAGGACCGGGAAGATGACGCTTGAGTATCTTATAAGCATAATTGCTGACCTTGGCGTAGCGCGCCACCTCGGACAGGTCGGAACAGATGAAGGAGAATGGCTTCTTCTTCTCGCGCTGCTTAAGGAGGTAAATCCGCTCGATCCCCTTCTTGCTGAAAATACTGCAACCGATACCATAGGTCGTGTCAGTCGGATAGGCGATAATGCCGCCATCCTTGAGGATTTTGACCACCTGTGCGACGAGTCTCGGCTGAGGATTCTGAGGGTTAATGTCAAGGAGCATGGGAGCTACTCTCGCGCCGGATTGAGGGAAACGAGGTCCTTGTGCACAAAGAGGCCATCCTTCTGGATAAGGTGATTGTCAAACCAGATTTCCCCGTCACCCTTGAGGAGCTTCACCATGTCCCAGTGGACAGCCGAACGGTTGCCATTGTCGCACTCGTCATAACATTGCCCCGGAGTAAAATGTATGGAGCCGAAGATCTTCTCGTCAAAGAGGATATTCCTCATTGGCACGCGGATGTTCGGATTGACACCAATGGCAAATTCTCCGATAAAACGTGCGCCCTCATCGGTATCGAGGATACGGTTAAGCTCATCGTCCATGCCGGGCGCCGAGGCCTTCACAATCCGCCCCTTCGCAAATTCGAGACGGACGCCGTTGAATTCCTTACCTTGGTAGATGGTCGGGCAGTTGTATGTAATGTGACCTTCGACAGAATCCCGGACAGGTGCGGTAAAAACTTCTCCGTCAGGGATATTGAAACGCCCGTCGCACTTTATACCGTCAAGCCCTCTGATGCTGAACGAGAGATCCGTGTCAGACGCTTTGATCCGTACCGCGTCGGCCTTGTCCATGAGGCGCTTCAACTTCTCCTGTTTGCGCGATTCAGCCTCCCAATCGATGCAGCAGGCGGCGAAAAGATATTCTTCATACTCTTCAAGACTCATCTTCGCTTCCTGGGCAGCCCCATGCGTAGGATAACGGGTAATTACCCAGCGGGTATTTTTGACTCGCCAGTCAACGATGGGGCGGGTCACCTTCGACCAGGCAATCATGTTTTTCTGGTTAGCCTGAGCCATAACCATGGAATTAGGGGAGCCGGAGATGGAAATAAAGACGTTGACCTGCTTCATGAAATCCAGCTTGTGCTGGGGAAAGAAGGAGAGTTGCGACTTAGTGGCAGTGTTGTAGAAATGGCGGTCTATCTCGGGGATCTGGAGAGAATACTCAACATACTTTGCCCCCCGGGCCAGACAGAGGGAATAAAGCTCCTTCACCAGGGGAAGGCAATCGGTGCCGCTGGCATTGATGAGGACCACGTCCCCCTTTTTTACCCGGGTCGAGTAAGTAACGAGCACTTCGGCAAGTTGACGGATGCGCGGATCGAACATTGGACTCAGTTCCTTTCATCGGCCGGTATGGCCAAATCCTCCCTCGCCCCGCGCTGTCTCGTCGAGTTCATCCACCTCAACCAGTTCAGCACGGGCAAAGGGGGCAAAAACCATCTGGGCAATACGCTCTCCCCGCCTCACAACAAACGGTTCACTGCCGTGATTGATCAGGATCACCCCTATTTCGCCACGGTAATCCGGATCAATGGTGCCGGGCGAATTCACGAGGGCGATGCCATGCTTGAGAGCGAGACCACTCCGGGGCCTTATCTGGGCCTCGAATCCGTCGGGAAGAGCAATGGCAAGTCCCGTCGGTACCAACTTTCGCTCACCTGGATTCAGGACAAGGTCGTCCACGAGATCGGCACAGAGATCCATGCCTGCTGCGTGGACTGTCATGTAGCAGGGGAAATTCTGGTCCCCCCCACGCACCCGTCGAACCTTGACTACGCAGCGTTCCATCAGTCACCTATAGTACGAGATGCGAGAGGTCCGGAATCTGTCCTGATATCTTCCCCGTAAGGGCAAGGGTGACATAATCGCCCGAGAAGAAATCGTTGGCCAGTTCAGCAATGCCGTCTGCCGTAGCGCTGTCAAAGCCTCCAGTCAGCTCGGCAAGGGAAAGGTAACGGCCAAAATATATTTCATTCTTTGCAAGCTTGGTCATCCGGTTGTCTGAGCTCTCAAGCGAGAGAAGAATGTTTCCCTTGAGTTGTTCCCGGGCCGCCTCAAGCTCAGTGGCGGGAACAGGTTCAAACTTCAGCCGCCTTAGCTCGGAACAGGTTATCTCAAGAACATCACTGAGCTTTTCAGGGCTCGTTCCGGCATAGACCACGAGTGACCCGGCATCGGTGTGTGAAACAACATAGGAATAGACCGTGTAAGCAAGGCCGAGATGCTCTCGAATCTCCTGAAAAAGGCGTGAGCTCATGCTGCCACCGAGAATGGTGTTCATGAGATATGCTTCAAACCGTCGGGGATGATTATGGGGCAGAGACTTGGTCCCAAGACAGATATGAAGTTGCTCCAGATCCTTCTCGACTATCTCCAGCTTCTGGTCGTAAACGGGGAGATGGCAACAGTTGCGTCCGGTCCCCTCTGGAACACTGTCAAAAGAGCCTCTTATGAGTTTCAGTAGCTCATCGTGGCGCACGTTGCCCGCCACCGCCACAATGATGTCCTCGGAACGGTACATCGCATCCCGGTGTCCAACGATAGCATCGCGGGAAAGATTGCTAACGCTCTCAGCACTCCCAAGGATCGACATGCCGAGGGGGTGCCCTCTCCAGAAACTACGATGAAAGAGGTCATGAACATAATCGTCCGGAGAATCCTCCAGCATGCTGATTTCCTGGAGGACCACCTTGCGTTCCTTCTCAATCTCTTCCGGGTCGAAAGTCGAATTAAGGAAAATGTCAGTAAGGAGGTCTACGGCTTGTGGAAGATTTTTATCGAGGACCTTGGCGTAGTAGCAGACGTACTCACGACTGGTGAATGCATTGAGCACTCCCCCTACAGAATCAATCTCGCGGGCAATATCAAGCGCACTACGGCGTACAGTCCCCTTGAAGAGGAGATGCTCGATGAAATGGGCGACGCCATTGTGCTCCCGCCGTTCATGACGGGAGCCATTGGCGACCCATATCCCGATGGATACCGAGTGGGCGTGGGGCATATACTCGGATATGACCCGCACGCCATTATCGAGGATTGTTTTACTGACCATGAATAAAACTATACCGCGGGCCGGTGAGTTTACCAGCAGGCTTCCCGCCGGACACTACTCGGGCAGCACTGCACCCAGAGCTTCTTTACGGGACAGCTTTATCTTTCCTTGCTTATCAATGCCGATGCACTTCACGAGCACCTTGTCCCCTTCCTTGAGGATGTCGGTGACGTTCTTCACCCGCTCGGTATCGAGTTCGGAGATATGAACAAGGCCATCGGTACCCGGGAAGATTTCGACAAAAGCGCCAAAGTCCATGACCTTGCGGACCGTACCCATGTAAAGTTTGCCCTCTTCAGCTTCCGCCGTAAGGTCGCGGATCATCTTGATCGCCTTGTCGCAGGCCTCTTTGTTGGTGCTGGCGATATTGATCTTTCCGGTATCCTCGATATCGATGGAAACGCCGGTAGCCTCAGTAATCCCCCTGACGTTCTTGCCACCGGCGCCGATTACGTCACGGATCTTGTCGGTCTTGACCCAGATAGTCGTGATACGTGGGGCATAGGGGGACAGATCGGTACGCGGAGCAGCCAGGGCTTCGGCCATTTTACCGAGAATATGGAGCCGCCCTTCTTTTGCCTGCTCAAGGGCTTTGCCCATGATCTCACGGGTCACGCCGGTAATCTTGATGTCCATCTGGATTGCGGTCACCCCTGTCGAGGTGCCGGCAACCTTGAAGTCCATGTCGCCGAGGTGGTCTTCATCACCAAGGATGTCGGAAAGGATGGCAATGTCGTCCCCTTCCTTGATGAGCCCCATGGCAATGCCTGCAACCGGAGCGGAAATGGGCACGCCGGCATCCATCATGGAGAGGGCGCCGCCGCAAACCGAAGCCATGGAGGAGGAACCGTTGCTTTCCAGAATGTCCGACACGATGCGGATGGTGTACGGGAAATCATCGTGCTTGGGCAGAACCCGCTCAAGAGCGCGCTCAGCCAGGTAACCGTGGCCGATCTCACGACGGCCCGGCGCAAGACGGAAGCTCGTCTCCCCCACAGAGAAGGGAGGGAAGTTATAGTGGAGCATGAACCTCTTTCTGCTCTCCCCGTAGAGTGAGTCGATCCGCTGTTCGTCGCTGGAAGTACCGAGAGTGGCGGCAACAAGGGCCTGGGTCTCGCCACGGGTGAAAAGAGCTGAGCCGTGGACGCGAGGGAGAATACCGACCTCGGAAGTGATGGGCCTGATCGTTTTGGTATCGCGGCCGTCAATCCTCTCACCGTCTTTGAGGATGTGCTCACGGACAAGCTCATACTCGAAACCATCGAGGAAATCTTTAATCTCGGCGCCGCGTCCGGAAAAATCAGCCTCAAGGGCAGCCACCGTTTCATCGGCAATGGCACTGATACGATTGTGGCGCTCCTGCTTCGAGCGAATCCGGACGGCATCTTTCATCTGGGCATACGCAAACTCTTTGACCTTTGCACCAAGAGCCTCATCGACGGCGGGGGGATCAATTTCCCGCTTGGGTACGCCAGCCTGCTTGCGCAGTTCGATCTGGGCGTCGATGATCGGCTGCACCGAGGCATGGCCGAAGAAAATCGCCTCAAGGAGGTCGGCTTCTGAAATCTCCGCAGCACCACCCTCAACCATAATGACCGCATCGCGGCTTGCTGCAACAACTACTTCCAAGTCACTGGCAGCCAGTTGCTCGGCAGTGGGGTTGCAAATGAACTTCCCGTCAACCCGACCAACCTTTACGCCGGCGATGGGACCGAAAAAGGGAATATCAGATACTTCAAGGGCCGCCGAGGCGCCGATCATGGCAAGAATTCCCGGGTCATTGTCCTGGTCCGCGGAAACGACGGTGGCCATGATCTGGGTATCGTTGAGAAAGTTCTCAGGGAAAAGAGGACGAATCGGCCGATCGATGAAGCGGCAGGTAAGGGTCTCATTCTCCGTGGGGCGCCCTTCCCGTTTGAAGAAGCCGCCGGGAATCTTGCCGCCGGCATAGGCCTTTTCCTGGTAGTTGACCGTCAAGGGAAAGAAGTCCTGTCCCTCCTTGGCGGATTTGAGCGCCACGGCGGTGACGAGCACCATGGTCTCACCGCAACTTACCATTACCGCACCGCTCGCCTGTTTGGCCATTTTGCCGGTAGCTATGGTTATCGTTCTGCCGCCAAAATCTACGCTTACCTTCTGTTCATTCATAATTGTGGCCTCCTTAGCCTATTCGTGGTGCGTTGGGGCCGTCGATAGAAAAACCAAGCATCCTTGGTTGCTCGATCCACGCCCCCAACACCCTGACAAAATAAATGGGCCGCTAAGCCCATGTACTTACTGATAAAAAATCATCTCCACGAGAGTCGTCCAGCTCCTCAGCCCCCATGAAATTACTAGAAAAAGGAAAGGCAATATACCCCTCGACGGAGTATACTGCCTCTTCTTATCGACGTATACCGAGTTTCTCGATGATTGCCCGATACCTCTCGACATCCTTCTTCTTGAGGTAGTCGAGGAGTCTCCTTCTCTGGCCGACGATCTTCAGAAGACCGCGCCGGCTGTGGTGGTCCTTTTTGTGAACCTTGAAGTGCTCCGTCAGATAGATGATCCGCTCGGTGAGAATCGCGATCTGAACCTCCGGAGACCCCGTATCGCTGTCGTGACGCTTGAACGATGTAATGATCTCTTGCTTCTTGTCCGTTACCAGCACTCCCGTACACCCCCTTTCATCTTCATGTGTTCCGATCTGTGATCGTTTGTGATGTGCTTCAAAAAAACTCAAGGGACATTAATACCACAATGAACCGCCCCTGTAAAGCCAAACCTAGTTAAAAACCCTTATAAGCCTTAGGCTTTTGTTCCCGTTACCCGATTCAGCCTGACCGATTTCAGCCACAGCGAGAAGCTTGCCATTCTGAACGAGACGCACCTTCTTACCGTCATTTTGCGACGCTGAAGATTCTTCGCATCTGCCATGGCAACGGGGAGGGACTCCGCAGTAAACCTTGCGGACTTCCTCGTCTGAGAGCTCGATCTCAGGAAAATGACCAAGCACCTCGTTGGGAGCCAGCAGAAGCGAATCAACAGCGCCTTGTTCCTTGATGCTTGCCAGTTCGTCAAGGGTCACGGCCCGGGAAAGGTCAAACGGGCCGCTCCGCGTTCTGCGCAGCGCAGAAAGATGGGCGCCGCAACCGAGGCGCTCCCCCATGTCGTGTGCCAGCGTTCTCACATAGGTGCCCCGGGAGCAGGAAACCGTAAACTCAATTCGCGGCAGCTCCATACGATCGATTATGAGGGAATGGATCTCGATATCCCGGGGTTCTCGCTCCACCTCATGCCCTTTTCGCGCTAGTCGGTAGAGGGGAACCCCCCCTTGCTTGACCGCAGAGTACATGGGAGGGATCTGCTTGCTCTTTCCGATATATGCACCGAAAACTTCCCTGACCGCCTCAACGGACAATCGAGTCCAGTCCCCTTCTTTCTCGACTCTGCCGGTACAGTCCTGGGTATCGGTGGCAGCACCGAGCACCATGGTTGCACGGTACTCTTTCACAGCCTCATCAAGAAACGGTATCGCCTTGGTCCCCTCTCCCATTGCAACCGGCAAAACTCCGGTGGCAAAGGGATCAAGGGTTCCCGTATGGCCCGCCTTCTTCTGGCCGAGAATCCGTCTGACGCGCGCAATGATGTCGTGGGAAGTCAAGCCGGCCGGCTTGTCGATAACAATGAAACCGTCCATCAGATCAGAGGGTACTCTCCAGGTGGGAGAACAACGTTGCCTTTATCTCTTCAAGGGAACCATTCATCGTAGCTCCTGCGGCATTGTGATGCCCGCCGCCGCCAAAGGCCGCCGCGATACGGGACACGTCGATCTTCCCCTTGGAACGAAACCCGACTTTGAAAAGGCCGGGATTGATCTCGCGGAAAAAGACCGAAACTTCCACCCCGCGGATGGAGCGGGGATAATTAACAAAGCCGTCAGTCAGTTCAGCGGAAGCCCCCGTCTTGTTGTACATGTCGAGAGTAACGGTGATAGAGGCATATTCGCCGCGGGGAGAGATTGTCAGGGTAGAGAGGGCAAGGGAAAGAAGCTCAAGCCGTTCGCGGGGTTGACTCTCATAGAGTTTCTCGGCAATGCTCCACGTGTTGATCCCCGTGGAAACCAACTCACCCGCAATGGCAAAGGCCTCGGGATTCGCGTTGGAATAGCGAAAGGAACCGGTATCGGTAATGATGGCGGTGTAGAGACAGAGAGCCGTTTCATACCCTACGACGTCCCCTGCCCCCGTGATGATGCGATGTACAAGGATACCCGTTGCCGCCGCTTTGGGATCGATATAGTTTATGAAGCCAAAGTTATCAGATGTTAAATGATGGTCGATGTTTATGAATTTCTTGATCCGCTTGCACTCAGCAATCTGCTTGCCAGCCCGACGGAACTCGCCCACATCGAGGACAAAACAGATGTCGTAGTCACGATCAGGAACGGTCCGTGTCACCTCTTCCGCCAGTGGCAAAAAAGCGTAGAGATCGGGGACAGGATCACAGAAATGGATCGTCACATCCTTGCCCAAGCGTCGGAGATATCCGGCAAGGGCCAGCGACGATCCGACGGCATCGCCGTCGGGGTTCTCATGGGTAGTGATCAGGAAGCTTCCGTTAGTGCGGATCTCCTCGATGATACCCTCAATCATTGCCACCTTCCTCGCTGCCGATTTCCTTGAGAAGCTGGTCAATGCGGTTTCCGTACTCAATCGACTCATCATACTTGAAGATGAGTTCCGGCGCGAACCGAAGCCGCAGTTCCTTGCTGACTTCCTTGCGGATGAATCCTACGGAACTGTTCAGCCCGTGCAAGGTTGACATCTTCGCTTCGTCGCTCCCCATAACCGTATAGTAGATAGTCGCATGGCGGATATCGTCAGAAACCTTGACGCCCGTTATGGTCACGAACCCGATGCGTGGATCTTTGAGCCCCTTGACAAGGAGCCCGGACACCAATTCGTGAATAGCTTCAGCAACTTTATCGGATCGCTTGTACATGGAATCCCTTACAGCTTTGTCGCAATCTTCTCGATTTCAAAGGCTTCTATAATATCTCCCACCTTGATATCGTTATAATTTTCCAGGCCGATACCGCACTCATACCCGGTTGCCACCTCTTTCACATCATCCTTGAAGCGACGAAGTGACGACATTTTCCCTTCGTAGACAACCACATTGTCGCGCAGCAGCCGAACCGATGCGTTACGCAACACTTTGCCGTCCTGTATATAGCAACCGCCAACATTCCCGACTTTGGGAACAGAGAATACTTCCCTGATCTCGGCCCGGCCAAGATACTTCTCACGGAGAGTCGGCTCCAGCAGACCTTCCATGGCTTTTTTGATATCTTCCACCGCATCATAGATGATGTTGTAGAGGCGGACGTCGACGCCCTCTTTTTCGGCCATCGCCGATGCCTTCGGCTCAGGACGGACGTTGAAGCCGAGGATGATGGCGTTGGAAGCGGAGGCGAGGTTCACGTCAGTTTCGGTGATGGCGCCGACCGACGAATGGATGACGTTGAGACGCACCGCATCGGTAGATAGTTTGCGCAGCGAGTCCGATACGGCCTCCACCGATCCCTGGACGTCGGCCTTGACGATGGCGTTGAGGTCCTTGACCTCGCCCTTCTGTATCTTGTCATAGAGTTGCTCAAGGGACATCTTGCTGTGCTTGGCAAGCTCGGTTTCGCGCAGTTTCTGCTGACGATGGGAGGCAATCTCCTTGGCTTTCTTCTCGTCGGAGAGGCTGATAAAGACATCGCCGGCATCAGGGACGCCCGTGAATCCGATGACTTCAACAGGCATGGAGGGACCGGCTGCAAGGACCTTGTCACCCCGATCGTTCTGCATGGCGCGAACCCGGCCGGAGTGGACGCCGGCCACAAAGTAATCGCCCACCTTGAGGGTACCTTCCTGGACCAGTACCGTGGCAACCGGCCCACGGCCCCGGTCCAGCTTGGCCTCGACGATGGTGCCGCGGGCTTCCTTGTCGGGATTCGCCTTCAGATCCATAACGTCGGCCTGAAGCAGGACCATTTCCAGCAATTCGGGAAGATTGATCCTCTTCTTGGCGGAAACTTCCACGAAAATTGTTTCACCGCCCCACTCTTCCGAGACGAGACCGAACTCCATGAGTTCCTGCTTGACACGCTCGGGTTTCGCTTCGGGTTTGTCAATCTTGTTAATGGCGATGATGATCGGCACACCGGCAGCCTTGGAGTGGTTGATGGCTTCACGGGTCTGGGGCATGACGCCGTCGTCTGCCGCGACCACGAGGATGACGATGTCGGTCACCTTGGCACCGCGGGCACGCATGGCGGTGAATGCCTCGTGACCAGGTGTATCAAGGAAGGTTATCTTTCGACCGTTGAGTTCAACGTCATAGGCTCCGATATGCTGGGTGATCCCCCCGGCCTCACCGGCAATGACATTGGCTTCGCGGATTGCATCGAGAAGTGAAGTCTTTCCATGGTCGACGTGGCCCATGATGGTAACGACCGGCGGACGCTTTTTGAGACTCTCCGGGGTATCGGGCGCCGATTCGAGCATCTCGTCCGTATCAATAGCCACGTTCTCGATTTCATAACTGAACTCGGCGGCAACGAGGGTGGCGGTATCCACGTCGAGGGGATGATTGATGGTGGCCATCATCCCCATCTTCATGAGTACACGGATGAGGTCAGTAGCCTTGACCCCCATCCTTTTGGCAAGCTCTCCTACAGTGATCGACTCGGAGATCTTGATAATCCGCTTGATAGCCTTGGGGACAGTAATCTCTGTCTTCTTTCCAAAGGTAACCGATTCCCGCTCGCGCCGTTTTCCCTTGCCGGTTTTCGGGCCGGGCTCGAAAATTCTCTCCCGCTTTTCGAGGAGTTCGGCTTTTTTGAAAGCTTCCTTCTTCTTTCCGCCAGGGGCGCCTTTCTTGGCACCCGGTGCGCCGCCAGCCGACGTCTCAGGCTCGGTGAACGTCTTGGACTTCTTCTTGCGATCATCTGCCCCAGGAGCAACCGGCTGGGGTGTTACGACACGCTCTTCCACTTTCCTCTTTGGGGGAATGACCACTTCCCGCTTTTCTGCCGGTTTGTGTACAGGCTTCGAAGCGGTCGTGAGGCCCGGAAGCTCCACGCGACCAAGTATTCGGGCGCGATTCATGGTCGGCTTCTCTTCCTCTGCCGCAACAGGCTTCGGTTGTGCCGGCGGAGCAGTCACCCTGGGCTCTTCGGCCTTGGATTCTACTGCTACGGGTATTTCTACCTTTGGCACCCCAATCTTGGGCTCCACGCCCTTAGGCTCTTCGACTGCGGGAACAGTTTCCACAGATGCCGGCGACGCCTTCGGTTCTTCGGGAACGGCCTCCACTCGGGGCGCAGGCGCCTCTTCAATGACGGCAGACTCTACAGCCGCCGGTGCAACTTCCTCGGGTGGTTGGGCGACAGCTTTAGGGCGGCGCCTGATAACCGTGGTGGTCACCCGGACTTCTTCCTGCTGCTGGACTCCCTTGGGCGGTGTAGGCGGAGCGGTGACTTTCTGCACGTCCTCATCTTCGAGAACCGACAGGTGGCTCTTCACCTCGATACCGAGGCTCTTCAGCCGGGCCATCAGCTCTTTATTCTCAATACCCATCTTTTTAGCAAGTTCATACACGTGGGTCTTGCTCATCAACCGCACCCCCATCAAGGAAATTTCCGTATCTCTGTAACTCTTTCACTAACGGGGGGACGAACCCTCCCGCTTCAATCGCCACCACGCTTCGCAGTCCCTTGCCCAGAAGCCCTCCGATCCTGTCCTTGTCCAGAATTCGAAAACAGGGAATCCCCTCACGGGCAGCCACACCGGTGACTTTATCGCCGATCTCGGCAGAAACGTCGCCGGCTATGATTGCAAGACCGATCTTGTTCTTCTTGCGCATCGCCTCCATCACCATGTCGCTGCCAGAGACGATCTTTCCTGCCTTGTTTGCAAGGGCCAGATATGAAGCAATTCGTTCCTCCAGCCTCGAAACAACCATATTCACGAGATCCCTACTGGTCGCACCCCGCACCTCGCCCTTAAAGGCGCGGGCAAATTGCTTCCGGGTAGCGGCCTTCTCGACACACTCGCGGCAAAAGCAGGTGTAAGCACCCCTCCCCGGCAACTTTGCCAGGATATCCGGGACAACCGCCCCTTCGGGGTCAAGGACATAGCGAAGAAGCTCGTCCTTCCCCCTCTCAGCCCGACATCCCAGACATGTTCGCCGAGGCTCACTCCTCGCCATTGGCTCCTACTCTTCGCCCTGCTCCAGAGGTTGAGCCTCGGACTCCTCAACAGGTTCCTGAGGCGCTTCCTCAGTAGCACCGTCGTAGGAAGAAAACTCTAGGAGCTCTGCCTCGGCAGCACGGGTTTCGCTCTTGATGTCGATTCTCCAGCCGGTGAGTTTTGCGGCAAGCCGAACATTCTGCCCCTTCTTGCCAATGGCAAGGGAAAGCTGATCGTCAGCGACAATGATTTCGAGCGCTTTATTTTCTTCGTCGATGTAGACCTTGGAAACCGCAGCCGGCTGAAGCGCATTACAGGCAAACCGCGCCGGGTCTTCAGACCACGGGATGATGTCGATCTTCTCGCCGCGGAGTTCGGACACAACGTTCTGAACCCTCGATCCGCGCATGCCGACGCACGCACCAACCGGATCAACATCAGAATCGTGGGAGTAAACCGCAATTTTTGACCGGCTTCCCGGTTCGCGGACGACGGACTTGATTTCAACGATCCCCTCGGCGATCTCCGGAACTTCGGCTTCGAAGAGCTTGGCAAGCACACCGGGATGGGTCCGGGAAAGAATGATCTGGGGACCCTTGGGAGTCATACGGATATCCATGATAAGCGCCTTGATACGGTCACCCTGACGGTAAACCTCACGCGGTGCCTGCTCCTTGTTGGAAAGAAGCGCCTCGGCGCGACCAAGATCAACAACGAGGTCCCCCTTCTCAAATCGACGAACCACACCGTTGATTAACTCACCGATCCGATCCTTGAACTCGTTGAAAATGGTTTCCCGCTCCGCTTCCCGCACCTTCTGAATGATTACCTGCTTTGCGGTCTGGGCGGCAATCCGCGTGAAACCGCTGGCATCCATCTTCATACCGAGGGAGTCGCCCACCTCCACGTCAGGGTCGATCTCACGGGCTTCCTCAAGATCAATCTCCTTGTACGAGTCCATTACCTCGTCAACCACGGTGACGAACTCGAAAAGCTCGACTTCACCGACCTCGGGATTGTAATGGGCCTCAAGATCACGTGTGTTGCGGTACTTTTTGTTCGCGGCGGACAGCACCGCCTGCTCAAGGGCCTCGACCACGATATCCCGGTCTATCCCCTTTTCCTTCACGATCTGATCAATAATGTGCTTGAGGTTGAAGGTCGTTTCCACGTCCGTCTCTCCTTGGAAGTGCTTTATCTTTCTAATCTAGAACCCGAATTCAAGGTTGGCTTTTGCGATTTTGGCAAGGGGGATTCGAGCCATCTGCCCCTCGCGAAGCTTAAGAGTTACAATCCCGCCCGCAAGCCCCTGGAGGTCGCCAAGGAACGTTTTGCGCCGGTTCCCGTCCTCATCCTCGACGACATCATAGGTCCTGACCTTGACAAGACGCCCGCGGTAGCGCTCGTAGTCGGACTCCCTTTTAAGGGGGCGATTCAGCCCAGGGGATGACACCTCAAGGGTGTAATTCTCGCTGATGAAATCCTCCACGTCCAGGATCTCGGAGAATTCGCGACTCACCAGAGCACAGTCATCCAGGGTTATGCCGCCGGCCTTGTCGACAAAAAGCCGGAGAACCATGTGGCGCCCCTCGCGCTTATATTCGATGTCGACCAGTTCCATCCCCTGAGAAGAAAGGAGACTTTCCGCCAGAGTCGTAACCCTGTCGACAACTTCATCCTTTGCCATACTTCGAAAAACCTCGCAAAATAAAAAAAGTGAGCTGGAGGAGCTCACTTCTCGTGAACGGAAACTTGTTACCTACTACCAGACACATAAGTAAAATGCAAGTTTTTATTTTGTCGTTTTCATGGTTTTCGGCAATTTCCACCACCGCTTGTTAACCAAGCACCAAAGCAAAGTTGACAACTAGCAAATCCCTATGGTACTTCAGGGCTCGGAGGTATCATCAATGAACAGATCCCTTGAAACACTGGCTGGCAGGATTATTGCCGGCGAACAACTCTCAGTGGAAGAGTCCATCGCTCTCTCGGCCTCTAGCGGAACTGATGCCTTTGCCCTCTTTCTGGCCGCAAGCCGGGTCAAGGAACACTTCCTCGGCAACGGCGTCGATCTCTGTTCCATCATTAACGCCAAATCGGGACGCTGCCCGGAAAACTGCGCCTTCTGCGCCCAGTCGGCCCACCACACCACCAACGCGCCCATCTACCCCCTTGTAGACGAAGACAAGATAGTGGCCTGCGCCAAGGAGGCTGAAGCAGCCGGTTCCCACTGCTATGGGATAATCACGAGCGGCACAACGATCAAAAAGGGGGAAGAACTTGACCGTATCTGCCGGGCTGTGCGCCGCATAAGAGAAACTACTTCCATTGCTCCCTCCTGCTCGCTGGGCATCATCGACCATGAAACGGCAGTGACTCTCAAGGAGGCGGGCGTCGAGACCTATCACCACAATCTGGAAACGTCCCGGAGCTTTTTCCCACATATCTGCACCACCCACGACTACGAAGAGGATGTTGAGACGGTACGGGTGGCGAAGCAGGCTGGTCTTACCATATGCTGCGGTGGTATCTTCGGCCTTGGGGAGACGGCGGCGCAACGGGTCGAGCTGGCCATGACCCTGCGGGAGCTTGACGTGGACTCGGTGCCCCTCAATTTCCTCAACCCCATTGAAGGGACCCGGCTTGCGGGCTCAAAACTCATCTCACCCCTTGAGTGCCTGAAAACCATCGCGCTTTTCCGGCTCATCCTTCCGACAAAGAAAATTGCCGTCTGCGGCGGCCGCGAGCAGAGCCTGCGGGACCTGCAATCGTGGATATTCTTCGCGGGAGCGAGCGGAACCATGATCGGCAACTACCTGACCACCACCGGCCGCCCTGCCGAGCAGGACTGGCAGATGCTCAGGGATCTGGAACTGACTGTCGGAGGTTGTTGTGAGTAATGCAATCTTCATCACGGGGACCGACACCGACGTTGGGAAAACGATTGTGACGGCGGCTCTGGCGCGCCTTTTGCGGAAACAAGGGATCAACGTGGGTGTCATGAAGCCGGTCACCAGCGGCTGCGTCGAGCAGGACGGCTCCCTCGTCTCCGAGGATGCGGAACTGCTCGCCTGGGCGGCGGGAGTCCCCCTCGATGAAGAGTGCGCCCCCTATTGTCTCCGCACTCCCATTGCTCCGTCAGTGGCCGCTTCCAGGGAGAACGTCCGGATCGATTTCTCGCGAATACGGAACGCATTCGAAAGCCTTGTGGCCCGCCATGACTTCGTGCTTGTGGAGGGAGCCGGAGGGCTCATGGTCCCCCTTTCGGGAGGGCTCATGGTGGCGGATCTGGCGCTTGCACTGAAGCTTCCGCTTCTGGTGGTGGCACGCCCCAACCTCGGGACTATCAACCACACGGTGCTTACCTGCTTCGCCGCGAAACAGCTCGGCATCGAGGTGCGGGGGACCATCATCAATTCTTACCCCGACAAACCCGACACAGCTGAAGAGTACGCGCCGCACCTCATTGACTCATTGTCCGGCGCTCCCCTGCTCGGCGTATTCCCCAAGGTGGAAGCGGCCGACCAGCGGATCATTGTCGAAACTCTGAGCAACCACCTGTCTGGCCAAGGCACCACAAAAATTCTATTGCGGGAGATTGGCATTGAAACCATCTGACACCAAGACACTTCGTGAGTACGACCGCGCCCATGTCTGGCACCCCTTCACCCAGATGAAGGAGTGGGAGGACAGTGACCCTGTCGTCATTGTCAGAGGCGAGGGCACCTGGATCGTTGATTCTGAGGGGAACCGCTACCTGGACGGCGTCGCAGCCATCTGGACCAACGTCCACGGGCACTGCAAGCGTGAAATCAACGAAGCAATCAAGGCCCAGGTGGACACACTTGAGCACTCCACCCTCCTGGGACTCGCCAACGACAAAGCGGTGCTGCTTGCGCGACGCCTCGTGGAGATTACCCCGCCAGGGCTCTGCAAGGTTTTTTACTCCGACAACGGTTCAACTGCCGTTGAGATCGGCGTCAAGATGGCCTTCCAGTACTGGCAGCATCAAGGGAAACCGGAGAAAACAAAATTTATTTCGTTCAAAAATGCCTACCACGGCGACACCATCGGTGCCGTAAGCGTCGGTGGCATCGACCTCTATCACGCTGTTTTCCGCCCCCTCCTCTTCCCAACAATCCAAGCCCCCGCCCCTTACTGTTACCGCTGCGAGTTCGGCGAGAGGGACAGCGCCAACTGCGGCATGCGCTGCCTCAAGGAACTGGAACGGCTCATGGAAATCCATGCCCATGAAGTTGCCGGCCTGGTGATCGAACCCTTAGTCCAGGGCGCCGGTGGCATGATCGTACAGCCCGACGGTTTTGTCCGGCGGGTCAGGGAACTCTGCGACCGCTACGACATCCTGATGATCGCCGATGAGGTGGCGGTAGGCTTCGGTCGCACCGGAGCCATGTTCGCCTGTGAACGGGAGGGGATCACCCCCGACATCATGGCCCTTTCCAAGGGGATTACGGCAGGTTATCTTCCCCTCGCCGCCACTATGACGACCCAGAAGGTCTATGATGCCTTTCTCGGCGACTATCCAGAGATGAAGACCTTCTTCCACGGCCATACCTTCACCGGCAACCCCATTGCCTGCGCTGCGGCATTGGCGAGCCTCGACCTGTTCGAAAACGAACGGCTCCTCGATAGCCTCACCAACAAAATTGGTTACTTGACAGAAAGACTTCAAGCATTAAATGAAGTCAGGCACGTGGGAGAAGTACGCCAGTGCGGCATGATCGCCGGCATCGAACTGGTGAAAGATGCAGAAACACGGGAACCATTCCCCTGGGAGGAGCGGGTCGGCATTCAGGTATGTCTCGAAGCCCGTAACCGTGGTGTTTTCCTCAGGCCCCTCGGCAACATCATCGTTGTATTCCCCCCCCTCTCCATCAGCCTCGACGAACTCGCTTTCCTCATGGACGGTATTGAAGCTTCAATCAGGGCCATCACCGAATTGCGAACCTGACGTCGGCTTATTGTAAATAAAGAAGGGGGCGGCCACCATTTTGTGACCACCCCCTTTTTCTTCGATCCAAAAACCTGTTGTCAGAATCTGCCGCGAAGAACTTCCGCTGTCAGGACAACTTCCCTTTCGCCCTTCGTCCCGACAGGAACAAATCCGGGAACGATTGTTGGAACCGCCAGCTTCACTTTACCGTTATCAACTTCAGCCAAGGCCCGGGTTGTCTTGATGGAGCCATAGGCAGCGCCGGCAAGAACACCACCGGCAGCCCCATAGCCAATATAGTCAAGGTGATCGCCCGGCTTGTCCGCCAGGGCAAGGAACGCCGCTCCTGCAACCCCTCCCACAAGCCCTCCGAGAAAAGCATTGCGGAAAATGCTCTCAAAAGCATCATCGGCCATACAGGGTGTACACCAGATCACGAGGAGAAGAAATGTGATCACGCCCCAAAGGCCTCGATGTGCTCTATCCATTGCCAACCCCTGTGTCAAAATATCAGACTACAGGGTTATAGCAAAAACCAGACCGGTCGGGGGCACGACAGCAATCAAACCCACAACCAATCGTATATACGGTATATTTTAGACACCAATCGCACTCACTACCAATAAATCATCCCATGACGTGTCCGAGACAGATACAGCAACAGACAGGCGGCCCTGTCAAAATTTCCGAACGTGCTAAAATGGTCAGTTTAGTCAGTAGGCTGAAGGTCTGACAGACCGTGGCCTAATCGCTACACAAAGTTGAGCATCTGTTTGACGAGCCGGGATTCCTCCTCCCTCGTTGACACTTCTCCATTCAATCGCGCCGAAAGTACCGCATCGAGGATCTCTCGGTAACGAGGGCCCGGTGGAAGTCCGATAGCCTTGAGATCATCTCCGGTAAGCATACAGGTAACTTCGCGCAGTTGTGTGACGTAGAGGGAGACGAACTTCCGCACCTCATCACGACGAGTCTTGGCCATTATGTACAGAAGCACCTCAGGGGAGAGGCCACGAAGCCAGAAGTAGATGTTACTCCGCAGAACCGGCTTCTTCCCGGCAACTTTTCGCTCCATCACGGCCAGCATCTGCTCGCCATGCACCCTCATGTCAATGAGCTTCTCCCGGTAATGTTCCGAAACGGATAGCCGTGTGCACATCTCAAAGAACGCATCATCGGCAAGGAGTGAAGTGAGTGCAAGAAAATAGACCACCCATGTCTCCACCTGGTCTCTCTGGTAGAGCAGTTCGAACCAGGTCACAACCTTCTTGACCTCGTCCAGTACCCTCAGATTTTCAGTTTCAAGCGTCAGGTCAGGATGAATGAAACCCAACAACCCCAGACTCTCCATGCGCAGGATTGCCCGGACCGGCTCCCGCTCCCGGAGGATGATGACCAACTCGTTCAGAAGGCGCCTGCCGCCGAGCTTGTCGAGAAAGCCCATCTTCACGGCATTTCTGACAAGGTTCTCCGTATGCCGCGCAATCTGGAACCCGAGTCGTTGCTCAAAGCGGACAGCCCGGAAGACCCGCGTTGGATCCTCCACGAACGAGAGATTGTGGAGGACCCGGATGACCTTGTCCCGCAAATCGCGGTAGGCACCAAAATAATCGATGAGAAGCCCGAAGTTGGCTGTGTTGAGCTGGATCGCAAGGGTGTTGATGGTGAAGTCACGCCGGTACAGATCCATCTTAAGGGAGGAACGCTCCACGGTTGGAAGGGCACCGGGAGTTTCATAGAACTCAAGGCGGGTACTTGCCACATCGATCTTGAAACCGTCGGGAAGCACAATGACAGCGGTACCGAACTTGGCGTGGCTCTTGACGCGGCACTCATGGGTCGCCGCAAAGGTTTCGGCAAAGAGGATGCCATCCCCCTCCACCGTAATATCGATATCGTCGTTCTTCCCGCCCAGCAGCAAATCCCTGGCAAAGCCGCCGATGGCGAATACAGGCAGTTCAAGCCCATCCCCTACCTTCCCCAGTTCGCGAAGCGTATCCACCACCCTGCGCGGAAGGTTCTTGTTCATGAGATGGACCACCTCGCGACGGCGTACCGGCGGGTTTTCCCTGCCGAGATCGTAGACCGCCTCGGCGTTGTGCTGCATGCCGGAGTACATATAGCGGAGGAGATCGGTCCGCGTTATGACCCCCACAAGATCCTCGCCGGCAAAGACAGGGACCAGCCGCCGATGCTGCCCGACGATGTAGTTCTGGATGACGGCGATGGGGGTGTCGGGATCAGCCAGCATGAACTCCGTATGCATATATTCGCTGACCGACAGGGAGCCGAGCCCGTGATAGAGGGCCTTCTCCACAATACGGAGAGAGATGATCCCGACCATCCCCCCTCCCTCGATAACCGGCATGGAGTTCACATTGTAGCGGGTCAGGAGTTCGCGGGCTTCGGCAATGGTGGTCTCCACCGGCAGCGTCTTCACCGGAGACGACATGAGATCGCCGGCCGTACGCTTAGGGTTGATCCACTCGGGGAAAAGTTGCTTGAGTCGTGCCAAGGCCTGGATGACAGTATGATCGCGAACCGTTGCGGAGGCAGCGGTTGCATGGCCTCCACCGCCCAACTCGCGCAGGATCGCCCCCACGTCCACTTCAGGGATGCGGCTTCGAGCCACGATGTAAACCCGCTCCCCCATGCCGACCACGATGAAGAGCGATTCAAGGTTTTCCATATCGCGCATCATGTGGGCCAGCACGGCAACATCTCCCACATAATGGTCAATGGACGCGTGAGCGAGCGAAATATCGACACCATTAACGCTCGCCGTCTGCAGCGAATGGAGGAGGTCGTTCAATAGCGACACCTGCTCCGGCGTTAGTTCCTGGGAAACGAATTCGGCAACAACATTCAGGTTTGCTCCATGGGCAAGAAGCCACGAAGCTGCTCCATAGTCATCAACCGTTGTGGATGGAAAGGTAAGGTTTCCGGTATCCTCGTAAATGCCGAGCATCATGAGGGTCGCTTCAACCGGCGTCACCTCGATCCCCTTTTCCATGAGTATCTTGGTCAGAATAGTCGTGGATGAGCCGCACTCGCGGATCTCGCCGCCGATCTTGGTGATGTCTCCCGCGGAGTCTGGATGATGGTCGTAGATATGAACTTCGACGTCAGGCCGCTTCGCCACCTCGGCCAAGCGGCCGATACGCGATGTGTGACGGCAATCCACGAGGATAAGCCGTGATATCTGGGCAGGATCAATGTCCTTCAGGCGGGTCAAGGCCGGCATATAACCGGTGGTCTTGAGAAAGAAATCCCTCATGCTCTTTTCCTGGGAACCGGGAAAGACCATGAGGGCTTCGGGATAGAGCTTCTTCGCTGCTACCATGGCGCCAAGGCAGTCAAAATCGGCGTTCACGTGGGTGGCGATAACGTCCATGGAAGAGAGTGTGCCGTATCAGCGGCAAAAGTAAAGGAAAAGATCAGCGGGACGCCGCCATCGGCTTAGGGGGGAACGGTTGATAGACGGGATTTTCTCCCGCCACTTCCACCACCGGGGCATCATCGATCAATTCCAGCTCACCGCTGTCCTCGCCGTACTCAGACTCGCCTACGGCCCAGTCGTAGAGCTTTTTGGAATCAAAGAGAACCGGCTTTGCCGGGATACCGTACATGCGGTTTTGCATCGACTCATCAAAGAGGCCAACGCACCCATGGGATGCGGGTTTTCCGGGGAGATCCCGTGCATGAATCCAGTATGACACATTGTCGGCGCCGATATGGAAACGCATGGCGAAATCCATCGGATACTGGGCCGACAGATCGTCGGTCTGGTAGAGGGATGAGGTATGGGTACGGTGACGGGCATCAATACGGAAAAGGCCTGTCGGGGTTTCATGGCCCGTTTTGCCAGTAGCTGCCGGCATGGAAAACTTGAGCTTGCCATTCTCATAGGCGCCGATCCACTGCTCGGTAAGGCTGATGAGGATAAACTTTTGGTAGCGCTTTGCCGTCTCATACTCAAGGGGGAGCGGAGTATAGCTGCGGGCTGATGCCATATCGGAAGGGACTTTGATGGTCATTCCCGGATAGGTGTGGCGCCGGTCTATCCTGTTGAAACGGGCGACCGTCACCCAATCGTTGCCGAAAAGGGATTCAAGGGTCTCGTTGGGCTTGATGAAGTGGGGCTTCCAGTCGATCTTCCGAAGACTCGGATAATCGATCCGCGTCAGGTCCTCCTTGGAGCTGTCCTTGGGGGATGCGGAGGGGTCTGCGGTGGATTCGGGTTGACGAATGACGATTGCAGCGAAAATGAGAAGAGCGATGACGTATGCCAGCTTGCGGATCATGGGTACCAGGCCTGCGGAAAAAAGGAAAGGGGCCGAAGCCCCATTTACGTTACGCGGAAAGTAACACTTTTCATCGCTACGGTCAAGGGTTAGACGCCTGCCGCCCCGTGAACCGTTCAGCGATTATCATCTCCACGGCACTGTAGGGATCGGTCCGACGCGCCGCCATATCCTCGACAATCTCCCGAAAGCGGCCATTTACATGTATATGGCCATAGACTTCGGCAAAGAGCCGTTCCCGCAGCAAATCCATGAACTGCCGCGCGCTCCGCTCTTCCTTAAGACGTTCAAGGGCACCGGAATTCACGAGGTGGCCGTGGTGCGCCTCGATCTCATCTACCATTTCTTCGATGCCCTTGTTGCGGCTTGCCTCGGTAAGGAGCACCTTCGGCTGCCAATCGCCCGGTTTGGCCTGCTTCATCTCCAGCATGGCAGCAAGCTCGCGGGCAGTCCGGTCAGCCCCTTCCCGGTCGGCCTTGTTGACCACGAAGAGATCGCCGATTTCGAGCACTCCCGCCTTGATGGCCTGGATGTCGTCACCCAGGCCTGGCACCGAAACAACCACGGTCGTATGGGCCATACGGACAATATCGATCTCATCCTGCCCAACGCCGACAGTCTCGATGATGACCACATCCATCCCCATGGCATCCATGACGTTCACCACGTCGCCGGTGGAGCGGGAAAGTCCCCCCATATGTCCTCGGGTGGCGAGACTCCGGATAAAAACGCCGGGGTCTTCGGCATGGCGGTTCATCCTGATCCGGTCGCCAAGAATCGCCCCCCCCGTAAAGGGGCTTGTGGGATCGATGGCCACCACCCCCACCCTGCGTCCCCGTTGACGATAGGCGGCAGTGAGCTGATCAACCAGGGTCGATTTACCTGCCCCCGGAGGTCCAGTGATGCCCAGTATGAACGCACGCCCTGTGTGGGGATAGAGACTCTTCATCTCCTCGGCAGCGCTCCGAAATCCATCGTCCAGGTCTCGCATGAGACGGGCCGCGGCACGTAAATCGCCGTCAAGTATCCTCTGAGCCAAAGACATTCGTCGTTCCTTCCAAAAATTCAGTCATTCGCCCCCGCTCAGTCGACGTGGCAAAGAGATATGCATAAGACGCTGCCTCGAGGGCGCAGCCGGTCTTCAGGTCACAGTCCTCGGCGGCATTGATCGCCTTCTTTGCCATGGCAAGGGCAGCGGGCGAGACTTTAGCGATCCGCTCCGCAAAAGCCACGACCCTCTCCCAGAATTCACCGGCTGGGTATACCCGGTCCACGAGTCCCATCCGCAGGGCATCGGCAGCGCGGTAAGGTTCGGAGGTCATGAAGATTTCCCGGGCGTAATTTCTCCCCACCAGGCGTGGCAGCTTCTGGGTGCCGCAAAAACCGGTAATGATACCCAGTTTTGCGCCAGGGTGTGCAATGACGAGTGCATCGCTGGCGATCCGCAGATCACAGGCAAGTGCCAGGTCGCATCCCCCCCCCATGGTAATTCCGTTAAGAGCGCCGATGACTGGCTTGGGACACGACTCTATTGCCTCGAACAATGATTGCCCGAGCTCGCCAAAGGAAAAGCCGTCGGCAGGACCGAACTCCGCCATTTGGGAGATATCGGCGCCGACGGCGAAGGATTCGCCCGGATAACCGGTGATGACGAGACAAACCGCCTCGGGGTCGTGCGAAAGTTCGGTGATGGCCCGTTTCACTTCTCTCAGTGTAGTAATGCTGAGTTTATTGAAACGCTGGCCGGAACACAGCAGGATGTAACCGACTTTATTGCGGATCTCGATACGAAGTTTTTTATACGGCATGGGATAACGTACTATGCGCGCGGGGCCACGTTTTCACGCACCCACTGCACAATGGACTCAGTTGAGGTTCCTGGCGTAAATACCTCGCTGACGCCAGCCTGTTTGAGCCCGGGAATATCGTCATCGGGGATAACGCCTCCGCCAAAAACTACGATATCGTCAGCCTTCTTCTCCTTGAGCAGTTGGCAGACCCGCGGCAGGAGCGCATTGTGGGCACCCGAGAGGATAGACAAGCCAACCGCGTCAACGTCCTCTTGAATGGCTGCGGAAACGATCTGCTCCGGCGTCTGATGGAGCCCCGTATAAATGACCTCAAAACCGGCATCACGGAAAGCTCGGGCAATAATCTTCGCCCCACGGTCATGGCCGTCGAGCCCGGGTTTACCCACCAGAATACGCAGTGTTCTTTCAGTCATGACTCTCTCCCCTTATTTTTCTATTCCGACTCGAGCCGGAACACCGGCACGATAGTAATGCTTGATCTCCCGCATTTCAGTAACAAGATCAGCGGCAGCGATGACCCGTTCATCAGCATTTCTGCCGGTCAAAACGAGTTCAACACTCAAAGGTTTCTGCTCCATGAGTATCAGCAGATCCTCAACTGACAAAAGCCCGAAAGAAACGGCACCGTTTACTTCGTCAAGAATAACCAGATCGTACTCCCCGGAGGTCAAGGCAGTGCGTGCTGTTTCGAGAGCTTCCCGGGCAAGACGCGCATCCTCCGGATCGGGATTATCCCTATCAACCCACCCCGGTCTCCCGGTCTGGATTATAGTAAAGTCGGGAGCGAACCGCTCGGCGGCAGCATGTTCCCCATAGGGGCCTCCCCCCTTCATGAACTGAAGCATGAACACCTTCATGCCCCTGCCAAGGGCACGGAAAGCAAGTCCGAGGGCAGCAGTGGTCTTCCCCTTGCCATTACCCGTGTAAATTTGAATACACCCTTGCTCCAGTTTCATGGTCCCTTCCCAGTTACCGTCCGGTAAAGCGGGGTTCCCGCTTCTCCATGAAGGCGCGCATCCCTTCTTTTTGGTCGTCAGTGGAAAAGCAGAGCGCAAAGGCATCGCGTTCCATCAAACAGGCTGTGGCAAGATCGATACCCGCCCCGGCGTCGATGACCTCCTTCGCCACGCGGAGGGAAAGAAGCCCACGGTTGCAGATATTCTTGACCAACGAGACTGTCTCGGCGAGAAGCCGGTCATCAGAGACAACACGGTTGACAAGCCCAATGGAGTGGGCCTTCGCCGCATTTATCCGCTCCCCGGTGAATATCATCTCCTTTGCCCGTGACTTGCCGATCAACCGCGGCAGACGCTGCGTGCCGCCGAAGCCGGGCATGACGCCGAGAAGAACCTCGGGAGCGGCGAAGACTGCTGACTCAGCAGCAACAATGAAATCACAAGCCAGCGCCAGTTCAAGCCCGCCACCAAGCGCATGACCGTTCACGGCAGCCACCACCGGTTTTCCGACCCTCTCGACGGCAAACATGAGCCGTTGCCCCAATTCGGCGAATGACGACGCCTCGGCAGGACTCATGCGGGCCATCTCGGAGATATCAGCGCCGGCACAGAAACTCTTTCCCTCACCGGTAACCACAATCCCCTTCACCCTCCCATCGTCCTTAAGCGAGGTGAATGCAGAGAGCAAACCCAAAACCAGATCTCGACTCAAGACGTTACGTGACTCAGGTCTGGCCAAAGAAACAACGGCAATGGCATCATCATGCCTGACGGCAATCTGTTTTGCGCTCAAAACCATCTCCTGTTTTAGTACCGATAAAAACCGCAGTGACGGACTATAACAACAGCGCCGATTGGCTGTCAAGGTGTATTCAACGGGAAGTATAACGATTTTTTACTATCACTTAAACTTACTCAATACCTCTCGTCCCTCCGAATAAAATTCAAAGCTTGACATGGTTTAACGGTTTTGTTATTAACTTTCTACTTTTTGGGCGATTAGCTCAGCGGGAGAGCACTGCCTTCACACGGCAGGGGTCACTGGTTCGAACCCAGTATCGCCCACCAGAGAACACGACCGGTCAAGTCAAGAAACTTGGCCGGTTTTTTATTGCGATTTAAAACAGTTACAACACTGCACACCAGCCCATTTAACCATCAATTTCTCCACTCGCCAACGATTCCCACACAACCTAGTCAAGCCTGTGCCCATTTTGTGCCCAAATCGCTACAATCACATTCTCAAAAACTCTCGTCGGGAGTACCCAAGTCTCAGCCGCATCAAGTAAGTGCACAGTCCTTATGCTGTATTCCGAGGGAAATGGTCAGCTGCTATGCAAGCGAAAAATAGAAGGTAGCACCCTCCCCACTTCTCCCTCGGCCCACACCTGCCCGTCGTGCCGCTGAACGATCCGCTGCACCGTGGGGAGTCCTATTTCATGTCCCGTGTATTCGCTCGTGCCGGGGAGTCGCTGGAAGGGGGTAAACAGTTTGTCCGAATGGGCCATCTCAAAGCCGGACCCGTTGTCACGGACGAAATACGCCGGTTTACCGTCAACCTCGGCCATACCGAACTCGATGACCGCATCTTCACGTTTGCTGGTGTACTTGCAATAACTTCGGATCACCGTTGACTGTCAGCCCATCCGAAATGGTAAAGGTCACCTTACGTCGGGGCTCCCCCATTTCCAAATTCAGCGGCCACAGCACGCGCCATTCCGCTCAGATCTACCGTTTCCCGATGCAGCTCGCGGTGGGGAACGGAAAAGACAACCAAGCTAGCGCGCGAACTGGAGCGCTTCATAAGTGAGGCGCCCGGCGACACGCGACGCGTCCTCCGACGACTCGCCGAAAGCAATCTGGGCCGACTGAAGGCTCCGGGCATTGAATCCCTGGGAGATCGCGTTAGCCGCAATCTAGAGCGGCTCACCGGAGCTATTGCTGCTGTGGCGCTCGTGATCGGCGACGCGATGCTGGTGATTGCCCGGCTGGGTGGCGGGGTTCAGATACTCGGCGAAACAATGATTGTCAGCGGGATTTTCGGCACTATCATCGTCGGTATCGGCGCATTGCGTCGCGAGCGCGATCGACGCTGACGCTCCCCTTCTGAAAATACATGTTACAATCAAGTAGCTGGATAATCGGTGCCGGATAGAAATATGAACCGGCCTGAATAACGGACAACCACAGTTCAAGGTCCTGGAGGAAGCGGCATGCCTGTTCAAGCCACTCTTGGCAAAGCGTGACCCCATGGTCGAACTGGAAGGCCCCGACGCGTACCAGCACATAGTAAAGGAAGAGGAAAAGGGGGTCAGCTTTTACGAGGAGCTGGCTACACAGGCGAAGGACCAGGGAGCCCGCGAGATCCTGCTTATGATCGCCGCCGAGGAGCGGAAGCACCTAAGCATCGGCGAGAACATCTACGCTTTCGTCGAATCACCCAAAAACTTCCTTGCCTGGGACGAATTCAGCAACCTCAAGGATTATTGATATGCTCCGCTCAGTCTGGAGTTGGAATCGGGATAATCGGCACCGGAGGTACCCATGTCACCGGCAATAAGCACCTTCGTCAGTATCTTGTTCCTCGTGCTCGGAACTGCGGCGGTCTGGACGATGATGATGCGGTTCGGGAGGCAGTCGACCAGCACCACACTCCTCACAATCCACCGGGTGGCCGGCTGGTCGTTCGCCCTCGTATTTGTAGTAATGACCACGGTGATGACCGAACGAATGACGCGTCACTGGGAACCGCTTTCGGCGCTTAGCACGTCCACGCCACCCAGGCTGTCACCCTGTTGTTTCTGCTGATGCTGAAGCTCGTCATCCCACGGTTCTTTCCCGGACTGCTGAAGCATATCGTCTTTATCGGATTTGCGGTATTCCTGCTGGCGTTTACCCTGGTGGGGATTTCGGCGGGATACTACCTCGCGCTCAAGATCCGGAAAATTCCGTACATTTCCCACAATGACCTGTCGAATACCGAACTGGACTCCCAGCGCGGCAAGCAGTTCCTGATCGTCAAGTGTGCCACCTGCCACATTGTGAAGGATATTTTGAGCAACAATACGCCGGAGGAGTGGGAAAGAATCGTCAACAGGATGGTCAAGCTGGCGGCGCCACAGATCACGCCAGGCGAGGCGAGACAGATAATCTACTTTCTCACGACCGAATACAGTTCCCGCACCGGTGACCCGATCCGTCGCATTCCCCCAGCTCATTGATGAGAAAACATTTCACGTGAGGCACTTGCAACGTGTCGCGAGGAGACTGGAATGCAAGGCGCCGCATCCTCTCTTGCGCGCAATACCAATTTTGCTCGTATGTAACGCCAGAAAATTCTTATGCCGAAGGATCTGATTATGTCCTTCAATCCTGTGCTTGTTGTTGCAAAGGTGGAGAAAGCCGGAGTGGTATCAGACCACCACCCGTTATGCGCAACCCGATGAACCGGCACCCCATCACCCTGCTGGGCGTCGGACCGCTTTACTACTTCCTGCACACCTACCTCCTGGTCCCAGTTGCCGGTTCTAAATTCTGACCAACAATCCCCGCGTCAAACTAAATTTCGAGCCGAATCCCCAATTCAACGACCCGCTCGGGCGGAATCCTGAAGAAATCTGTCGACGGCAGGGCGTTACGGGTCATGAACGAGAACAGTTTCTCCCGCCAGAGCATCATGCCGCGGCGCTTCAGGGAGGGGATCAGGGTCTCGTGGGCAAGGAAGTACGTGGTGGTGTCCAGATTCACCTTCAGGCCGAACAATTCACACTCGCGCAAGGCAACCGGCACATTGGGGCTCTGCATGAAGCCATAGTTTACGGTCACTTGGGAGAAGCCCTGTTCCAGTCTGATGACCTCAAGTCGCTTCTCTGCCGTTACCCGGGGGACTTCTCTAGTAACGACAGTGAGGAGTACGACCTGCTCATGTAACACATGGTTATGGGCGAGATGATGGAGCAGTTGGGGAGGGGCTCCGGGAACACGCTTGACCATGAATACCGCCGTGCCCGGAACGCGCAACGGGGGATTCGCGGCAATCCGCAGCAGGAAGTGGTCGAGAGGTTCCCTGGTTTCCTGGAGTCGTTGAGCGAGGATTTCCCGGCCACGGTGCCAGGTCGCCATCATGGCGAAGACGATGCCGCCCGCTGCCAGGGGAAACCAGCCCCCGGCCCCGATTTTCAGCATGTTCGCGCCGAAAAATGACAGGTCCACCGTCAGGAACAGTGTCGTGATCAGAGCGGCAGCGACGGGATGCCACCGCCATGTGCCGACAGCAACAAAAAATGCCAGTACCACCGTGATCACCATGGTGGTCGTAACCGCCACGCCGTAGGCACCGGCAAGTTTGCTGGAAGAGCCGAAACCGAGCACGAGGGAGATCGTCACAATCATGAGCAGCCAATTGACGCTGGGGATGTAGATCTGCCCGATTTCTTCCCGGGAGGTCTGGATGATATGGACGTGCGGGAACTGCCCGAGCTGTACGGCCTGCCGGGTAAGGGAAAATGCTCCGGATATTACCGCCTGTGAGGCAATCACGGTGGCAAGGGTAGCAAGCACTACCAGGGGATAGAGCGCCCAACCGGGCGCCAGATTGAAGAACGGTTGGCGCGCCTGCCCGGGATTGAGCAGGATAAGGGCTGCCTGGCCGAAATAGTTGAGCAGCAGTGCGGGGAGCACCAGGGCGAACCAGGCGAGCCTGATGGGAAAACGCCCGAAATGCCCCATGTCGGCGTACAAGGCCTCCCCGCCGGTCACCACCAAAAAAACGGCCCCGAGGACCACGAAACCGTGCCAGCCGTTGTGGATGAAGAAATCGGCGCCATGGGCCGGATTGACGGCGGTGAGTACCTGTGGCGCACGGACAATCCAGCTGATGCCCAAGATGGGCAGCGTCGCGAACCAGAGGAGCATGACGGGGCCGAACACGGTGCCGATCCGGGAGGAGCCGCGCTTCTGGAAGCGGAAGAGGAGCACCAGGACCGCGATGGTGATCGGCAGCACGTACGGCTTCAACCCCGGAGCCGCGATCTCCAGCCCTTCCACGGCGGATAGGACCGATATTGCCGGGGTAATGGCCCCATCGCCATAGAGGAGCGCCGCGCCGAACAGCCCGATAAAGAGCAGCACCCGACTCTTCCGGGAACGGTCGCGCCAGGGCGCGAGCAGTGCCAAGAGCGCCAGGATGCCCCCTTCGCCGTGGTTGTCGGCACTCATCACGAAGAGCAGATACTTGATCGATATGGTGATCATGAGCGCCCAGAAGATGAGCGACAGTACGCCAAGGACGTTGTCCGGCGTTGGCGGAAACGGATGGGAGCCGTGGAAGCATTCCCGCAGGGCATAGATCGGGCTCGTCCCGATGTCGCCGTAGACAATCCCGAGGGCAGCCATACTAAGCAGAAGAATGGGGCGGTCCGATCTACGATGTCCGTCATCCTCTGCAGCAGAAAGCAAAGGATGGATTTCTCCTTGAATACTGCTTTTCATTGGCTCACCGTTGAACCGTGTTCCCGTTATGCACTTCCTCGATCAACTTGTGGATTTCAGCGATGACGACGTTCTGCGCTTCAAGATTCTCCAGAATGACCCGAATTTCGGTTTCCGCCTTCTGGTTGACTTCGTAATGATGTGCGCCTCGATACGGTCGCGATCTGCCTTCCGGTTCTGGCTCATCATGATCATGGGGGCGGTGTAGGCCGCCTGGAGAGACAGCACGAGATTCATCAGAATGAAGGGATAGGGATCCCAATGTCGCACCCAGGCGGTAACATTGAGAATCGCCCACAAGGTGAGAAGTATGGACTGCCCGATGATGAAATGCCACGAACCAACCTTTGCGGCGATCCAGTCTGACGCTCTCTGGCCTACCGTAAGCCGTTCCTTGATAACTTCGTTGACGTTCTTTATCGGAGCGTGTTCATGCATGTAAGGCGGAGGGAATGCGGGCTGTTTCATGGTGCTCTCCTTGTCATTACGTTATCATCAGGTCTCAAATCCTGATTGTTCTGATTCGCCGGGTTTGCGCTCCAGTTCCGCAATGACCTGAGCGCCAAGGAGCAGGATTACCGCCACGACTTCTATGCTGAGAAGGGCCACCACCGTCACGGCGATGGAACCATAAATGACGTTTACCATGGACACGACCGCGTAATACCAGATCAGCACCCGGCGGGTGATCTCCCATAAAACCGCTGCGGTTACCCCGCCGATGAACGCGTGACGAAACCTGACCCGCACCACGGGCATAACCAGATAGATGGAGGTGAATATCAGCACCTCGCCAGCTATCCCCAGGACATACAGCGCCAAGCCTGTATTACCGCCAAGGTTCAAACTCCAGCCGAGAATAGTCAGATGCCTGTTTTCGAGGGTTTCGATTGCTCCCACAATAAACGACACCAGAACGATGCCGAGACCCATCACAAAGATGTACAGATAGGGAATGATAGCGGAGATGAGAAAGTTGCGGCGCTGAATCCTGACCCGCTGAAAAAAGATTACCGACATGGCGTTTTCCAGCATGGAAAAGGCCAGGGAACTGAAGAACAGCATGACGATAAAGCCGATGATACCGATCGCCTTGCGATGTTCAAGGAACCCCCGCACCTGTTCGGTTAACGTCACCGCATATCCGGGGATCACCATTCCCAGATACGTTGACAAGGTGAGAATCAACTGCTGTTCTTCGATGAAATTGGTCAGGACGATGAGGGCAAGGATTGACATGGGCACAATCGACAAGAGGGTATAAAAGGCGACAGCGCCGGATAACAAGAGCCCCTGATTGCGTCTGAACCCGCGCACCACCCTCAGCAGAAAGCTAAAGAGGCGACCCATGACCTGCCCTCTCATCGTTGCCACAGGATAGAGGCGGCTTCCAGGGGAACTGCGATGCCTGTGCGGTGAGGAATCACACGCGCCGTATAGTCTGTGGCTGGTCGTGTCGCCGGCACCTGGGCTCCAAAGAGGTAGCCGTTTTCCGCGCCTACCAGTTTTTGACCGCGCGTCATCTCCTTGCGCACCGGATTACCGCCGTTGACTCCTTCGGCGTATAACTCGACCAGTACCGCATCCGGATCGAGGCCGTTGAGATAGACCTGAACCTCGACTATATGCTGATCCCCTTTATTCGTAATCGTTGCTTCGCCGAAGCGAAGATTATCCCACCCCCGTTCCAGGGCGTGCCGCCATGCCACCACCTGCGCACCCACTTCTCCCTTATCGGCGGCTCGCTTGCGGTAGGCAACAGCGGCAGGGATATAGTACTGATCGGTGTACTGGCGCACCGTACGATTACTGGAAAAATACGTTGTAAGACGGGACATGCTTTCACGGATACGTGCCACCCAGGCTGCAGGGATACCGTTCCGGTCGCGGTTGTAAAACTCGGGGACCACCTCCTGTTCAAGAAGTGCATAAAGTGCCTCGGCTTCGGCAGCATCCCAGACCGGGTCGCTGCCATGCTCCTTTCCGTCGCCCAGCGCCCACCCCACGTCAGACGTGTAGGCTGCAGCCCACCAGCCATCCAGCTCCGACAGGTTGAGCCCGCCATTGACGAGCACCTTCATGCCGCTTGTGCCGCACGCCTCCCAAGGCCGCCGTGGTGTATTGATCCAGACATCCACCCCTTGCACAAGACGTTCGGTCATCAGCATATCGTAGTCGCTCAGGAAGACCACGTGCCTGCACGCTTCGGGGCGCCGGATAAACCGCATCCATTCCTGAATCATGGCCTGCCCCGCCTGGTCAGCTGGATGGGCTTTGCCGGCAATGATGAGCTGCACCGGTCGCTGCGGATCGGAGAGGATGTGAAGTAGCCTCTCGGGGTCGTACAGCAGCAGGTTCGGTCTCTTGTAGGTTGCGAAGCGGCGCGCGAACCCCAGCGTCAAAGTGTTGGCATCCAAAATATGCTGTGCGCTCCCGATCTCCTCGGGTGCTCCGCCTGAGGCGGCCAGTTGTTTGGACAGACGTTCGCGGACGTAGCCAACGAGAGACTTGCGGGCGTCAGCGCGGAGTTGCCAGAGCTTGCCGTCAGGGACACAACGGATCTTTCCCTCAAGGGTTTCCGTCATTCCCAGCCAGCGCTCCTTGCCACAGTACTCAGTCCAGAGGGCGTCGGCCTCTGCCGAATCCCAGCTCGGCATATGGACGCCATTGGTCACATGCCCCACCGGCACCTCGATCTCCGGCCAGTGCGGGAAGAGAACCTGAAAAATACTCCGGCTCACCTTTCCGTGCAGGCGGCTCACCCCGTTGACCGCTCCGCTCCCCCGTACGGCCAGGTACGCCATATTGAAATATTCCATGGGATCGTCCGGATTGAGCCGGCCGAGGGCCAGCAGATCACGAGGCGGAATGTCGAGCCTGTTCCGGGCATAATCGCCGAGGTAATGCTCGATAAGCTGCGGGTCAAAACGATCAAACCCGGCGGCCACCGGCGTATGGGTGGTGAAGAGGTTCCCCGCCCTTGTAACGGCCAGCGCGGCTTCTAAAGGTTGCCCTGTCTCTTCCATAAAGCTGCGCGCCCGTTCCAATACCGCAAATGCCGCATGCCCTTCATTCAAGTGGCAGACGTCAGGCTTGATGCCGAGTGCTTCAAGCAATCGCCAGCCGCCGATCCCGAGGACCATTTCCTGCCTCAGACGCTGCTCAGGTCCGCCACCATAAAGCTCACTGGTCACTCCCCGATAGGCGGGAAAATTCGCCGCGTCATTGCTGTCCAGGAGGTACAGTTTCACTCTCCCCACCTGCACCTGCCAGGCACGCAACCAGAGCGAGTAACCGGGCAACACAATCTCCAGCCGCAGCCACTCCCCGTTCGCTTCGCGCACCGGCATGACTGGCAATTGCCCGGGATCGTTGTATGGGAAGAGAGCCTGCTGCGCTCCGTACCGATCGATTACCTGACGAAAATAACCTTGCTGGTAAAGGAGCCCCACGCCGACCACCGGTACGCCCAGATCACTTGCCGCTTTGAGCTGGTCGCCGGCCACATTGCCAAGTCCTCCTGAGTAAATAGGTAGCGCTTCGCTCAGCATGAACTCCATGCTGAAATAGGCGACAGAGGTCAAGGTGTTCCGGGGATGCCTCTGCTGAAACCAGGCTGGAACCTCTGCCTCATGACGCTTGATTTCCACCAGGTCATCAACCTTCCTGCGAAAGACGGAATCGTTCAACATTTGCTGGAGGCGGTCCCGCGAGACGGTCTGCAGAACGACCCAGGGATTGTGGGTGAGGTCCCAGAGTTCCGGGTCGAGTTGCGCCCACACTTCGTCGGCCGCATGGTTCCACGACCAGCGCATATTCAGCGCCAGCTCTCCCAGGGAATCGAATCCCTCGACCTCGGTAGGGAAGAACGTATAGATGGGACTGCCAAATCTTTTGAGCTTGCGCACCTTTTCTCTCCTAACCTTCACGCCTGAAAACTGGATCAGTATCAGGGGGGAGGTCAGCAGTGGCCATTACTCTCACGACTCGGAACCAATAAAGGATATCCCATTTTCTGCAGGAATTTCGCCTGATTCAAAAACTGGCGGAGGGACTTGAGCAGTTCCGGCTCTCGCCGACGCTGCACAAGAAGATTTGGCCCATCACGGCGCAGTCTTAGCACGGCTTCCGCTGGAGATAGTCCCTGCTGCAAGTCACTGCGAAGCCGCAGGCAATAGTCTTCAAGAGAGGCCTGATGCATTGAGCCTCCCATGCAGCACACTGAGCTGGGATGGAGGATCAGCTGATAACGCGGCCAAGTTCTGCTTCAACATCAGCAAGTATACCACATGCCGACATGACTACCTGTAAGCACAAAGCCGGCTACCGGTTGAGTATCTCGCACATGACGTAGACCTGCAGGTCGCTTTCGCCCAGTTTCAGGCCGTTTCGTGCCATTTCGGCAAGGACCGCTCCCCTTCGCCCACGGTCCGGCAGAAGGGTCCCATGGGAATGACGTTGTCCAGCCCCCATCTCTTCCCTGACCAGTTTAACTGCCAGGCATTCGAAGGGCGAACCCCTCCCGGTACCGGTCGTCATAATAGCGTGACGCACCGCGAAACCCGATCATCGGGTTCTCCTCCTGCGGCTCGAACGCCCTGCCGCCGATCAGCTTTGGCATATTCGTTGGTCTTGAAATCACTGAGACGCACCAGCACAGGCATGGGATAGAAGGCTGCGGCGATGGTGGCGATCCCCTCGGCAAGCACAAATGTTCGCCGAAAGGAGTAAACGGCAGCAGGGCGGCCACTGCTACACCTGTCAACGAACAGGCGAACAGCCAAGGATTGGGGCGGCTGTTAAACTGGATCACGGCGAGTGCGGATAATGAAGATTGCCAGCACCTGAGTGGCCAGTACCACCGGATCAAGACACAGTCTGAATCTCGCCTCAGCCATAAGCGCCAAAAGGTTCTATGCGTTTTACGATGGTCAAAGGTGATCTGACCGCCGACCGATATATTGAATTTCTGGAGCGACTGCTGAAAAAGCAAAGCATGCTGGTATTCTTGATTGTCAATGGCCATCCCGTACACCGCTCAGTCAGTGTTAGAGCTTTTGTCGAATCCACCGAAGGCTGCGACTTAGTAACATCGCAGGTCAGCCAGCGTCGATATGTCTCGACAACAACACAGGACCCGAAAGGAGATTACACTTGATGTGAGCGAGCCAAGATCGGCCTGGCGCCCGACGCAAGCATGAAAAGACAGGTGGAGGTAATTGAGAGCCATGAAAGAGCCGGACGACACACCGTCTTACGAAGAGACCGATGCTGATCGGCGGCGGGGTATCCTTGGCGACAATGCGCTATCTTTGAATCTGGTGTCCGCTTTAGCCGGAGATCGACCTCTCACGGAAACCGAGAAGCATCATCTCTGCGAACTCAAGAAGAGCCGTGGTCTTAAATTCTTTTCCGATCTTCTCTATTCGATTACCTACCAGCATTTCCCCCCGGAAGTGGCCGAAGACCTGTGGGATGAAGTCCTGCGCCACAAATATGAGTTGTCGACGGCTTTGGGGAGGAACGTCAGAATTGTTGTTGCTGCACTGGATCACCTTTCGAACATAACAGACAATATGGGGTCCGCTACGCTGGTTGGCGAAGCGCATATTAAAGAATTAGTCGGGCTGTCTTTGCGCGATGGTCTGACTGGCCTCTTCAACCATACCTACTTTTATCAACAGATTGACTTTGAAGTTAGACGCTATGTGCGATATGGCGCGCTCGTCTCCCTTGTGCTGATCGACATCGATGACTTCAAAGTGGTAAATGACACATACGGGCATAGGGAAGGTGACAGAATCCTGGCCGCGATGGGTAGAATCCTGATGTACGTAGCAAGAGATTCGGACATATGCTGTCGCTACGGCGGCGAGGAGTTTGCGGTAATCCTGCCTTTTACTGATATCCATGAAGCTGGCACAATTGCCAACAGATTGAAAATGGAACTGGCGGAACCCTTGCCCGGCGGCCAAACAGTAACTGTTAGCATCGGCGTGGCGTCATGCGGCAAAACAACCAAGACACATCAAGAACTCGTTGAGAAGGCAGATGCTGCGCTCTATCAAGCCAAGAGAAGCGGAAAGAACTGCGTGCTGGTGGCCGTGGACGAGGAAGGGGGTCGGATATATACGAAGGGATAATAGAACAATCTTCGTATTTCAAAGGGTGAAGGCGGCGCTATTGAAGGAAGAGATTGTTCAGGATGCCACGGCGACAACATCGGCAGCAAGAACGATCCTGTCGTTTTCCACGGCAATGGCGTGAGCGCTGTTTTCGATTTGCTTGAAAAGATGTAGAAATTTGGCTACTTCCCCCGGTTGACTGGTCTTATGACCGTAATATTTGCCGGACTTGGCAAAAACGTTGATCACCACACGATCATCAATAATGGCAAAGTCAAAGGAACTGCTGGTATCACGACCATCGCTGGACGTCGGCAGTTCGTCACGATAGGCAATCTTCACGTCGATATCATCCCGGTATTGGGCAAGGAGAATCTTTTGGGCTTCAGGGTCTGACAGGTCCTCACGGGTGATGACGAAGATGCGGGTGACCCTGACACCGCGGTCAAGAGCGCGCAGGTTGGATTGATAGAAATTTATGAGCGCTCCGCGTGTCCCCCTCCCCGCCGTGAGAGGGTCGACTGCTATTATCTGGCGCATTGCCTGGTCGGAAATCTTGGCCCCTTCCAGATAGAATTCTGTCTCATCCAGCGGGATGTAGCCCTGTTGCAACAGCGTGATGGTTCTCTTGGTGCCAGCCATGAGTTCCTGAGCCTTAACTTGACATTCCGGATCAAGGATCTGTGCAAGGGCAAAGGGAATTTCATGGACATGGTGATACTGCTCGAGCAGAGTTGACCGGGTCTTTTCTATATCCTCACGCAGCAGGAAGGTGGCTAGCGAGAGTAGGATGCCGATGCCGAAAATGACGTAGGCTGCCTGCTCGTTATGGAGAACCACGTGAAAAAAGATCGCGAGCCCTGACCCCATGAGAAATTCCACAAATACAGCTATGTCTTGTAATTTTTTGTTAATGGCCATTATTATTATCCCACCTTAATGCTTCAATTTTTCCCACAATTCACCTTCACACACTGTATGCCAGTACTTGTTTGTGCAAATAGAAAAGCCCCGGATTTCTCCAGGGCTTTTGGAGGTCGATAAAGTACTCGACTAGATTCTGGTTACGTTCGCGGCCTGAAACCCTTTCGGGCCCTTGGTTAGTTCAAACGTTACCCTATCGCCTTCAACAAGGGATTTAAATCCGTCGCCGTTGATGACGGAAAAATAACAGAATACATCTTCGCCGTTTTCCTGCTCAAGAAAACCAAAACCTTTGCTGTCGCTGAACCACTTTACCATTCCGTTTACCATGTGTTTACTTTCACCTAAACCTTTTGCATGCTTTATCCAATATTATTCGTAAAGCTAAATCAAAGTAACAGCTTTACAAGAATAAAGTCAAACTATTTAATTTTTAATAACTATATAACTAGCCTCATGCAGAAAGTATTTATTGTTTAATGCTATAATTACACAGGTAAAATCTATTTTTATTCTGCATAATAATATTTGTTAACATTTTAAATCAGAATATTCAGTTTGCGAAGATATATTCAAGCATTCTGTCGTTTGGTCTCATTTGAGTCTGACTAACTTCTTCTATTTAGTGTCAGTTTTGTAAGTATAACGTATTGATATTTAATACAAAGTCATGGATATTCCCTATGGCCTTGCAACGCCTCGGGCTACAATTCGGGACTAACATGCTGATATCAGTTAGTGATTTGCTTTGGAGGCCCATCGAAGGAATGAAATATGCCTCTGGCCACCAATGTCCTGGCGAACATCCTCTCCCGCACCGGAGAGGAAGCATCGCCTGAGCAGTGCGCGGCTCCGTCCCATCTGCCGCGCCAAGATGACCACAGCCCTCCTGGTCAGAGTCACCCATCACTGCGAAACAGGAAACGACAGATGGAGAATCAAAAACGAGAAATTCTGACAAAAACTGACTATCTGGGGTGAGTCATTTTCAATGCCGATTGATACAGGATTAAGTACGTTACCAACTTCCACAGGTAACTGTGTCGAATATCAAACACGACACTGATGATTATTCCTCACTTTTATCTACCGCGTCAGTCAGTTTCTCCACATTTTTGTGTAATTTAGCACAGTTATCTATTTGGCTCACCTTTTGTACCTAGCTGCACAAGTCACCGCACGTGAGGAAGAAGAAGGAAATTGACCATGCGAAATAGAACCGTATGGACCGGAATTCTCGTGGTATGTGCCGTGGGGCTTCTCGTGTACCTAGCCTTTAACGTCAGGCTTGCGCCGGTCCCTAACGCAGTGGCGGCCATCAAGACCGTCGGGATGACCTGCGGCAGCTGCGCTGGCAAGATAGAAAAGGCCCTCAAGCCGATGAAAGGGGTGGCGGGGGTCGAGGTGGATGTCGAGGGCGGGTGGGTTCTGGTGGGGTACGACACCAATTCGGCCAATCCGGAGGCATTTGCCGGAGCGGTCCGCAAGGCCGGATTTCAGAGCTGGCTCAGAGAGCAGATGTCACTCGCCGATTTCCGGCGGGTCGCGGGCCGGGATTTCGGTGCGAAAGTGATCCGGTCCGGAGGGTGTGGTACGGGACGCTGCGACTCCGGCGGCTGCGGGAGTGCCAAATAGGCAGTTTCAGGAAGATATATATGAGGCGCGGACGGGTATCTTAGAAAGGAACTGACCATGGGAAAGAAAAGCAGAGCAAACGAAAATAGATCGGTCGAAATCAATAAGTCCAAGGGCGAGGAGGCAAACATGAAAGCAGCAAAGAAGAGCTTCACATGGGGGATTCTGGTGGCAGTGGCACTACTGGTTGGGGTAGCAACGGTATTTGCCTTCAATTTCCCTGGCTTGTCCGGCGTCGAGAAAGTGAAGGCAGTGAACGGCGTGGTGTCGATTCCGCTGACCAGGGTTTCGGATGGCAGCGCCCACTTCTTCCGTTACGCCGACGGCGGCAAGGACATCAGGTTTCTCGTGGTAAAGGGAAGCGACGGCCAGATCCACACCGCCTTCGATTCCTGCGACGTCTGCTTTAGGGAGAAGAAGGGGTATGTCCAGGATAGCGACACCATGCTTTGCAAGAACTGCGGCAAGAAGTTCCAGATCAACCGGATCGGTCCCCACTCCGTCGGCGGCTGCAATCCTTCATATCTCCCCGCCACCAGCGACGGCAGGAACATCATCGTAAAGGCTTCCGATCTCCAGCAGGGAGCGCGCTATTTCTAATCGGACCGGCGAGGCATCGATACCATGAAACTCCACTCCATATCACTCAATAACCTGCGGCGGCGCAAAGCGAAGATGGCGTTTCTCACCATCGGTCTCATGGTCGGCATTGCCACCATCGTCACGCTCGTGACCCTCACCGAATCCATGTCCAACGACATCGGCCGGAAGATGGACGAGTTCGGCGCCAACATCCTCATTATGCCCAAAAGCGATGATCTCGCCATGAGCTACGGCGGCATCAGCCTCGGCCGGGTGAGCTTCGACCAGCGGGAAATCCACGAGGGGGACCTGGCAAAGATCCGGGAGATCAAGAACAACCGGAACATCCTTGCCGTCTCCCCCAAGGTGCTCGGCGCGGCGACCTTGAAGGAGAAGAACGTCCTCCTTGTGGGGGTGAACTTCGCGGAAGAACTCAAGATGAAGCAGTGGTGGCGGATCTTCGGTAATGAGCCGAAGGGGGAGAACGAAATCCTCCTCGGCAGCACCACCGCCGACACGCTCCACCTCTCCCCCGGCGACACGGTCACCATCGGCGGCGAGTCCCTGAAAGTGGCGGGAATCCTGGAGCAGACCGGCTCCCAGGACGACTCCCTGGTCTTCGCACCCCTGAAGAAGGCCCAGAAGCTACTCGGCAAGGAGGACAAGATCACCCTTGTGGAAGTGGCGGCGCTCTGCGCCGGCTGTCCCATCGGCGACATGGTCGTCCAGATCGCCGAGAAGCTGCCGGAGGCGAAAGTCACCGCCATCCAGCAGGTGGTGGAGTCGCGGCTCAAGACCCTCGACCAGTTCAAGCGCTTCTCCTACGGGGTCGCCGGGGTGGTGATCTTCATCGGCTCCCTCATCGTCTTCGTGACCATGATGGGGAGCGTCAACGAGCGGACCACCGAGATCGGTGTCTTCCGCGCCATCGGCTTCAGAAAGAGCCACATCATGAGGATCATCCTCCTGGAGGCGGCCCTGGTGAGCCTGCTGGCCGGTGCCTTGGGCTACCTCTCGGGGATGGGAGCTGCCCGGCTTGCCCTCCCCTTCATGGCGGAATCCGCGAAAGCGGCCCTTGTCTGGGACGGTCTGGTGGCGTCGGGCTCCATCGGCCTCGCCGTGACGGTGGGGCTCCTGGCGAGCCTCTATCCGGCACTCCACGCCAGCCGTATGGACCCCACGGAAGCCCTGCGGGCACTGTAACGGCGGGGACCGGGGACCAGGGACCGGGCAAAATAACGGAGTAATCAATCATGGCACTCATCGAGATCAGCAATCTGACCAAGCACTACTCCTGCGGCGACGAGACGGTGGAGGCGCTGCGCGGCGTCGACATCGGCATCGAAACCGGCGAGTTCATCACCATCATGGGGCAGTCGGGATCGGGAAAAAGCACCCTTCTCTCCATCCTCGGCGGCATGAACCATCCGACCGGCGGGAAGGTAACGGTCAACGGGACCGACCTTTACGCCCTCGGGGAGGAGCAACTCGCCGATTTCCGGGCCGGGAACTTCGGCTTCGTCTTCCAGTCGTTCCACTTGATCCCCTACCTCACGGCCCAGGAGAACGTCATGCTTCCCCTGACCATCGCACCGCTGAAGGGAGAGGAGAAGCGTCAGGCAGCCCACCAGGCCCTGGAACGGGTCGGACTCGGCGACAAAGCGGACCGGCTTCCGAACCAGCTTTCCGGCGGCGAACAGGAGCGGGTCGCCATTGCCCGGGCCATCGTCAACCGCCCCCATATCCTCTTTGCCGACGAGCCGACGGGCAACCTTGATAGCGCCAACAGCGAGGCGGTCATGGCCCTTTTCCGGGAGCTGAACGACGAGGGACAGACCGTGGTGATGGTGACCCATAACCCTGAAAACTGCCAGTACACCGACCGGACGATCCATATCCGGGACGGGAGGGTGATCTGATGATGGGTTTGGCGGACAACAGAGTAGACATGAGTTCGGAAGAGACCTGTCCAGAGAGCGGCGATTTTCTTTTCGTGACCACAGTAAAGCAGTGCGCCGGCATCAAGTCGTTGCTTGTCAGCAACGGGTTGAGGATTACCCGTGCGAGCAACGGCAGAGAAGCGCTTTCGATGCTAGAAAGCAATCCATGGAAAGTTCTGGTTGCCGATGCCCTGCTTCCCGATATGGACGGTATCGAACTGACCCGTGCAGCGCTCGAAAAACAGCCCCGCCTTTTAGTCATCCTCGGTGTCGCCGACCCGCCCGAAGATTTCGGGAAAACTGCAGCAGCGACAGGTGTGGCAGGCATTGTCCATAAACCTTACGAAGCGGACAAGCTGTTCCCGCTTCTTTGGTTCCTCATGCAATGAACACAGGAGCTGAGGATAAAGTAAAGTTGGACACTTATGCCAGCCTGACACATTGACACCGCGAAATGAAGTGGCATTACTTGAGAGGGTTGAGCCGAGTTCACCACCGTGCCTCCGGATGCCAGTCACACCACATCCCACACCAGAAGAGGAGCCTGACGCAATGTCCGTTGCACTCAAGGATGCCATTGAGCACCTAACAGAAACGATCCGCAAAACCCCTCAGTTCTCTACCTCCGTGTTTCGTGCCTCCTCCTATTCCGACAGTGCCGGTTTCACGACGAGGTCAGAAGTGCGCGGTTTCAGCATCCCCATGGACGAGCCACGGGAGCTGGGGGGAGAGGATACCGCTCCGAACCCGGTGGAGATGCTCCTCGCAGCCCTCGGCAGTTGCCAGGAGATCGTCTACCGGGCTTTTGCCGCTGTGCTCGGCATCGAAATTCTGCGGATCGAGGTCCATGCCAAGGGATACCTGGACCTTCGGGGTTTTCTCAATCTGGCCGAAGTGCCGTCAGGATTCACCGGAGTTACCTACACAACCCGAATCGTCTCTACCGAGCCGATAGAAAGAATTCGCCAGCTCACCGAACTGGTGGAGCGCCACTGCCCGGTCTATGACACGCTTCGGCGCCCCATCGAGATCAAGGGAAAGGTGGAGTTGACCCGTCCCGGCGGTGAGGTCGAAGTGGACACGAGCATGGACTGAGGTTCTTGTCGGCGGATTGGATTCCAGAATATCATTGGCACATCACATAAAATTTTTTCATTATTAAATTAAAGCATCATTGAATACCTGCCGATAGGAACTAGAGCGTAATCAATCGAAAGAGTAGAGAATATTCTGATAGGCTGCTGAATATTCCGCGACATGGCTTGTCAACAATAGTCCCGAACCGAATATATATCGTAAAATCAGCTAATTGGATTTTGGCATGACGCGTGTAATACCATTGTTATCACTTCAACATCCAGGAGACCCCATGAAATCACGTCTCGCAATCGGGTTCATGTTCCTCTCCCTGCTGGCGCTCCCTTACCGGGCGCCGGCCGAGGAAACGAAACCATCCGAAAATCTGCCGATGCTCGTCGATGCCGCCATTACCAACAACCCCGAAGTGAAGGCATCCGAGGCCCGTTGGGAGATGTTCCGCAACCGCGTTGCCCAAGCGGGTGCCCTCGATGATCCGATGCTCATGCTCAAGATGCAAAACTTCCTGATCCGTGATCCCTTCAATTCCCAGCGGGATCCCATGAGCCAGCGGGTGATCGGCATCTCGCAACAGCTCCCCTTCTGGGGAAAGCGGGACCTGAAGGCCGAGGTGGCGTCGAAGGAAGCCGAGGCTCTCAAGTGGCAGGTGGACGAGCGGAAGCTGGAGCTGGCCCGGATGGTGAAGGAGACCTGGTACCAGATCTTTCTGACCGACAAGGAGCTGCAGATCGTCGAGAAGAATATCCGGATCATGGATGACTTCATCGCCCTGGCCGAGACGAAATACTCCGTGGGTCAGGGGGCCCAGCAGGATGTCTTCAAGGCCCAGGTCGAACGCTCGAAGATGCTCGACATGAAGATATCCCTGGAGCAGCAGCGGAAAAGCCTCCAGGCCACCCTGAACACCCTTCTCTACCGCCCGGCCGAAACGCCCGTGGGAAAAGTCGCCGACTTCGAGTTAAAGCCTTTCACCTGGTCCCCCGACCAGCTCCGTGCCGTGGCCCGGGAGAACCGGCCGATGGTCAAGAGTCTGCGCGCCCAGATCGAAAAGGGTGAAGCCGGCCACCGCCTGGCGGAAAAGGAGTTATTCCCCGACGTGAATCTCTCCTTCGAGTACATGCAGCGGGACCCCACCAGTGAAATGGAGCGCGGCTACGACATGTACAGCGCGGGCCTCACCTTCAATCTCCCGATCCAGCGGATGCGACGCCATGCCATGGTTAGGGAGTCGTCAGCCGAGATCGCCATGGCGACGGCGGAACTGAACACCCTGAACAACAGCATCAACCTCGGCATCGCTGACAGCCTGGCCCAACTGGAGCGGCGCGATAAGCTCGCCAAGCTCTACCGCACCGGCATCATCCCCCAGGCGGAGCAGTCGCTGGAGTCAGCCACCATCGGCTACCGTGTGAACAAGGTCGACTTCCTCACGCTCCTCGACAACCGGCTGACCCTCTTCAACTACGAACGGGACTATTACGAATCCCTGGCCGAGTACCAGATGCGCCTCGCCCGGCTTGAGGCCTTGGTGGGGAAGGAGTTGCAGGAGTAGAGGGCCTTCCCGGCGAAACCCGCCATGTCAGTTGCTATGCATTGAACTATTTTTCCATAAAACGCGAGGTACGATCATGAAATTGAGCGCGAAGGTTGCAGTTCCGGTGGCAGTGATTCTCCTGGCCTCGGCCGGCGGGGGGTACTACCTGTGGCAGAGGACAGATGCCGGCAAAGGGGTCAAGCAAGGCGAAAAAGCCGCCCAGGGGCCGGTGCTCTACACCTGCGCCATGCACCCCTTCATCATCAAGGACAAGCCCGGCACCTGCCCCATCTGCGGCATGCAGCTCATCAAGAAGGTGGAAGGCGCCCAGGCAGATGCCAAGGAAATGGCCATGCTCGAGCACGTTTCCCTCTCGCCTTCCCAGCAGGTGATGGCCAATGTTGCCACCGTGGAAGCGAAGACGATCCCCCTCACCAAGGAGGTGAATGCTGTCGGCATCGTGCAGTACGACCAGTCCCGCCAGGCGAAAGTCACCGCGTGGGTAGCGGGACGTATTGACAAACTCTACGTCAACACCATCGGCGCATACGTGTCCAAGGGGAGACCGGTGGCCGAGGTCTATTCGCCCGATCTCGTTTCCGCCCAGCAGGAATACCTCCTGGCCATGAAGAGCCGCGACCGGTTCAAGGATTCCCCCATTGCCTCCATCTCCCAGGGCGGGGAGGGTCTTGTGGCCTCGGCCCGGCAGCGACTCCTTCTCATGGGGGTAAAGGAACATCAGATCGCGGGGCTGGAGAAGGCCGGTCGTCCCAACATCCGCCTTCCCATCTACACTCCTCTTTCGGGGGTTGTTATCGAGAAGATCGCCGTTGAGGGGCAGTACGTGAACACGGGGGATCCCCTCTTTAACATCGCCGACCTCTCCACCGTCTGGGTGGATGTGGAGATCTACGAAAACGAGTTCTCCTTCATAAAGCTCGGCCAGCGGGTCGACATCATTTCCCAGTCCTGGCCCGGCAAGACCTTCTCCGGCCGGGTGTCGTTCGTCTACCCCTTCCTCGACCCCAAGACCCGGACGGTCAAGGTACGGGTTCAGCTACCCAACCCTGGCCTGAAGCTCAAGCCGGACATGTTCGTGAACGCCTCGGTCAAGGTGCCGCTCGGCACCGCCGTTGCCGTGCCGGTGGCAGCGGTGATGGATACCGGCACGCGGCAGGTGGCGTGGGTGGAGATGAAGCCGGGAATGTTCGAACCACGGGACGTGAAGGTTGGTGCCCGGGTGGGGGACATGCTCCAGGTGCTCTCCGGGGTGAAGGCAGGCGAAAAGGTCGCGGCATCGGGCGGGTACCTGATCGACTCCGAAGCGCAGCTGAAAGGGACTGGCGGCGGCCATGCCGGGATGCCAGGGATGAAGATGGAGGAGAAAGGCGCTCCGGCTCCCCCGGCCGGCCATGAGGGGCATACGCCGTCCCCTCCTCCCCAGAAGAAGGGGGACGGCATGGATATGGGTGATATGAAAATGTAATTTGATCAGGGACCGGACGCCGGTCCCGGAGGTTCACTGTGATTGAGAAAATCATCGAATATTCCGCCCGAAATCGCATCATCATCATCATGATCTTCGCCCTGATTGTGGCTGCGGGAGTCTGGGCGGTCTACAGGACACCGGTGGATGCCATCCCGGACCTCTCCGACAACCAGGTGATCGTCTTCACCGAATATCCGGGCCGCTCGCCGCAGGTGGTGGAGGACCAGGTGACCTATCCCCTGGCGGTGAACCTCCAGGGGCTGCCACAGGTGCGCGCCGTCCGGGCTTCGAGCGCCTTCGGCTTCTCCATGATCTACGTGATATTTGAGGACAAGGCCGACATCTACTGGGCCCGGACCCGGGTGCTGGAGCGCCTCAACTACGCCGCCTCGCTCCTTCCCCCCAACGTCCGGCCGACCCTTGGCCCCGACGGCACCGGTGTGGGCCACGTCTTCTGGTACACCCTGGAAGGAAAAGGGTACGACCTGGAGCAGCTCCGTACGCTCCAGGATTGGTTCGTCCGCTACCAGCTGAACACCGTCCCCGGCGTGGCCGAGGTGGCCTCCATCGGCGGGTTCGTGCGAGAATATCAGATCGATCTGGACCCCAACCGGCTCTTCGCCTACAACATCAAGGTCGACCAGGTGATGGAGGCGGTGAAGCGCTCCAACAACGACGTGGGGGGGCGGCTTCTGGAACAGGCCGACGCCGAGTACCTGATCCGGGGCAAGGGATACATCAAGTCTCCCAAGGACCTGGAGGACATCGTTGTCGGCGCCGACATGCGCGGCACCCCGGTCTATGTCAGGAACCTCGGCACCGTGCAACTGGGGGGCGCCATCCGTCGGGGGCTCCTGGACATGAACGGCCAAGGGGAGGCGGTGGGTGGCATCGTGGTCATGCGCTACGGTGAGAACGCCAAGGACGTCATCGACCGGGTGAAGGAGAAGATCAAGTCTCTGGAGCAAGGACTTCCCCCCGGCGTGAAGATCATGGTCTCCTATGACCGCTCCGACCTGATCGCCCGGGCCATTGATACCCTGAAGCACTCGCTGCTGGAAGAATCGGTGGTGGTATCCCTGGTGATCCTCGCCTTCCTCCTCCACTTCCAGAGCTCCCTGGTGATCGTGCTGACCCTCCCCATCGCGGTGCTGATCTCGTTCATCACCATGAAGCTCATGGGGGTCACCTCCAACATCATGTCCCTGGGGGGGATCGCCATTGCCATCGGCGTGCTGGTGGACGCCGGGGTCATCATGGTTGAGAACTGCTACCGGCACCTCTCCGAACTGCCCCCCGAGGAGCGCAAAGAGAAGCGTCTTGAGGTGATCATCACCAGCGCCAAGCAGGTGGGGCGCGCCATCTTCTTCTCCCTGGCCATCATCGTCCTCTCCTTCGTGCCGGTCTTCCTCCTGGAGGGGCAGGAAGGGAAGATGTTCCACCCCCTCGCCTTCACCAAGACCTTCTCCATGGTGGGCTCGGCCTTCATCGCCATCACCCTCGTGCCGGTCCTCATGTATTTCTTCATGCGGGGAAAGATGCCGCCGGAGAGCTCCAACCCGGTCTCCATGTTCTTCATCCGGCTCTATTCGCCGGTGATCCGCTGGGTGCTGAAATGGAAAAAGACCACCATCGCCCTCAATATCGTGGCCCTGGCCATCGCCATCCCGATGTTCATGTCCCTCGGCTCCGAGTTCATGCCGCCGCTGGATGAGGGGTCGCTCCTCTACATGCCGGTGACCCTCCCCAACATCTCCATCACCGAGGCGAAGCGGCTGATCCAGGTGCAGGACGCCATAATCAAGAGCGTCCCGGAGGTGGAGCACGTGCTGGGCAAGGTGGGGCGGGCCGAGACCTCCACCGACCCGGCGCCGGTCTCCATGTTCGAGTCGATCATCATCCTGAAGCCCAAGGATAAGTGGCGCGCCGGGGTCACCAAGGCTGACATCGTCTCCGAGCTGGACGCCAAGCTCCAGATTCCCGGTGTCCGCAATGGCTGGACCCAACCGATCATCAACCGGATCAACATGCTTTCCACCGGGGTCAGGACCGACCTGGGGGTGAAAATCTTCGGCCATGACCTGAACGTTCTGAAGGATCTGGCGGTCCAGGCCGAGGGGATTCTGAAGACCGTTCCGGGCGCTGCCGACGTGGTGGCCGAGCGGGTCACTGGCGGCAACTACGTCGACATCGACATCGACCGGGAGGCCGCGGCCCGCTACGGGGTGAGCGTGGGCGAGATCCAGGACGTCATTGAGACTGCCCTGGGTGGCGAGATGCTCTCCACCTCGGTGGAGGGGCGGAACCGCTTCCCGATCCGGATCCGCTACATGCGCGACTATCGGGACAACATCCCGGCCATCCAGCGCATCCTGATCGGCGGCATGAACGGCGCCCAGGTGCCGCTGTCGCTGGTTACGAAGCTCAAGGTTTCCACGGGTGCGCCCGAGATCAGCAGCGAAGGAGGGCTGCTGCGCTCCATCGTCTTCCTCAACGTCCGGGGCCGCGACATGGGTGGCTTCGTGGGGGATGCGAAGACAGTCCTCGAAAAGAACCTCAAGCTCCCGCCGGGCTACTACGTGGCGTGGTCGGGACAATGGGAGAACCAGGTACGGGCCAAGCAGCGCCTCCAGATTCTCGTGCCGGCGGGGATGCTGATCATCTTCATCCTACTCTACTTCACCTTCCACTCGGCCCTGGAGGCGAGCATGGTCATGCTCTCGGTCCCCTTCGCCCTGGTGGGTGGGGTCTACCTGGTCTCGGCTCTCGGCTACAATATGTCGGTGGCGGTCTGGGTCGGCTTCATCGCCCTCTACGGCATCGCCGTGGAGACCGGGGTGGTGATGGTCATCTACCTCCATGAGGCCCTGGACAAGAAGCTCATCAACGGGCCGTGCACCGAGCAGGACATCTACGACGCCACCTTCGAGGGGGCGGTGCTGCGGCTGCGCCCCAAGCTCATGACCGTGGCGGTGGCCCTTCTGGGCCTCGTGCCGATCATGTGGTCCAGCGGCACCGGCGCCGACGTCATGAAGCCGATCGCGGCCCCCATGATCGGCGGGATGATTACCTCGGCCGTACACGTCCTCATCATGACGCCGGTCATCTTCGTGCTGATGAAGAAACATGACTTGAAGAAGGGGAGACTGAAGTATTCGGGAATGAAGCATTAGGCGGCTTCGCTCTTTGCGCCATCTCGACACCGTCCTCGCCGGTCTCCTTGTGCGGCGTAGCGCCGCTACGCCTCCGCGGGACCCGCGGCGGGTGCGCCGACCTGACGCAAATATCGAAGCCGTCGGAGACGGCGAAACCATAAACAAAAGGAGAAAGAAACATGAAAACAACAGCAGTCATCGCAGCAGCACTGTTCGCCCTCTCGGCGCCCCTGGCCTCATACGCCGCCATGGACCATGGCTCCATGAAGATGGATCACGGCTCAATGAAGATGGACCACGGGGGTGACGTCGCCCATCAGGAGGTGGTGGACGGAGTGAAAGCCACCTTCAAGGTGATGAGCATGGCTGAGCACATGAAGGCCATGAAGATGGAGTTGCCCAAGGGGATGAAGGAGACCCACCACATCGCCGTCGAGTTCAAGGATGCGAAGAGCGGCAAGGCGCTGACGGAAGGTGAGGTGAAGGTCAAAGTCCAAGGCCCCGACAAGTCCGAGCAAGTCAAGGACCTGATGGCGATGCAAGGACACTTCGGCGCCGATTTCGACCTCTCCAGAAAGGGGAAGTACGGCGTCATGGCCAAGTTCAAGCTGGCCGACGGCAAGGTGCGGAGCGCCAAGTTCTGGTACGTGGTGAAGTAAGAAAGATCGGCGTCAAGTCGGCACCAGGGGTGACCGGTTGTCCGGTCGCCCCTTTTTCCACCGGGAGTGCCTTATGGGAAAGCTTCGCGTAGTGTTGGTGGCAATCATTGTTCTGATTGCCTTGGCTGGCTGCTCCAAAGAGCAGAAAAACGTCTCCGGGAAACAGGTCCGCGTTTCGGCCACTGGGGCCTATGAAAAGTATTTCGGTCCTGCTCCGACCACCGACAAGGGAACCTGCTACGTCTTCGTCATCTATTTCCCCTCAGCAAAAGAGCCGGGCAAGGTGGTCCCATTTCCGTTCTTCACCTTCGATCAAAGCTCCTTGAAAAAGGTGGCGGTCGAGCGTCTGCTGGGAGGCATGGATGTAGGGAGTTACAAGGGTGAATTCCTCCAGCTATTTGCTCCCGGCACGCGCCTCCTCGGCCTTGCCGAGCAAAATGACGCCGTAACCGTGAACTTCAGCAAGGAAATCCTTGCTGCAAAAGCCGATGCCGCGATTGAACATGCGCTTCTTGATGCAGTTGCCCTCACCCTCTCCCAGTTCAGCGGGGTCCGGGAGGTGCGGATGCAGATTGAAGGAAAAGAAAGCGGCACCGTGGACGGCAAAGACGTCGCGATGTTCCTCGGCCATGGCGGTCTGGAACGGCAGCCGCTGAAACCGCAGGAAAGCGCCGTCCTCCACCCCTCTCCCCCTCGCCTTCTGAGCGTCACCGCCATGAAGGAAAGGGGGGCAAAGGAGGTTGAAGAAGTGAATGTTTTCTTCGACCGGCCGCTGGAGATCAAGGAGTTGAGCATAGCCGGAGGAAACGGCAAGCGATTCGACGGCGACGTCTATCACTCGGTCTTCGACATGGCGGCGGTGCTGAAGCCGAAGGACCCGTCCCAGTTCAAAGCGGGAATGTCGGTAAAGGTCCTATGGAAGGTAACCGACAAGGTCGGCCGTTCTGCTGAAGGGATCGGCGAGTTTCCCCTGGAAGTGCAGGAGCACTGATACGATTCAGGAGAAAATACGAATGATGAAGACAGCAACAATGCTGGCGGCGTGCATCCTTCTGCTGGCACAGGGGGGAGCTCTCGCTCACGAAGGTGAGATGTACGGGAAGAAACACCATGACGCCAGGATGGACAAACTCCACCGGATAATGCCCATGTATGCCGAGGCCCAGACTAAGATCAATGGCGCCCTGGAGAAAGGGGATGCCACGACTGTCGAGGCAGAGGCGAGGAAAATAGCCGAGACCGTTCCCGCCCTGAAAAAAGCGAAGCCCCACAAGAATCTGAAGAAGATCGACACATTCAAAAAAATCGCTGATGCCTTCGGCTCGAAGGTAATGGCAACGGTGGCCTTGGCGAAAAAGGGAGATATTACTGGCGCCAAGACTGCCTTCAAGAAGGCCGAGGAGAAGTGCAACGAGTGCCACGCCACGTTTCGCGACTGACGCGACCTGACGGCCATGGGGCCGGGGAGAGACATCATGGAAGAGACCGGACAACTGTCGGAGAAAATTCGCCAGCGCCTCGACAGGCACCTGAACGAACTTGCGGAGAGGCAGAAGCAGATCGACAGCACGATGAAGGAGATGCTGGATCTACGTGAGCGGTTTGCCGCTGCCGCCCATCGCCTCCTGGAATCCGTTGTCCATCCCAGGATGGTGGAGTTGTCGCACCAATTCGACAACGCCTTCGTTTCCGATCGGCATTCCGGCACCGACTTTTACTGCTCCTGCGAGTTTGCCCACACGCCGCGCTTTCCCGCTGAATTGCTATTGCGCTCCTTGGCACAATCTAAGTAAAAATTACTCACTTCAGTGGATAGTTTGACGAATCTCGGGATTTGGCTCTAACTCGTATGGATTTGACGATTGCATTGTCATGCTGGTGCTCGAGTCGATAGGCCAACTGGGCACGGGTCAGACCGAGCATTCTCGCCGCAGCGGAAAGGTTCCCTTTTGCCTTTTCCACGGCGGCGTTTGCCAGCATGTTATTGGCCTGTTCCATTGTTATCCTGCCGCTCAGGATGGCATCACAGAAGCTTTCACCACTTTCCTCCTGGTCGGCGCTCAAGCCCCCTTTGACATCAAGCGCAAACTCGTGGAGTCCATCGTTTTTGTACGAAGGAAACATATGGTTTATATGGATGTGGGTGCCGTTCGGCGCAAGCATTACAGCGCGCTCGACAACATTCTGCAGTTCACGGATGTTGCCGGGCCATTGATAGGCGAGCAAAGCCAGCTTTGCCTTGTCGGAAAATCCACGCAGCTTCTTGCCGTTGATCGCGGAGTACTTCTTGAGGAAGTGCTTGGCGAGAAGCAAAATGTCCAACTTACGCTCTCTGAGTGACGGAATGTTAATCTGCAGCGCGTTGAGCCGGTAATAAAGATCGGATCTGAATTTTCCCACCTCAACCAGGTTTCGCAGGTCGATGTTTGTTGCCGCTACAAGACGCACGTTTACTTTATGTGTTTTTGTCCCGCCGAGACGTTCAACCTCTCCCTCCTGAAGCACCCGAAGTAGTTTTGCCTGCGCCGAAAGGGGGAGATCTCCCACCTCGTCAAGAAATAACGTGCCTCCGTCGGCTCGCTCAAAGCGCCCGGGGCGAGATATATGTGCGCCCGTAAATGCGCCTTTTTCCACGCCAAACAGTTCGGATTCCACAAGGTCGTGTGGAATGGCGGCACAATTGATGGCGATGAACGATTCCTTGCTACGTGCCCCCTTCTCATGAAGAGTGCGCGCAAATACCTCCTTGCCAACTCCTGTTTCTCCAAGCAACAGTACCGTAATCTGGCTATCAACTGCTTGCGTAAGAAGATCGTAAGCGGCGAGAAAAGCAGGCGAATTCCCCAGCACATCAGAAGGCAATTTTTTCTCGCCCATTGCGGAACGTAAGTGCACAACCTGATTCTGAAGACCGATGAGCTGGTCGGTAATGGATTCCTGATTCATCATTAGTGAAAAATCGCTGGAATCATCCCATTCCTCGACCGGTTTCCCGACAAGGTAGCAGTGGTTCGCGCCAGCAGCGAAACAGTTTACTTCCCTGCAAAGTATTTGCTTGCCCATAAAAGCTGAGCAATAGCCGCTCGAGTAGCCCTGTAAATACCAACACACCCCTTCGGTGGACTCACCATAATGGCGCAGGTACGCCTGACTCTCCCAGGAATTCTCCAAGAGAGCCTCGACATAAAACGTACCTGCTTTCCGGTCAATTTCTAATTTGGGGATAGTGGTCTTGGCATTTCCTTCCAATGTGAACAAGAGTGGCCCGGCCATGAAATTCTCATTATCAGTTGCCCTATCCCGGCTGATATGGGTGAGTTCATAATCACTTATGCCGGTAGCATAGCCTATGCGCATGATCACGCCCCGCGCACGGCCCACTCCGAGAGTTTCGATCAACTCACGGCGCAATTTCGCATGAGAATCCGCATGAACAAGAAGCATACGGTGCTCAGACAACCATATCTCACCGGTTTCGCTTGAAAAACGCAATTGCGAACGTAGATTGTTACTGACCACGGTACTTGCAGAGCTTTCCTTCGCGAGCTTACGCTTTTTCACTATGTCACCTTTCTCGATAAATGCCTCAGATGTGACCCAGCAATATCTAACATTGTTTTATATGTCGCATTTACTTAAATTGCAATTATATACAGTCAGTACTCCGAACTTACTATACCCCGGGCAACGGTAAATTATAAAAAGCATTGCATTATTGACTAGTTATATTATCAACGTCCCTTCTCCCCCCTCGGACTGGCAAGCGCGCCATCGCCCACCACAACTCCACAGTTATTCAAGTGTATAAAAAAAATGTTCATCATTTTCTGAAATATTGAATCCTGAGAGCAGTATTTAGAAAATAATCAAACTTTTCCCCGTCACACTTTCATTCTCGCATAGTGCCGCCCCTCCCCCCAAATCGCTTCCCCCACCCCCACCAACACAAAATACAAACAAAATTTTAGCACCTAATTCATATCATAACATGGCGATTTAAAAGAAGCTACGTCTAGTTGTCAAATATACACTAAATACAATGTGAGACCTGTTTAATGTCTTATGAAACAGTGTTTTGGCACAACTGCTGCTAATGCTCTACTAGAAAGCACGTTCGGTTCAGCAGCATACCCTTTGTCAATCAGGGAGGTGCACCATGCTCACTCCACTCATCACCGAAATTCAAAGATTCTGCCTCCATGACGGCCCCGGCATCAGAACTACCATCTTCGTCAAGGGCTGCCCTCTCCATTGCCCATGGTGCCATAATCCTGAGAACATAAATCCCAAGCAGGAGTTCTATTACCATGCAAGCAAATGCAGTAATTGCGGGCAATGCCTGACTGCTTGTCCATCGAGCGTCAACAATGTTGACTATGGCGGCTGTATTGGGAAAACGACTGATAGGACCCATTGCACGTCATGTTTACAGTGTGTATCCGGCTGTCGGTTTGGCGCACGCGAAACCGTAGGCAAATCCATTTCGATGGAAAGCATTGTCCAGGAGGCTGTGTCGGATCGAATTTTTTACCAGCATAGCGGGGGTGGAGTCACGGTCAGTGGCGGAGAGCCTCTGATGTATCCTGAATTCACCCGTGATCTGACGTATAGACTGAAAGTAAAAGAGAATGTTCATGTAGCGATAGAGACATCTCTGTTTGCCGAATGGCATACTATTGAACCCCTTCTGAAGTACGTAGATCTTTTTATTGTCGACATCAAAACCCCTGATCCCCAAAAGCATCAACACGTTATCGGTGGTTCCCTGCACAAAATCTTGTCGAACCTGGAACGGCTCCTGGAAGCCAGGGCAACAGTACGTACCCATCTCCCGATCATTCCCGGCATCAACGACACCAGCCAAGATTTCGAAGCCTATGCAGAGTATCTGGGGCAGTTCGCCAACCACCTGTCCGGAGTCGACATCCTTCCCTATCACTCCTATGCGACGGGGAAATATGTGCAACTGGGGCGCAGCTATCAATACCTGGGGGTTCCCGACCTTCCGGCACATCAGCTTACCCCCCTGGTTAACGCACTCAGGCAACAAGGAATTCGAGAGATCACCCTCGGCGGTATGGTTGGGTCGTCACCAGCAGTTGAAAATGTTGCCGGCACGAGATCGCTGAAGCCAAGGCGCGACTATTTGCCACGCCCGGTTTATTCGCCGCAGGGAAAGGGGGTGGTTGTCACTCAACGCTAATCGAGATGTATCACGACAATTCCGCAGGATGTCAACCATGCACATAAAGGAGATTCAAAATGACCACTTGTAAGAATTGCTCATTCTATTTTGCCGTTCCTGAAAATGCCGGGGACTTTGAAGCAGGCAAAGGAGACTGCGTTATCGAAAAGGAGGACGCAAAGGGTAAATACTGGCTGTCCAAGCCGACCAGGAACGATTCTCCATCATGTAAAGCATTCAAAACAGCATAACAAATGATAAAACAGGGGGTTATTCATGTCAACGGTTGCTGCATCAATTAAGTACAATGACAAGGTTGTCGATTTTCCGCTGGCAAATCAGGAAGAAAATGCAATAGCTGATGAAGTACTTCATGAAAATCTTGCCCGTCCCACCACGGAGAGGACAAAGAGACTCAAGGCACGGTGCCGTTGGAAGCATGCCGCAGCTGGAGAATTTGTCGATGCGGAGGTTCGGGCCGGCATCGAGCGGATGCGCTTCATCACCGAAGCGCACAAGGCGAGCGCAGGGCAGCCGGAAGTGATCAGAAGAGCGTTGGGACTCGCTAACATATTGAACAAAAGCACGCTGGTCCTGCAGCAGGACGAATTCATCATCGGCTACCACGCCGAAGACCCCGAGATGTTTCCACTCTATCCTGAACTCGCCTATATGGCGGTCCAGGACTACCTCATGAGTGACTACTCCCCCCAGCCCAAAGATGAAGCTGCGGAGATTAATGAATACTGGAAGAAATACAGCATGCAGGCCAAGGGCGAGCGGTATTTCACCCAGGAAGAACTCCTGCAGATGTACCAGGTGAGCACCATGGAGGCTCCGGGGTTCGCCACGGGATACAACAGTATCAGCCCCCCTTACGAAACGGTGCTGCAGGACGGTCTGTTGAAACGCATTGAAATGGCACATGAGAAGATCGAGCATGCCAAAAGGGAAATGCAGAAGATTCCATGGGATGCAACAACCGGACTGGAATGGATCGCCAAGATCGATGTCTGGAAGGCAATGATCATCGCGGATGAAGCCGTGATCAACTGGGCCCGGCGCCATGCCCGGCTGGCGAAAATTGTTGCCGAGAACTTCGAAACGGACCCGGCAAGAAAGGAAGAGTTGCTGGAGATTGCCGAGATAAGCCACCGCGTTCCGGCAGAGCCGTGCAAAGGCTTGAAAGATGCGTTCCAGGCTAAATGGTATACCTACCTGATCTGTCATGCCATAGACCGCTATGCCAGCGGTTATGCCCAAAAAGAAGACGAAATGCTGGAGCCCTATTACAACATAAGCGTGAAGGAGAAATCCTTCCAACCCATGACCCACACCGATGTGGTGGAAATGGTTGAAATGGAGCGCCTGAAGATCTCGGAACATGGCGCAGGGAAGTCCAGGGCATACCGCGAAATCTTCCCCGGTTCCAACGATCTTTTCATTCTGACCATCGGCGGGACCAAGCCCGGTTATGTGGATGCCTGCAGTGACATGACCGATGCCATTCTCGAAGGTGCAAGGAACATCAGAACCACGGAACCGTCCATCGTGTTCAGGTGGCATCCGGTCGGCCGCGAGAAAACCAAACGCCTTGTCTTCGAGTGCATCCGGGATGGCCTGGGGTACCCGTCCATCAAACATGACGTCATTGGTACTGAACAGCTGAAGTATTACAGCCAGTTCAGCAAGAATAACAATGGGGCGACCGATGACGAGGCCCATTACTGGGGTCTGGTGTTGTGCATGTCTCCCGGTGTATGTGGCAGGCGTAAGACCCATAAGACCAGGTCCGAAGGTGGCGGCTCGATCTTCCCGGCCAAGATGATGGAAATCGTCCTTGCGGACGGGTTTGACTGGTCCTATTCGGGCATGCAGCTGGGTCCGCACACCGGGGACCCTACGACATTCAAGACGTTTGAACAGCTGTGGGAAGCGTTCAGGAGCCAGTATGCCTACGCGACGAGCAAGGTGATCCGTGCCAAAGACATCATGCGTTATTTCGAATCGAAATTCCTGCAGATGCCTTTCGTCTCAAGCATCGATGATGGCTGCATGGAGCTGGGCATCGACAGCATGGAACTTTCCGAGCAGCCGAACGGTTGGCATAACCCCATCACGACAGTCGTTGCCGCCAACTCCCTGGTTGCCATCAAGAAACTGATCTATGACGAGAAGAAGTACACGATGGCCCAACTCGTCACTGCGCTCCGCGCAAATTGGCACGGCTACGAGGATATGCGCCAGGATTTCCTGAATGCACCCAAATGGGGCAATGACGACGAATATGCCGATACCATCATCAAGAAATTTTACGAGGATATCATTGGCGGCGAGATGGCAAAGATCACCAATTATTCGGGTGGACCAGTACTTCCCGTAGGTCAGGCGGTCGGCCTTTACATGGAAATCGGGTCACGGACCGGCCCAACCCCGGATGGCCGTTTCGGTGGCGATGCCGGTGACGACGGGGGTATTTCTCCCTACATGGGGACGGACAAAAAAGGGCCGACTGCCGTACTGAAGTCCGTTTCCAAAGTGCAGAAAAATCAGAAAGCAAATCTGCTCAACCAGAGGCTTTCCGTGCCGATCATGCGCAGCGTGCATGGTTTTACTATCTGGAAATCCTATATGGATGCCTGGGAGAAACTCAACATAGATCATGTCCAGTTCAACTGCGTGAGCACTGCAGAGATGAAGGCCGCCCAAAAGGAACCCGAAAAGCATCAGGATCTCATCGTCAGGGTTTCGGGCTTCAGTGCCCGCTTTGTGGATATCCCGACCTATGGCCAAAACACCATCATCGCCAGAAACGAACAGGCCTTCGGTGCCGATGATCTTGAATACCTGAACACACAACTCTAACAAATACATCCACGTGGAGGCATTCCCGGCGGGATGTCTCCACGTGGCCCGGAACAGGAGGCAACAGTGAGCGCAACAAGTAATGGCAACATGATGCACGAAGAGCCTGGCACGAAGAAACCGTGTCAATCATGCAAATGGCAGATAGCGGACCCCACCAACCCGCTTCGGGGACAGTGCACCGTCAATAGAAATGCCATGGGTGGCGTATGGAAACGGTGGGTAACCGACGTAAACAGGATGACCTGCGGCAAACATGAAGTCGGCAAGCTCAGCTTCAGAGAACATGTTTGATATTGGTCAGGCGGGGTAATTCTGGGCAATATGGTCCCACCAGGCTTTGATAACCCCGTTAGTACAGACCGGGAAGAAGGCGGTACCGACATCGGTGCCGCCTATCACCTTTACCTGAAGACCACCGTGAGGACACATCGTATGTCAGCCAGTAAACAGAGTAACTTATCGGTACCCCAGGAAGATCCCTATTTTTATGTAAGCAAGGACGTGGCGGATATCTTTGAAAAGATCCATCAGCTATCGCAAAAAAAACCGGTGAACGTGCTGATCTCCGGTAGGCAGGGATGCGGAAAGTCTTCACTGGTAAGGCAGTATGCCGCCATCTACCAGAACCCTTTATCGACGTTTCAAGTCGGCATACTTTCCGAGCCTGGCCAGCTGTTTGGTGAATACGCGCTGGAAGCCGGAGAGACCAAATATAAACAGTTTCTGTTCCCCGAGGCTATCCAGACCCCCAACTGTGTCATTCACCTGGAAGAGATCAACCGGCCGGAACACCCGAAGGCCTTGAATATGCTTTTCTCCCTCTTGTCCGACAGTCGCGAGGTCTGGCTGGAAGAGCTGGGACAGGTAAACGTGGCGAAAGGGGTGGTGTTCTTTGCCACCTTGAATGAGGGGGATGACTTTGTCGGGACTGAACTGCTCGATGCCGCCCTGCGTGATCGCTTTTACTTTTTGCTGATGGATTATCTGCCGAACGACGTGGAAAGAGAGGTGTTGATAAAAAAAACCGGCATCACCGCTGTGCAGGCAGACGACATCATCTCCGCCCTTAACTTCCTGAGAAGCCATTCCGATCTCAGGATCGACGTATCGACCAGAACGGCCCTCATGATCGGCGATATGATGGCAGTCGGCGCAAGCTTGCGACAGGCCCTGGCCGTCAGTCTTCAGACCAGCCAGGAGGCGCTTGAGTCGGTGCTCATCGGCCTCCATGTCAACAAGGGGTACACCGAGAGCGTCGGCAATGAATACGTTCTGTTCGACCACACCTGGCAACAGCACACCAGAGAATATCGATGATTCATTCCGAAATAACCTCTCGGGACGGTAAAGCTCAGGAACGTTTCCTGATAGCCGGCGAAGACGGTTTTTCCGAATACTGGCGCAGAGACAAATCGCCCGTTGAGATACTGGAACTGGCGAAATTGCTGCGCGGCATCAGAAAGATGGTTTCTCAAGTCGGCAGAAACAGCGGCAACGTAGTCTGGGAAGGAATGCCGATTACCCGATCCGACAGCATCGAAATTGATCCCTCACCGATCATGGGACGCTATCCGATCCCCGCAGTTCAGGCCGACATTGCCATAGGGCTCGCCATCAGAAGCGCCTACCTGAAGACGGAATGGACCGGCCATGTCCTGAAGCTGGCCCAGACAAAACTCGAACTCCCTCCGATGTATGCATACAAATTTTCCCTCTTTCTGGATATTGCGGAAAAGGTTTATGCGGATCTCGTTGCCAACAGGAGCATCCTCGGCCTGTATGCGGCAAAGGCCCGGGAATGGGAGATTGCAAAGGCAGCAAAACAGTTCATCAGCCCCCCCTCATTCAGCGAGCTGCTGCACATCTGGTGGCGGATCGCCGCCGATGCGGAACAAGAAACCTACAAACAACCTTACGAGGATCGTTCCGTCGTGGAAATGGCTGGGAGAACCTCGAATAACCAGCCCTATACCAAGCCGATGGCGCTTCTTAACTCCATTGTGGAAGATTTGATCACACACTGCGCCGCTCTGCCGGGTGTGACTGAACGCTGTGAATACCGGTTGAACCGTTATGCCTCCATTTTCAATGAGTTGCTGGAAATGGTGAAATTCTGGCCCGCCGACAGGAAGGACCCCTTTCTGCTTTCCGCGGATTTCACGGAAGACGTGGCTCAGGAAGACCAGGAAATGGACGCAGTCAAGGCTACCCTCCTGAGTTTTGCGGACGAGATCGAAAGCACTATTGAGACGAAGCATGTGGATTTCACCGAGCAGGTACGACTGCTCGTGGCCAATTTTGGCGATGTGGTTCGCGTGGAAGGGAATGACATCGTCATGCCGGCGAAGAAGAATGTCGATAACGCCCTCCTCTACAAGCTGAAAACAGTGCTCCAGCTGGCTGCCCAGCGAAACATCTCCTTCAGCAGAGGCCTGGATTCGGGGAGGATCGATCGCACGCGCCTATACCGGGCGCCCACAACCGGCTCTATTTTCAACCTGAAGAAAACGAAGTACGAATTGCACAACGATATAGTTCTCCTTGTGGACTGCACCGGTTCCATGTCGGAACCCACCAAATGGTCAAAGGCAGAACTCATCTATCAGACCCTTTATACCGCCATCCATGATTACAACGCCAATGCCCGGATCTTTGCCTACAACGAACGGAATGAGACCTGCCGAATCACGGAAATTTACAAACAAGGGCAATTCTTTTCCGTCATGCCCCATGGCAGGACCGCTTCCGGCGAGGCCATCATCGCCACGGCAATAAGCCTCAAGCCAGGCGCACGCAAACCATTTATCATCCATATTACCGATGGGGCATCCAACTGGGGGTGCGGGGTGCGCGACGCCATCGCCTACTGCAGGAAGAAGAAGATAAACCTGCTGACCCTGGGGCTTGAATGCGATCCCATGAACAAAACTGCTCTGTCGGAAGAATATGGCGAGATGATTCAGTTTGTTGACACTATGGAGCAGTTTCCAAATGTGTTTAAAAAACTCCTTTCACCCAAATAAAAACAAAATTAGCCATACCCGTTAGCGATCAAGACAGTGTAAACAAAACATCTTTCGGTAAAGGTGAATCAATGAAATATAAAATTGTTACACCGTGCACCCTGGCAATGGTCGCAATCATAGTGTCGACTACGTTGCGAGTGGCTTATGCAACAGATGTGTTCCGGCTCGAGGGGTTTGGTCCCGTGTCGCGTGGCATGGGGGGGACCGCAACGGCGTATGATGTCGGCGCCGCGGGGATGATGACTAATCCGGCAACACTGTCGCTGATGAGTGCCGGTTCAGAAATACACGTGGGCCTGGACGTCGTCATGACCGATATTTCCGCCCAAAATAAGGCAACAGCGGAAAATGCCTCGTCTGACTCCCACTCCAATAACCGTGGCCCCTATGCCGCACCCGAAGCGGGATTTGTCTATCGTGCCGCTCCTCTGACGCTTGGATTTGGTGCTTTCGCCCAAGGTGGACTGGGAACGGAGTATGGAAGGAATACCTTTCTTTCCCGTGCTTCCGGCAACCTGGACACAGGGCTGGATAATTCCAGCCGTCTGCTGGTTTTGAATATCCCCTTCGCAATTAGCTACGATGTCAACGAAAAGTTGACCGTAGGAGCCGCCATCGATGCAATGTGGGAAGGTCTGAACCTGGGACTCCTGCTGCCGGCAGAACAAGTCGGCGCACTTATCGGGGAAGGACGCGTTACCGGCAGTTTGCTCCCTGTACTGGGAGGACTCCCCGACTTACGCGGCGCTCATTTCAGCATGACGAAAAATCAACCCATCGCAAGCGGCATAGATGCGTGGGGTTTCGGCGCTCGGATCGGGTCGGTCTACAAACTGTCCAAGGACACTATTATTGGCGCCGCGTACAGCATGGAAAGCCGGATGGCGGACATGGAAGGCAATGCCACCATGACCGCAGTCGACGGGAGTGCGGGACAGATTCCGCTCAAGGGGAAAATAAAGTTGAGCGGCTTGCAGATGCCGGCCCATCTGGATATCGGCGTCAGTCACCAGATCAACGAGCATTGGTTGGTGGTTGCTGATATCTCACGGGTTTTCTGGAAGAATGCAGTGAAAGACCTGAATGTCGCTTTCGTGGCGGATGACGGTAAGTACATCGATATCCGATTACCTCAGAACTACAAGGATCAAATGATTTATTCCCTTGGTGTCGCATACCGAACGAGGCCCTGGACGTTGCGCTGCGGTGGGCGGATTGCCAGCCAGGCCATGCGCTCCGACACGGTGATTGCGGTCATTCCAGCCATTCCCACCAAGCATGCATCAGCAGGATTCTCGTATGATTTTTCGGCGGCGAACACGGTGGATTTTGCCTATTCGCATGCGTTTGAGGAATCGTTCGACAGTGCGAACACACAGCTTGTGCATTCACAGAACAACTTCAGTATTGCCTATACTCACAGATTTTAACCTGAACCCGTTCCAATAACACAGAGCAACAGAGCAACAGAGCAATCAAGATCTTGCAATAGAAGCAGCATTCACCTATCAGGCGAGACTTTAAAAGTTTTTCTATAAGATTTCCCTTTGGTTTCACTCTGTTGCTCAGTTGCTCTGTGTTTCAAATGCTTTTTCTAGGATTTTTTTTGCGCTGATAGTGGAAGGCTGATGCCAATGTGGTTAACCTATATCACCATCGGGACATTTGCCGGGCTTTCTGCCGGTCTGTTTGGTGTCGGGGGCGGTTTGATCATCGTGCCGATACTCACGTTTATGTTCACCGCCCAGCATCTGCCGGAAGAACATATCCTCCATCTGGCCCTCGGCACATCCCTGGCCTGCATCATGTTCACCTCCATTTCCTCCCTGCGTGCCCATCACCGGCATGGAGCCGTGGATTGGGCTGTGGTGCGACGTATCAGCTTCGGCATCATCGCCGGTACGTATACAGGTTCATGGGTCGCCGCCCAGCTCTCGACCCGCTTTCTCAAAGGGTTTTTCGTCTTGTTCCTCTATTACATCGCCGCGCGAATGCTGCTCGATATTAAGCCCAAACCCCACCGCCAGCTTCCCGGCCGTACAGCTCTGTTTGGCGTCGGCGGGCTGATCGGCTGCGTTTCCAGTTTGGTCGGCATCGGCGGCGGCAGCATGTCGGTCCCGTTTCTTGTCTGGTGTAACGTTGCCTTTCACCGGGCTATCGGCACATCGGCGGCAATCGGTTTTCCAATCGCGCTGGCCGGAGCTGTCGGCTACGTGATTAATGGTCTACAGGTGCCGCTTCCCCCACACTCTTTCGGTTTTGTCTACCTCCCTGCGCTGTTCGGTATTGTCGTCGCAAGTATCGTGACTGCGCCGCTTGGCGCAAAACTGGCGCACAACCTGCCAATTTATAAATTAAGGCTTGTTTTTAGCTTGCTGGTGATCGTGATGGGAACCAAGATGCTGCTGAGCCTGTTCTAAAGTGGATCAGCCATGGCAGGCTGGGGCAAAACTGGGAAATGGAGCAAACACTGTTCCGAATCATTTTACCGATTAGAGATCAAGCGGGAGCGGTATGAATCCGGCAACCAGTTGGGACAGAACCGTTGATGTGGTCGTCATCGGCTATGGCGGCGCCGGAGCGACGGCGGCCATTGCCGCCCACGATGCCGGGGCCGCCACACTGGTTCTCGAAAGCACCCCCCAAGGGGGAGGGAATACCCTGGTCTCTTTCGGCGGGTTCATCAGCCATAACGACCCAATAAAAGCGCTTGCGTATGTCAGGGCGCTTTTTGATTCTTCCCATTCGGATAGGGATGATCGATTGTTGCGGGTTTTTGTCGAAGAATCGGCAAAAACTCCCGACTGGCTTAAAACATTAGACAATGAAGTTGCTTTTCAGACCTATGGCGGCGCCGGCTATCCTCAACTTGCCGGCGCCGAGGCGATCATTAGATATGTCGTAAAAGGCGCTAACCGGGGAACAACGGCCTTTGCTCGGAATCTATGGCAGCTGCTCTCCCGGGCCGTGGAACGCCAAAGGAATATCCCGGTTCTGACCCGAACTCGGGCGAAACGCCTTGTTACCGGCGGTAACGGTGAAGTAACCGGAGTCATTGCCCAATCTGCAGGGGATGAAATCGCGATTCAGGCAAGACGTGGCGTCATCCTTACGAGTGGCGGATATGAATTCGACCCGATAACGCTCAAAAACAGCGTCAAAGGAAGTCCTCTTTACTCCCTGGGGCATTCCGGCAACCGGGGCGACGGGCTTCGCATGGCACAAAAAGTCGGCGCAGCTTTATGGCACATGAACGGCGTCTCCTGCGCCTTCGGATTCAAGGCGCCTGAGTTTGACTCGGCGCTGTTGATGTCCATCGGCACCACCGGCCAGATATTTGTCGACAGGAACGGCAAACGCTTTGTTAACGAAAGCGCTGTGGAACGTCAGGCCGGTTTATTGGCTGTAGATTACTTCGACAGCCATGCCCTTTCATATCCTCGTATCCCTTTTTACCTGATTTTTGATGAAAATAAGCGCAAGCGGGAACCGGTTTCCGGCTTGATCGGTCTCGGCTCTGCCGGCAGCCGCTACTCTTGGAGCAAAGACAACACTTCGTACAGAGATCGACAACGGCTGGATTGTGCAGGCTGAGACCGTAGCCGACCTGGCCCGGAAACTGGGAATCTCCGGTTTAACCCTGCGTGATACCATTAAACAGTGGAATGCATCCGTACGGGCGGGAAAGGACACGCTTTTCGGTCGCGAGATTAAGGAGAATAGTGATCTGGCCATGATCCATACCGCACCGTTTTATGCCATGGAAATTTATCCCTCGCTGGCTAACACCCAAGGCGGACCACGGCGCAATGAACGGGCACAGATCGTCGATCCCTTCGGCGATCCGATACCGGGATTGTACGGAGCCGGAGAACTCGGTTCCCTCTGGGGATTGATATATCAGGGTGGAGGCAACATTGCCGAATGTCTGGCCTTTGGCAGAATTGCCGGTGTGAATGCGGCGGCAGGCAGGTGAAATGCCGCAGATTCCGGATTTTTCAGCAATCTGCGGCATTTCAATGTCTTAGTTCAGGGTGTTGAAAGCCTTCATTAGTGTAGGCGGGCGAGCACCGCTGCCGCCACATTGTTCATCAGCACGTGCCCCAGGGCCTGATTGTTTTCCGACATCTCCCGCAGCCTCGCCCCGTTGATGTCCACGACCCTGACCGGCTTGGTTGCCCGGGCGGAAGAAGTGTAGTGGTATGGTTTTATCAACGATGAAACGCCGAAGATCGCCCCGGGGACGACGGAACAAACCGTGGAGTTTGCAACGGATCCCGCTCCGCCATTGCTGTAGAACAGCTCCACGCCCCCTTCCAGCAGGAGCATCAGGTTGTCGGCCTTACTGTTTTCCTTGAAAATAACGCTACCTGTGGGAAAAGATTTCTCCTCGCTGATCAATGCAATATCCTTGAGTTGTTCGTCCGTCAGTGAGGCGAAGAAGCGATAAACCCGCAAGCGTTCCGGTGAAATCATGGCTGTTCCTCCTTTGAAACCGTGTACACTGTCTCCCCTTCCTGCCGCTCCGGATACGAGGCACCTCTCAGGGAGACTCTACCTTCAGGTAGGACTTACCGTCCTCCGAGCATCCCAGACGAATTTTCAGGCCGCCGGAAAAGGTGATTTCCGTAGGGAAAAGTTCATCATCGCTCGTGTATTCCAACCTGTCACCATTCTCATTCTTCATGTCTCACCATTCCTTTCACACCCCTGACGTTGCGGTGGCTGCGGTGTTGCCGATCACCCTGCAAAGAGACTTCTCCCGCCACAGACATAGAAGACCTGACCGGTAATGAACGACGCTTCGTCATCCAGGAAAAAGAGGACAGCATTGGCGATATCTTCGTCCTCACCGATCTTCCCCATCGGTTGCTTGGCAAGAAAGCCGAGCCGGTTCTTTTCCGGAAGCTCGTCCCACATGGGGGTGTGGATGAGGCCCGGAGCAATGCAGTTGACCGTGACCCCTTTGCGCCCCAGTTCCAGGGCCAGGGTCCTGGTAAGCCCCACCAGGCCGGCCTTGGCCGATGAGTAGGGTGCCTGTCCCGCCCCTCCGAGCCACGCCCTGGAGGCGATATTGACGATCCGCCCCCCTCCTTTTTCGATCATGTGGCCATGCGCCGCCTGGCTGCAGAGAAAAGCCCCCTTCAGGTTGACGTCCACCGTCAGATCCCAGTCCGTTTCACTGAGATTTCTCAGGGCGCCGGCCCGTTCCATCCCCGCATTGTTGACAAGGATATCCAGGGAACCGAACCTCTCGACCGCGCTTTTCACCATCTCCTGAACAGCGGAGGTTTTGCAGATGTCGGCCACCACACCCATTACCTCAAACCCTTGTGCCGAAAATTCCTTAACCGTCTGATCGACTTTGTCTGAAACAATGTCGTTGATGACGATCTTTACCCCCTTTTCAGCAAGCCGCTGCGCTGTCTTCTTCCCCATCCCGCTTGCCGATCCGGTTATCAATGCCACCTTCCCCTGTAAACCTGCCATGACTTCCTCCCGATGTGGTATCCGCCCCTACGCGGACATTGACGAATAGATGCTCTTGCCGCCACAGACGATAAGATTCTGCCCCGTGACATAGCCGCTCAGGCCCGAGGCAAAATACGCCGCGGCATAGGCAATATCCTCCGGCTTGCCCAGCCGCTGCACCGGCAACCGGGCAGCCCCTTTCTCCTCCTCTTCAGGGGATAGGGGACATTCTGCCGTCTTGACGTCCCCCTTCAGGATCTGGTTTACGGTAATGCCGTCCTTTGCCAGCTCAAGCGCAAACGAGCGTGTCAACCCGAAGATGGCTGATTTTGCGGCGCTGTAGTTGGCCTGTTTCGGTGTTCCCAGATAATCGAGGCTGCCGATGTTCACGATCCGGCCATACTTCTTGTTCTTCATCACCGGGATAACGTTCAGGGAGAAGGAGACCAGCGGAGTGATATTTTCTTTCAGGGAGCGCTCCCATGTCTCGACGGTCCCTTCAGTGATCGGTACACCGTCCCTGTGATCGATGGCGTTGACCAGGATGTCTATCGAGCCATGTTTCCCGGCAATACCGTCTACTGTGCTCTTGACTGCGCCGGAATCGGCACCGTCAATGGCAATAACTTCCGCTTCACCCCCTGCCGCTGCCACCAGGGCGGACACCGTGTCCAATTTCTGCCGATTTGTATCGATCAGGACGACTCTCGCCCCGAGCTTTGCAAATCTGACGCTGATCGCTCCGCCAATATCGTTTGCCGCTCCCACTATCAGTGCTGTTCTGTCTTTCATGACTGCCTCTCCTTACCCGCTGAGGATTTATTGGTCAGATGCCTCGCTTACCACCCCTTTACCAGCATGTGCATGGTGCACGCCGCATGCTCGGTGCCGGAGAGCCCACCACCCGTGACGTGGGACATGGCGACCTTCGGGGTCGGACCGACCTGGTAACCGCCGCATTCCCCCCGCAGCTGCTTCACGTTCTGGGCGATCTGGGCCGCTCCGGAAGCGCCGATGGGGTGGCCGTAGGAGAGCAGCCCACCCCGGGGACTCACCACGCACTGGCCGCCATAGGTGGACTGGCCGTCCCTCAGGAACTTGAGTCCGTCCCCCTTTTTGCAGAGCCCCATGCACTCGTAATAGAGAAGCTCGGCAATGGTGAAGGCGTCGTGCAATTCGAGAATATTGACCTCTTTCGGGCCGATCCCCGACTCCTCGTACAACTTTTCCGAAGTGGTCTCGGTGATATCGTCGCCGGTAATGTCCCGCGGCCGGTTATGGTACGGCCCCGACTCCACCACCACACCCGCCACCTTGACCGGCTTGGCAATCCCCAGTTTTTTCATCATCTCCTTGGAGCCGACCACCACGGCGGCCGCGCCGTCGGCAATGCCGCAACACTGCTGCAGGGTCATGGGATAGGCAACCATCCGGGAATTGACCACTTCTTCCACCGTGATCGCCCCCTTGAACCAGGCATAGGGGTTGTGGGTGGCGTGCTTGCGGTTTTTCACCGTGATCATCGCCAGATCCTCGATGGTGGCGCCGGTCTCATGCATGTATCGGGTCGCCCGCATGGCGTATTTGCCGGTCATGACCGCCCCGTGCATGGTTTCGATGTCCGACCTGGCAGCACTGAACGCGGCTCCGCTCTGGCGGTGCATGGTATGGTTCTCAGTGCCGACTCCGATGGAAAGGTCGGTAACTCCGGTGGCCACATCCTTAATGGCGCAGAAGACTGCCATGGCGCCGGCTGAACAGGCGCTCTGCACATTGATAATCGGCAGATTGGGCCCGCACATCCCCAGCCCCCTGAAAACAGCCTGGCCGGTGGTCATGTCGTTCATCCCGTTTCCCACATAGGCGCTCTGGATCATGTCCGGTCGGTCGATGTTCGATCCGTTCATCGCCTGCAGAGCAGCCTCCCTCCCCAACACATCGAAATCGACGGTATGCTTGCCGAATTTCGTTTCCCCCACCCCTGCTATGTATACTTCACGCTGTAATTTCATAACCTTCTCCCGTTTCTTTCAATAGTTAGGCAATCTTCTTAAACTTGTAGCTGATGATCGGCAGATTATCGTTGTTCATCCTGATCGGCCCCAGAGTCAGTTCCACCTCTTCGTCGCAGCGATAGGTGTCGACTTCACCCTCCAGTTGGGCGAATACCCGCAGATTCTCCGGCAGATCCACATAGGCGAAGATGTATGGGGTTGCCAGCCCCTGCTGGCCGATATAGATATCCGAAAAACTGTAGACCTTCCCTCTGCGGGAGAGAGGCACCATTTCGAACTCCTCACTCCAACAGTTGGTGCACATCTCAGTCTTGAAATCGAGTTGACCGCATTTCTTGCAACGATACCCCTTCAAATAGGGAAGGCCGCCGTCCTTGGGCACTTCCAGAATATCCGGATGAAAGAAGGTAATATCCGGTTCCTTCTCTTTCGTCTTTTTCTGCTTAACCTCTTCCTTTGCCATGACACTCCTCCTGTAGTTGTTTTCAGCGCTCTTTATGAAAAAAATGACCTTTCTCACCCTTCCATCTGACTGCACACCAGTTCCGCGATATCCTGCACCATCTGCTCTTCCGTAAATTTCTTCAGGCCGTCCGTCAGCATCAGCATGCAGAACGGACAGGCCGTGGCGATGGTTTTTGCGCCCGTGTCCAGCGCCTCTTTGGCCCTGGTCTGGTTGATCCGGGTCCCCTCTTCCTCGGTCCAGTAATTGCCGCCGCCGGCACCGCAGCAAAAGCTTTCGCACCCATGCCTCGGCATCTCCACCAGGTGGCCGATTGAGGAAACGACGCTGCGCGGCTCCGACAGCACGTTGTTGTGCCGCCCCAGGTAGCAGGGATCGTGATAGCAGATGCTCCTGCCGCTGTTGGCGAGCGTTATCTTCCCTGCCTCTATCAGACTGCGGATGAGCACCGCATGGGGGATGACCTCGAACTTCGCCCCCAGCAGGGGGTAATGCCGGGTGAAGCTATTAAAGCAGTGGGGGCACATGGTGATGACCTTGGTCACCCCTAGCTCGTTAAACTCCTCGATGTTCCGGCCGGCAATCTCCGAAAACAGAAATTCGTTACCCATCTGTTTTGCCGGATCGCCGGTGCAGCGGTTTTCCTCCAGGACGCCGAATGAAACCCCGGCCTTCTTAAGGATGGCGACCATAGCCCGGCCGATATGCTGGGTCCGCTCCTCGTAGGCAACCGAGCAGCCGATCCAGAGGAGATATTCGGTGGCGCCTTTTTCAAAAAACGGGACCTCCAGCCCCTTGCGCCAGTCGTTGGGGCCGAAACCGGTACCGATAAAGGGATGTTGACGGGCCTCCAGGCTGCGGTGCGCCTGTCCCATGATGTCGGGCATTTCCGACCGCTCCATGAGGAGATGCTGCCGCATGCTGAGGATGGCGTTCGGCTGGTTCACCGATACCGGGCAGGCTTCCATGCAGGCGGCGCACGTGGTGCAACTGTAGATGGCGTCCGTGGATATGGTGTCGAGGATCGAGTCGTCGTCCATTTTCCCTTGCTGCAGGTACTCAGACAGGGTGACCATAACCCCCTTGGGAGAGAGATGCTTGCCGGTCTGGGCTGCGGGACAGACCTCATGGCACCGGCCGCACTTCAGGCAGGTAGAGATATCCAGCAGGTTCTTCCGGCTGAAGTCGGCCAGCTTGCTGACGCCGAGGGTCGGCGTCTCCTCCCCTTCCCCCTCGAACGCCTCGAAGTCGATGACCCCCATCTTAGGGCCGGGGATCGGGGTATCGAGACCGGCGTTGGCCGGAGCCAGCACCAGGTGGGCCAGGGGGGAGAACGGGATATAGGCGATCAGGGAGAGGACGAGCAGACCGTGAAGCCACCAGAGGTACCGATGAAGTTCGAGTCCGCCTTGCCCGGTTGGCAGCATGAACCCGAGCCAGTTGCCGACGAACGAGCCGGGATCAATGCCGTTCTGGGCGATTCGTGCCCCCTCGATAAAGAAGCCGGTAATGATGATGGCGATGATCCCGATCTCGATCAGGATGAAGCCTGAGTTGGCCTTGAAGCAGGTCAGCCTTTCGGGTGGGGAAAGCCTGCGTATCAGCAGGAACAGCACCCCGGCCAGGGCTGCCACCCCGGCCCCGTCGAGGGCCACCCCCATGAACCAGTGGTTGAATTCCCCTTTGAATACGGGGATCTTAAACAACACATCTGCAAACACCAGCACGGTGCCGATGGACAGGAGCACCATTCCCCAGAACAGGAGGCCGTGGGCGATGCCGGTGAACGGTTTCTTGTAGATACGGGTCCCCACGATCCCCCGGGTCAGAAATGACCAGACATAGACCGGTCCCAGCTTCAGCGCATCAAGGGTAATCCCCTGCCTGACGCTCGCCTTCCCCTGGCGTATCCGTTTCCAGTGGCGGTAGATCCCGTACCCAAACACGGCCATTGCCGGGATGGAGAGGAGGTCGATCAGGAGGCCGTAGCTGATATTCCAGTAGGGGATCCGTTCCATGTCAGGCGTTCTCCTTGAGGGCGTTGATCAGGGCCGGGACCGCCTTTTTGTAGTCACCGACGATGCCGAATCTGGCCCGTTTGAAGATGTTGGCCTCGTTGTCCTTGTTGATGGCCACGACGCACTTGGCGTTGGAGATCCCCGCCAGGTGCTGGCTGGCACCGGACACCCCGACGGCGAAATAGACGGTGGGCGCGACGATTTTGCCGGTCTGGCCGATCTGGGCGCCGGGCGGCATCCACCCCTCGTCCACCGCTCCCCGGGAGGCCCCTACCGCACCGTTCAGCATTCCGGCTATCTCCTTCAGGATGGAGAAGTTGTCGCCGCTGCCGATCCCCCGCCCGCCGGTCACCACGACCTCGGCGTCCTCCAGGGGAATACCGGTGCGCTCCTCCTCGATCTCTTCCAGAAGTGTTATTTTCTGCGGTCCGACCGGTAATTCTTCGGTTGCCGTCGTTCCTTCCAGAATGGCCGCTTCGAAGTATTTACGCTTGATTGTCAGGACCAGCGGCCCGGACTCCAGCTTGTAACGGGCAACAGCCTTGGAGCCGTAGAGGGACCGCTCGATTGTCAGGTCAGGGCTTATGGCGGTAACCTCGGACAGAATCGGCGCGCCGAGGCTCACCGCCAGAGGACCGGCCAAGCCGCTGCCGATGGCAGTCGTGCTGAGAAGAATCAGCTCGTACCCTTCCCTCCTGATCAGATCGGTCAGGGAAGAGCCAAGGTTCGCCCCAAGGGTATCGGAAAGCCGGTAGGCCTTGCCGTAGCTCCCCTGCAACTCCCCGCTACCCAGCACGACAACATCCGGGGCCTGGCAGAACAGCCTGCTTGCGGTTACCAGTTCTCCAAGGATCTTGGCATTGGCCGTTTCGATGATCAGCGTTTTCATAGGTACCGTTCCTCCTTGAGCCTTCTCAAGAGAACACGAACAGCGTCGTCCATATCCTCGGCCGGGATCTGTTCACAGTTGGACTCGACCTTGGGGATGCTCACCGACAGTTCGGAGAGGCTCATCTTCCGGGCCCCGATCTCAGGCAGCTTCTCCACCGGCTTCTTCTTGGCCGCGAAGATCGCCTTGACCGCAGGAATCCGGGGAACGTTCTCCGGGACGCTGGTGATGGAGAGTACCCCCTTGCCGGAGAGCTTCAGCAACCGCTTCCCTGTCTCGGTTATCTGCGAAATCTTCCACCCTCCGTCAACGCTTTCAACGCCGCAGGCCTGGGGGACAAAGGGAAGGTCGAGCATGCCGGCCAAAACCCCCGGGACGACGCCACGGTCCATGTCCGAGGACTGGCGGCCCGCAAGGATCAGGTCCACGGTACCCTGGCGATCGATGGCATCCTTCAGGTTGGCGGCGATCACATACGGATCGTCCGAATCCCCTTCGACCAGAACCACCTTGTCAGCACCCATGGCGAGCGCTTTTCTGAGAAATTGGACATCGTCGTTCCGGCCATAGGAGACAACCGTCAGGTCGGCCCCGAGTTTTTCCTTCAGCTGCACGCCGAGTTCGACGGCGTTTTCATCGTACAGGCCGATCATCCTCGTGTACCGGGGATGGGCTCTGTTCCCCACCAGTTCGAAGTCTGCGGACGGCACTTCGTAATCCGGCACCACCTTTGCCAAGACGACTATCTGCATGATCCGGCTCCTATCTCCCCCGATACTGGGGCGCTCTCTTCTCGGCAAATGCGCTGAATCCCTCTTTCCGGTCTTCCGTGTCCCGCAGTATTCCCCACAACAGGTACGAAAAGTCGATGGCATGGGGGAGCGGCATGTCCATCCCCATCACTGCAGCCTGCTTGGCCGCCATGACGCTCAAGGGAGCGTTGGAGGCGATCTTCTCCGCATATTTCCTGGCCAGGGCCATCAGTTGGTCCGGTTCGGCAACATCGCTCACCAGCCCGACCCGGTGCGCCTCGGCGGCGTCGATCATCTCGCCGGTCAGGAGCATCTTCATGGCAACCGCCTGAGGTACGGCTCTGGGGAGGCACTGGGTCCCGTTCAGGCCGGCAAGGCTTGCCACCTTCGTCTCTGTGAGGGCGAATTTGGCCGTGGTGCTGCAGATCCTCAGGTCGCACGCCAGGGCCATCTCCAGGCCGCCACCAATGGCGTACCCGTTGATGCAGGCAATGATCGGCTTCCACATCTTCATGTGCGGGATGATCGGCTGCCCCTCCTTGTAGTAAAGCGCGGCCATGCATTCGTCCGGAACTTTCGACTTTTTCATGTCCGTGCCGGTGCAGAAGGCCTTCTCCCCTGCCCCGGTCAGCACCGCGACCCGAATATCGGGGTTGTTCTTCACCTCGCCCCATATCTCCGCCAGCCGCACGAGCCCCTCGGGGTCCAGCGCGTTCATGGCGTCGGGACGGTTCAGTGTGATGTAGGCGACATTCCCCTCTGTTACGAAATCAACTCCCATTGCATCCTCCTGGTATGGTTTAGACGGTACATCGTCATGTAGGGTCACTCCTCGTCGGCGGCAACGATAAACGGATTGTACGGCTTCTTCTCCTTCAACAGCTGCCGGGCAACCAGCCACCGGTGGACCTCTGACGGGCCTTCCACGATCCGCCACAGGCGCACATGGCGGGCCACGTATTCGATCCCCAGTTCATGCGAGACCCCGAGACCGCCATGGATCTGGATCGCCCGGTCCGCCACCCGGGTCAGCATTTCGGTGGCCGCCACCTTGACGCTTGCCCCTTCGATCCGCAGGTCCTTGTGCCCCTGGTCCGATTTCCAGGCCGCGTAGTAGAGCAGCCAGCGGACCTGTTCCAGTTCCATGGTAGAGTCCGCTATCCAGTTCTGGATCGTCCCCCGTTCGGCCAGCGGCTGGCCGAAGGTGATGCGGGTATTGGCCTGGTCGATCATCATCTGGATCAGCCGCTCCGCCATGCCGGTGCAGCTGGAGGCCAACTCGATCCGGCGCACGCCGAACCGGTTTTGTAGCGGGATGAATGCCTTCCCCACATCCCCCAGGATGGCATCGTCGTCCACTTCCACATCCTCAAGGATCAGGTCCCAGGTCGGCATGGGGCCGATTACCGGAATCTCCTTGCCGATCCGCACCCCCGGATGCTCACGGTCGATGAGAAATGCGGTAAACCGGTCTTTGGTCGATGCCGAGGGGTCGGTAACCGCGATGACGATGAAGAAGACGTTGTCATAGTCGCATTTGCTGATGAACGACTTGGTCCCGTTGATGACCCATTTATCCCCCTTCTTGACCGCCTTGGTCTTGAGGCCGCTCACGTCAGAACCGGCGCCCGGTTCGGTACAGGCCATGGCGGAATCGACGTCGCCGTTGCAGTAAGGGACGAAGTATTTTTCCCGCTGCCGGGGGCCGCAGCACTCGTGCAGGTAATAGAGGTTCGGGGCATCCGGAGGGAGGGTGAAGCCGTGGTTGGAGAAGCCGACCAGGCTCTTGGAGAGTTCCTCCACCACCAGGGTCTTGGCCAGCATCCCGAGCCCCTGGCCGCCGAACTCCTCATCCACCTCAAGCCCCCAGAACCCAAGTTCCTTCGTCTTCTGCATGAGCCGCTTGTGATCCTCGTCGGGAATAAGGTGGCCGGGCTCGGTCCAGAGAGAGAGCTCCCGCTCCAAGAGCGTCTTTTCCAGCGGCATCAGTTCACGCTTTACGAACTCGCGCATCGACTCTTTGAGCATCATGTATTCTTCGGGTATACTGAAATCCATTCTCTTTCTCCTGGTGGTAGTATTGAAAGGCAGCTACACGAGCACCTTTTCCTCGCTGAGCATCGCGATCTCTTCATCCGTATAGTCCAGCATCCCCTTCAGCACATCCCTGGTGTGCTGACCCAGCAACGGGGCTGCAGTTTCCATCCGGAGCGGGGTTTTGGAAAGGCGGATCGGCGCCCGGTTGTACAGGGTGCGCCCCATCACCGGATGGTCCAGGTACGACCAGAACTCCCGCTCCCTCAAGTGATCATCCTCGATGGCGCCCCGGGCATCGTTGACCACACCCGCTCTGACGCCGTTTCGCAGCAGCTCGTCCATGATCTTGTCCGCGTGCAGCCGGCTGGTCCACGCCTCCACATGCTCGTTCAACTCCGCCTCGTTTTCCTTGCGACTTTGCAACGAGCCGAACTTCCCATCCTCGGCCCAAGCGGGGTTGCCCATAACCTTCTTGAGCGCCCGCCATTCGTCCTCGCTGAACACGGCAATGGCAATCCATCTCCGGTAGCCGAGTGTCGTGAACAGGCCGTGGGGCGCAGCATTCGGATCACTAAGTCCCGCCGGCCCCAGCGTGTCGCCGTTTGCCGCATAGGTCATGGCACTCGTCGGAGCCATGCTGATGGCGGATTTCAGCTGGGAGATGGCCACGGTCTGCCCTTCTCCGGTCTGCTCCCGTTCAAGTAAGGCTGCCATGATGCCAAAGAGGGTATGGCTCGGGGCCATGACGTGGTCGGTATAGTTCGTGCCGGTGCCGAAGGGGCGCTCACCGGGAAAACATGCCTGGGCCGTCAGACCGCACAGGGCGTTCAGATTGACCCCGAACCCCATGTAGCTCTTCTGCGGCCCGGTTTCCCCCTGCAGGCTCATGGTGACGTAGATGATCCGCGGATTAATCTTCCGGACGTCCTCCCACCCGAGCCCCCACTTCTCCATCTGCCCAACACGGAAGTTATTGATGACGATGTCGCTTTTCCTGATCAGGCGAACCGCAACGGCCCGTGCCTTGGGATGGCTCATGTCCAGCGCGATCCCTTTCTTGTTGGGATTGCGGTTGGCAAAATAGCCGCTCCGTTCCAGCCCCTCGTTGATCCCGTCCTTGAATGGGCCGCCGGTCCGAAGCAGGTCCGGACGGCTTTTGCTTTCAATCTTGATAACCTCGGCACCGCACTGGCCGAGGACGTTCGTGGCGATCGGACCGGCCCCCACCCAGGAAAAGTCGCACACCACGATCCCATCAAGGGCCTTTTTAAGATTTGGCAACATGAACAACCCCCTCCCTGTCAAGCGCATCGATTTCATTACGGCTATAGCCGCATTCGCCCAGCACCTCGGCGGTATGCTGGCCAAAAGTGGGAGCAAAATCACCCAGGCGCCACTTGAGGTGCCCGAACTCGTAGGGAGCTCCCGGACAGACTACCTCTGCGCCGACCGGCTCGTGATACAGCCGCTGCCAGAAGTCGTGATGGTTCAGCTGGGGGTTTTCCAGAAGGTCTTTGCCGTTGCTGACCGGGCTAACGGCGACCCGGTGGGCCTGACCGGCGTCATAGAGGTACTGCTTGGTGTGCTTCATGGTAAACCGTTCGAAGATGCGGCAGAACAGTTCGTATCCAGCCTTGGACTCACGGTAAGACGCATTGATCCAGTTGTCGTTGTCGAACAGTTCCCATTCTTCAACACCCTCCTCCTTCATCCATTGGACAAAAGGCGTCCACATCGTCTTGTTTCTACCTACGATGGCAACGATGGCGATAAACCCGTCCTTACAGGGATGGATCGTGGCCGAACCCGCCTCCTTGCCCCGCCCCCTTCTCAGCGACCCTTCGAGGTCCCAGCATTGAGCGGCAGTCTCCAAGGCCATGCCGACTGCCTCCATGCAGGAGACATCAACAAATTGGCCCACCCCGGTTTTTTGGGCGAACAAGAGGGCGATCGAACTCCCGACTGCCGCGTATACCTCTGCCATCCGGTACGCCTGATTATCACAGGCCCTTACCGGTTTGTCGTTATCGATACCACCGAGATACAAAAACCCGCCAAGCGCAGAACAGGTCAGGTCGGAACCGGGATAGGTACTGTATGGTCCGAAGCTACCGAATGGTGTAATGGATGTTTGTACCAATCTGGGGTTTGCCGCACTCAATACATCAAAGGAAAGGCCAATCTCATCAAGATAACCGGGGGTAAAACTCTCGAACAGGATGTCAGCGCCCTTACACAGCTCGACAAATACCTCTTTTCCTTTTTCTTTTTTCAGGTCCAGCACCAATCCCCTCTTGCCTGCATTGTAATAAATGAATTGCATGCTTCTTTCTTTACCGGGATGGTTCCCAAAGAACGGACCGGTTGAACGTAATGTATCTCCTGAAATTGGTTCTATGTGTATAACGTCAGCGCCCAGACCAGCATATAGTTTTGCTGCATAAGGTCCAATCTCACCAGTAAAATCCAATATTCGCAGAGATGATAACGATCCGGTATTACTCATTTGATTATCTCCAGTCAGCTGCATGGTTAATGTAATGCCAGTTACTTACCGTTTCTCTCACAAAAACATAAACTAGGATGTAAGATAAAGTAGTTTTCACTAAGTTCTCACCTATGAATATCAGTATTGTGACAATGCCTTACAATGCCTGTGGCCTATTCATTAGCACGCTGCATGCCAAACAATATTTGTTGAATTTGAATTAATTTATTGACATCAGACCAATAGGACCCAAATCGATATATAATTTGCTTGTATTTCGCTATGTTGTAGCGATGTTGATTTTTAAAATAATGTTTTTCTTTTAAAGGTGCGAGAGAACGGCCTGGCAGGATCAGAATACACATCAATGAAGATAGGGGGGGGTAACATCTGACAATGTCGATGTTTTTTGAATCAATCACATGATGCCAAGAAATACGAATAGGGAGAATACGAGCAACATTGAGATAACAAGCAATATTTCATCATTTTCTAAATTTGGCCGCTACAGCCTTGAACATTTATAAAATAATGAAAATCTGTGACATTATTATTAACCCATATGGTGCCCGACTACGGCCTTCCATTTACCATATCAGGCCATACGTGCCGTGGCCATTAAGGCCCTGGACGTTTCACTTGCCGACCAGGTTGATACCTCTGCAGATATAGGTGAGGCACAATCATGGCGCGACGCAAGGGACTTGCTGGGTTGATAATCTTTCCTTCTTTCGATCACTTGTATCCATCTCCAATTCTTGACCCCCCATCCGATTCACCCCGTTGAATCGTCTATGTCTCGTGTTTTGTGAGCATGTTCATTTTTTATGTTGCCATCCTTTTGGTTAGCCGTTATAGTGAGCGTGCTCATATAATTGGAGGGTAATTGATGCGCATCAGCGAACAGGCCAAGCAGGAAAACCGCGGCCGCATCCTGGAGAAGGCTGCGAAACTGTTCTGCGGCAAGGGGTTCGAAGCCACCACCACCCGGGACATCGCCCTGGCGGCCGGGCTGGCCACCGGCACCATGTTCAACTATTTCCCCAGCAAGGAGACCCTGGCCATGACCATGGTTGCCGAAGCGCTCAGCCGCGGGGGGGATGACTATGAGCAGCGCCGCAGCGGGAATGAAGAACTGGCAGAGGAGCTGTTTCTGTTCATCGCGTCGGGACTCCGGCGACTGCGGCCGCTGCGCCCCTTTCTCGGCCCGGTTCTGGAGCGCTCCTTGAGCCCCTTCCCCCGGAAGACGGTCTGCCCGGAGGGGGAAGCTGCCCGGCAGGACCATCTTGCCGCCGTGCACCGTATCATAGGCCGGCACGGCTTCACCACTGCCCCCGATTACGTTGCCATAACCATCTACTGGTCCCTCTATCTGGGAGTGCTCGCCTTCTGGGCCAGCGACGAGTCGCCCAACCAAGAAGCATCCCGGGCCTTGATAGACTATTCGATCCGGATGTTCGTACAGGTAATCTCCGGCAGCGGTCCGGATGGAGGAGGAGCGCATGAAGCCTGAGAAGCGTCACGCAACGGAATCGATGACCATGGAGGCGCTGCTCGACCTTCTCCCCAAGGATGCCGCAACTGATCCGACCGGCCGGCGGCTGGCGGAGCTGGTGACCCGTATCGCCACGAAAAGGGTGCCGGTCAGCTCGTTTTCCCGTATCTGGAACCTCGGCTCCCTCCAGGCCAGGGTGACCATTGGCTATGTTGCCTACTGGCTGCGCAGCCGCTTTGCCGATAGTGACGAGAAGCAAAGGCTCCGGAACGAAGCCCATCTTGCCGCGGCCCTGAGGCTGTTCGGCACCATGGGGTACCTGCGGGGTGCGGTGATGAAGATCGGCCAGCTCCTGGCCAATCTCCCCGAGGTGGTGCCGGAGGAGTTTGCTGAGGTGCTGTCGGCCCTACACTTCGAGGCGCCTCCCATGCACTTCTCCCTGGTGCGGGAGCTGTTTCTCGACGAGTTCGGCCGTGAACCGGAGGAGCTGTTCGCCTCCTTCGACCGCCAAGCCTTTGCCGCCGCCTCCCTGGGGCAGGTGCACCGCGCCCGGCTTAAAAGCGGCGAGGAGGTGGCGGTGAAGATCCAGTACCCAGGCATTGCCCGGACCATCAAAGCCGACCTGCGCAACCTCCGGCTCCTGCTCCAGCCCCTCTGTCTGACCAACGACTGGCAGAACACCCTCGACAAGCTGGCCGACATCGAGCAGATGCTGCTCATGGAGACCGATTACGAGCAGGAGGCCCGCTTCTGCCGGGAGGCGCGGCTCCTCTTTACGACCGAAGACCGGGTGGTGGTGCCGCGGGTCTTTGACGACTATTCCACCAAACGGGTCCTGACCACCGAGTTCCTCACCGGTTGTCATCTGGATCAGTTCTTGGCGGGCAATCCGAGCCAGGCGGAGCGGGACCACTTCACCACCCTCCTCACCGTGGCCACCATGCGGATCTATTACCGGCTCCACTGGTTCTGCGCCGACCCCCATCCGGGGAACTTCATCTTCATGCCGGACGGCCGGCTCGGCCTGATCGACTTCGGCTGCACCCGCGCCATGACCGATGAGGAGTGGCGTCTGATCCTCGAGTTGGAGGAGACCCACCATAGGGGCAACACGGAGCGTTTCGACCGGGTGATTGCCCGGGCCTCACTGTACGACTCGCCCGAGGCGATGGGGAAGGAGCAGTTGGCGACCGTCCGGCGCAATGTCTTATGGAACATGGAACCGTGGCTCAAGGAGGGGCTCTTCGATTTCGGGGACCGGGAGTTCTTCAGGCGCGGCATCGACGGGCTCATGGAGCTGACCCGCAAGCGGTACACCCGGGGCTCCCCTCTGTACCTCTGGTCCACGCGCTTCGTCCTGGGAGGCCGGGCCGTCTGCTACCGGATGCGGGGGCGATGCGAATTCCAGAAGATCTTCCGGCAGGAGTCGGCATGGGTCTGCCCAGAACCACCCATTTGAACCAAGGAGGCGGTACGCAATGCTGAAACTCCACAACGTATGCAAGACCTACGAGGGGAAGTCACAGGTAACGGCCCTGGCCGGGATCGACCTGGCCATCGGAGTCGGCGAGATGGTGGCGATCATGGGCCCCTCAGGCTCGGGGAAATCAACGCTCCTGAACCTCATGGGGGGGCTCGATATCCCTACCTCCGGGGAGGTGCTGGTGTCGGGGAAGGACCTGGCCCGGTCGAACGAGAAGGAGCGGTCGCTCTTTCGCCGCTCGCAGATATCCTACATCTTCCAGGCCTACCACCTGATGCCGACCTTTAAGGTGAGCCAGAACGTGGCGCTGCCGTTGCATCTGGCCGGGGTCTCTTCCGGAGAAATCAGCCGACAAGTTGCGCGGGTCCTGCAGGAGGTGGGGCTTGAGGCACGGGCGAACCACCTCCCGGACGAGCTTTCCGGCGGCGAGCGTCAGCGGGTCGCCATCGCCCGGGCCCTGGTCACCGGTGCGCCGCTGCTCCTGGCCGACGAGCCCACCGGCAACCTGGACAGCGCCCGGGGGGAGGAGATCCTGAACCTGCTCCGCACCATCCATCGGGAGCGGGGGACCACCATCGTCATGGTCACCCACGACCACCATGCCGCTTCCGCCTGCGACCGGCTCATCAGGCTCCGGGACGGCCGGGTTGAGGGTGACAGCGCCCTCGGAGGTGGGAGATGAGCTTCCTGCTCCGCACCCTGTCGCTCAGCTACGTCCGACGTCACCTGACGAAGACCCTGCTGACCCTTCTAGGGGTGGTGGTCGGCGTTGCCACCTTCAGCGCCATCCGGAGCGCCCAGGGAACCTTGGTCAAGGGGATACGCTCCACCGTCGACCGGGTCGCCGGCAAGGCCCACCTTCAGATCACCACGACCGGCGGAGTGCCGGAGGAGGTACAGGAGAAGATTCGGACCCTTCCGGGAATCCGGGCGATCTCGCCGATCATCGAGCAGATCGTGGTGCCGCAGCGGGGGGAACTGGGGAGCCTGATGGTGATCGGGATCGACCTCCTGGGAGACCGGGAGATGCGGGAATACGGTTTCGAGGGGGAGGATGCCGACCTGGACGATCCGCTCCTCTTCCTCGCCCGGCCCGACTCGGCCATCTTCACCCGCGACTTCGCCGGGCGTGCGGGACTCAAGACCGGTGACACCCTGCCGGTGCGGGTGCCGGCCGGGGTGAAGCGGGTGGCGGCGCGGGGGTTGTTGTCCCCCAAAGGTTTTGCCGAGGCGTTCGGCGGCAACCTGATGGTCGTGGATGTGTACGCCGCCCAGGAGCTGTTCGGCCGGGGACGCCGCTTCGATCGCATCGATGTGCGGCTTGCGGAAGGAACGACCGTGGCCCAGGGGACCGCAACGCTGAAGGCCGCCCTCGGCCCCGTCTATAGGGTGGAAACGCCGGACCGCCGGGGGAAGCAGATGGAGCAAACGGTCAACAATTTCGTGGCCGGTTTCAACGTCTCCAGCGGCTTTGCCCTCGCCATCGGCATCTTTCTCATCTTCAACGCCTTTAACGTGGCGGTGAACCGCAGGCGCCGTGATATCGGCACGCTCCGCGCCCTGGGAGCGACCCCGCGCCAGGTGCAGGCCATCTTCCTCATGGAAGCGCTGGTGATCGGCCTGATCGGCGGCGCTGCCGGCTGCCTCGCCGGAGGTGCTGCTGCCGAAGGATTCCTCAGGATGATGGGGCAGACCACGGAAACCATATATGGGATCAGTTCCCCAGGAGGCTCTGTCCTGTTTCCTCCGGGAATCGTCCTGGAGTCGATGGTCCTCGGGATCGTCGCCTCTTTAGTGGGGGCATGGAATCCGTCCCTTGCCGCGTCCCGGATCTCCCCCACCGAGGCGTTCGCCAAAGGGGTTTTCCTGGCCAAGGATGCCGGAAGCCGCGCACCGAGGATCGCAGCCGGTCCCGTTGCCTTCGGCTGCGCCGTTCTCATGGCCTTCTTCCCCCCCTACGGCGGCAACCCCCTCATCCTTTCCGTTCTTGCTTTGGGCGCAGTGGGGATGGTGCTCCTGGTGGGGCCGCTTTCCAGGCTGATCCTGCGCCTCCTAGCCCCGCTGCTCATGGGGCTGTCGCCGGTCGCGGGACGGCTCTGCTCCGACGCCCTCCTAGGGGCTCCACGCAGGACCTCCGGCACCGTCATGGCCATGGCCCTTTCCCTCACCTTCGTGTTGGGGATCGGCGGATATATGGGATCGATGACGGCGACCATGGTCAAATGGATGGATGACGTCCTCACCAGTGACTTCTACGTGCGGGCGTCCGCCAACTGGTCACGCCCCGATTTCCTCTTCCCCGGAAGCTTGCGGCAGGAACTGCTGAAGGTGCCTGGAGTGCGGGCAGTGGAATCGGTGAGAACGATCCGTCCCCTGTACCAGGGACATCAGATCGTCATCAGCTCATATGAGGTCGAGCCGGTGATGAAGCGGATCAAATATGAATATTTCAGCGGCAACGAGCAATCCATAGTGCAGGGGGTCGGCCGCCAGGGGATGTGCTATGTTTCCGAAAATTTCCAGCGCCGTTTCAATCTGGGGGTCGGCCAGGCAGTGGAGCTTGAAACGCCGACCGGCATTGTGCGCTTCCCCATAGCCGCGGTGGTCCGCGACTACGGCTCCGATCAGGGTTCCATCTTTTTGGATAGGAATACATATCTGCGCCATTGGCAGGATGACCGGGTGGACATATACGACGTATCCGTGGTTGCCGGAGCGGATGTGGGGCAGGTCCGCAACTTGATACGGGCGAAGCTTGCGGGGAAGATGCCGGCGTTGATTTCCACCCGCCAGGAATTCATCGCCGAGATCAAGAAGGCCATCGATGCCTTTCACGCCCTGACGCGGGTTACAGTCTTTCTTGCTCTGGTGGTGGCCTTCCTGGGGATCGTCACCTCACTGCTCATTTCGGTGGCCGAGCGGACCAGGGAGATCGGCGTACTGAAGGCCTTGGGTGCGATCCCGTCGCAGATAGTCCGCAGCGTCGTGGCTGAGGCGCTGGTCATCTCGCTGGTGGCGGTGATCGTGGCGATTCCGGCCGGCAACCTCTTTGCCTCCTTCATGGAAGGGGCGGTGGCACGGTTCTACACCGGCTGGAGCATGTCCCACGAGTATCCCTGGGAAATCCTGGCCCAGCTTCTCGTCGCCCTTCCGTTCATCTCGACGCTGGCCGCCTGGATGCCGGCGCGCCAGGCGGCTCGGCTGAAAATAACCGAGGCAATCGAGTACGAGTGAATCAGGAGGAAGAAACCTATGGCAGAAGTAGCAATAAAAATCGGCGGAATTCTCTCCGCCCTGGTGGGGTTCGGTCACTGTTTTTTTTACCGGGGGTTCGGCTGGCGGGAGGATTTCGCCGGGACTAAGATACTGACGGCACGGGTACTCTACACGATTCATTTGTTTCTGATTCCCATGTTCCTGTTCTTTGCCTACGCTTCCCTCTTCCATACGAGCGAACTGGCCGGAGGCACGCCGCTGGGTGTTGCCATGAGCACCTTCTATGCCTCCTTCTGGCTGTTCCGGCTGATCTGGCAGGTGGTCTATTTCCGGCCGGCGCAGATACCGGAATTGGAAAGGCTCCTGCCCTTGCACTACTTTCTGATTGTCAGCTTCGTGGTTCTGGCGGCGGCCTATGGTGTGCCGTTGACAATGCAGGGGTGACCGCGGCGATTGCTGAGACAAATATCCATGACAGGTACCTTTCGAGGAGACAGAGATGAGTAACAAGAAAACCATGGTCACATCATTGGTTGTCATTGCTGCGGTTATTTCAGCCCTCTTGGCAGGAACCGTCTTCGCGGCCCCGGATGCCCGGGCGCTGCTCAAGGAGTCTGAAAACCGCCACCGTTCCAAGACCCAGCAGTATTCCGGCAATCTTGCCGTCGTCAACAGGGAGGGGAAGGTGCGCAAAAAGGGGTGGAAGAGTTATCGCCAGGGATATGCCGGTGACGCCAAGACCCTGACCCGCTTTACCGATCCCCCCGAGGTGAAGGGGGTCGGCTTCCTCTCCATTTCCCGGCCGGCGGGGCAGAATGACGACCAATGGCTGTACCTTCCCTCAATGAAGCGGGAGCGGCGCATCGCGGCCCAGGACCGGGACGCCTCGTTCGTGGGAACCGATTTCAACTATGAGGACATGGAGGAGTTCGACCACGAAAAATACAGGGTGACGCTCCAGGGGGAGCAGACCGTTGACGGCCAGCCCTGCTACGTAATTGCGGCATTCCCCCTGGAAGGGGCCGGCAGGTCCGTGTACGAGGAGAAGATCCTCTACCTGCGCAAGGACATCCTCTACCTGCTGCGCATGGACCTCTATCGGAAAGGGGATAAGCAGCCGAGCAAGATTTTCACCCTTTCCGACCTGCAGCATCTGGAGGGGCATTGGGTCGCCAAAAAATGGGAGATGAGCGACCTCAGGAAAGGAAGCAGGACGACTGTCCTCCTGGACCGGATCAGCTACGACAAGCCCCAGCCCGTGGGCCGCTTCACCCTGCAGAATCTCAATCGCGAGGGGGGCGATTGAACGGATATCCTTTTCGGCTTTGCCTGATTCTGTTCGTTTCGCTGCTCTCTTCCCCTGCCGTGGCCGGAGAGTTTTCCGGTTACGCCGAGGCAAAGGGATTCGTCTATCCCGAACGGGCTCGCGGTCAAAGCCCATCTGTGGACGGCTGGGGAACCCTTTTCAACAAGTGGGAGGAAAAGCTGGGCGAAGCCCGGCTGACCGCATCCCTGCGGGGGGAGTGGCTTTCAACCGACGACCAGGGAGCACGTCTCCTGGACCCGGCGGACCGGCACTTTCGCCGTCCCCCGTTTTCGGTGCAGGACTTCTGGCTGCGCCTGCCCCTTTCTCCGGAAATCGACCTGCAGATGGGGCGTTTCCAGCTGGGCTGGGGAAAGACGGACGGTTACTCCCCGGCCGACGCCTTTCTTCCGCGGGATCTGACCGATCCGTATGCCGACGAAAAGCTCCCCTTGTGGGCACTCCGGCTTTCGGGACAGAAGGGAGACGTGCGTTACGAGGCCGTGGGTTGCCCGGTCACCACGCCGTGGCGCCTGCCGGTGCTCGGCAGCAGAAATGCGCCCATCAACGGAGAAATCCCCCCGGGGGTGACACTGAGAGAAATGGATAGCTCGCCGCCGGTACTCGGGTTCGGCGCCGTCCGCCTTCTGGCCACCTTCGGCCAGTGGGATGTGGGGGGGTGGGTGCGCGCCGGCATCCGTCCGGCCCCCATCCTGGAATTCCGCACGGATCAGGCTGTGGAAACTTCCGGCGGCATCGAGATTCCCGTGGAACGCCGCTATGCAGAGGAAGAGGGGATAGGTATCGAGCTGTCACGGGTAGTGGGGGCGTGGGTCATCCGGGGGGAAGTTGCCGGGCTCTTCTCCAGAAACGATCACCTGGGCAATGCGGCCATCGGGTCGCTGAGCGCCGAAAAAGCCTTTGGCGACGGCACGCTGCTCATGACTCTGGCCGGGAATGCCATCGATCCGCCGGGGGATGAGATCCTGCTCTTCGATAGGGCAATCCTTCCTGCGCTCATCACGGCGTGGACCCGCACCGAGGAGTGGGGGGAGTGGAAGACGGTCTGGAGTGTGGGGCTGAAGCATGGCGACGGCCTCGTCAAGGCTGAGCTTTCCTACAACATTACCGACGTATGGAAGCTGACAATGGGGGGAGAAGCCCCCTACGGGTCGGGTGCCGGCGGCTTCGGCGCCCTGGATGCCGCCCGGCGCCTGCGCATGGCAATCCGCCGGAGCTGGTGAAGTTTGCGAATGTATCCAATTGGCCTGTGCATCCGAACATTTGGGAGGGAGTCATGAGCAATCTCAATGGTGACACCGGCACACAACTTTTTCACTGCAAGAGTATTCCCTTCCCAACATCAAGCCAGAGATATCAAACCGGTTGATATGGCTATAGCCACAGCGTGAGATCTGTTTGCTGCTCCGAGCTTCTGCACAATGGTTGAAGTATGGAACTTTACGGTCCGTTCGATGATTCCGAGTATGACCGATATTTCCCAGTAGTTCTTGCCGTTGGCCAGCCAGCTAATCACCTCGATTTCACGCGGTGTAAGGGTGGCGAGACAGGCAGACGACAGATCGGCCTGCACGGTTCGTCGCAGGGCCTCGTGAAAATACGGGGCCAGGATGTCGAGTATTTGGGGGGTATGCACTGGGTTTTTCTCGCTGACGCAAAGGGAGAAGATGCTTGCTGTCCTGTCGGTTGATGACAAGGCCCCGAAACTATAACCCTTGCGGATTCCGAAATCCTCCGCCAGGGAAAGAAATGGCTGCGGCCGTCCCCACTTGAGGTATGCGTCGCTCCAAGGCTTAGCCGAGAATTCTGCTATATGTGCGCGCACCACTGGGTCTACCGCGGCAAAATCACGTTCAGCATAAAGACCGAGCCACTCCTCGGGGTAAGATATGTTGATGATCTGCTGGGCATTCATGGTCCCCGCTCCGTCAAACCGCGCGGTACCGCAAACGGCCATATCAAAAGATAGAAGATCGTTGAGCGAATAGAACAGCCGCTTGAGCCTTTCCATATCGGCACAGCTTCTTGATGCATCTATTAGCTCCAGCAGCCTCACCGCCTCCCTCCGTGATAGCCACTCCATCTATATACCTCATTGTCACTGTCCCAATGGACAGGTGATTTTTAGGGGACATTAACATATAGTGCATCATTCCGGCAAACGATTGGCCGTACCGAAATGAAATGCCCACGAGGAGAACCATTGATGAAAAGACACTTCCTGCTGTTTCCAATCCTGATCCTGATGCTGGCAACACCGGCTTTGGCCGATCTCACCAAAATCAGCGACAACGTATACTCCTACGTGGGGGCGACGGATGCCTCGCCAACCCACAGCTTTGCCGCCAACGCCGGGATCGTCATCGGCCGCGACGGCGTGCTGGTTGTGGATACCCTGATCTCAGCAAAGGAGGGTGAGCGGTTCCTCGCCGACATCCGCAAGGTCACGACCAAGCCTATCCGCTATGTGGTCGACACCCACACCCACCTGGACCATGCCTTGGGCAACTGCGTCTTTGCCCGGGAGGGCGCTACCATCATCTCCCATGAAGCCGAGCGGTCCTCGTTGGCCCAAAACGGGGCCGAGATTCTCAGAAAAGCCGGCAACTATGGGCTGAAACCGGAAGACATGGCCGGCACCGAGATCGTCCTGCCGTCGCTGACGTTCAGTGACCGACTGACCATCGACCTGGGGGGAGAGACGGTGGAACTGCTCCGCATCGCCCCTTCCCATACCGCGGGGAGCACCATTGTCTACCTGCCGGCACAGAAACTCCTCTTCAGCGGCGATATCCTCTTCACCGATTTCCACCCCTTCTTTGCTGATGGCGACCTCCCCAACTGGGCCAAGACCCTCGACGCCATCCTCGGCATGGACGTGGAACGGATCGTCCCGGGCCACGGCCCCCTCTCGACGAAAAAGGATCTGCAGGAGATGAAGGAATACTTGCGGCTTTTCGACGCCAAGGCACGGGACCTGGTGGCAACGGGCAAGGACGTTGACACCGTTGCCGCGCAACTCGCGAAGGTGCTGCCTAAGCGGACCCTGGCGGAGTGGATGATTCCCGCCAATCTGAAGGCCCGCTACCTGCAGAAACAGTGAGAAGCGCACATGTCTGCGAGAGTAACGGATTGGATGACTACCTTGTCGAGACTCATCGTGCTACTCATGCTCGCAACGAATATCTTCGGCTGTACCCTAATGCGGAGCAGCCTTGCCGCCTTGAAATCCACCGCCGATTTCGTTCCGACGGGAACCGATCGACGCGTCTTCGCGGAGCCGGGGGCCGAGGACGTGGCAACGGTTGCCGCGAAAGAGCTGGCCGGAGCCATTGCCACGGTGGAAAGGGAGCAGCATGGCCCATTCGCGGGGCCGGTTGAGGTCTACGTCACGCGGGACGAGGAGAGCTTCGCCGCATTTACCGGGGTGCCGAAAGAGGTACGCGGCGCCGTGATCCTGAAAATATTCCTCTCCGGAGGGCTGAGGAAGGAACCGGACCGCATCAGGCGGATCCTGACCCACGAGTTGTCTCACCTGCACCTGGGGCAGCGGCTCGGCATGGTCTATGGCTACAACGCCACCCTCCCCTCATGGTTCCAGGAGGGGGTGGCCGTGGTCGTCTCCGGTGGCGGCGGGGCGGAGAAGATGAGCGAGGAAGGGGCGGTCGAGGCAATCTTGAAAGGAAAGAGCATCATACCGGAGGCAAATGGGAGTTTCTTTTTCAAGAAATTTGCCAATTCATACGGGCTGACACCGCCCATGTTCTACCGCCAGAGCGGCATGTTCGTCGCTCACCTGCAGCGGCTGGACGAAGCGCGATTCCGCTCGTTCCTGCTGGCCATCGAGGACGGGCACGGATTCGGAGATTCGTTCGCCAAGTCATATGGAATGGGTGTGGATGAGGCGTGGCAGCAATTCACGGAACGATTGAAACGACGGCAACGATCTGCCCATTTATGAATTTGCGGGTTTTCGCGGTGATCCTATAATGATCGAAAGAGGGATGAACATGGCAATAAACTCGGCAAGACTGATCTACTTCTCCCCGACCCGGACGACAAGAAAGGTCGTGGAAGGCATTGCAAAGGGAATTGGTGTTGACGATGTTGAACACCTCGATCTGACGCCACCCGGTGCCGCAGTTCAAAGGCAAGTGGATACCCGTGATGGGTTGGTCATCATAGGCGCCCCCGTGTATGCCGGACGGCTCCCGGCCGAGGCAGCCGCCAGATTACAGCGCCTCATGGCAAACGGTACACCGGCGGTCATTGTCGTCGTGTATGGGAACAGAGCGTACGAGGATGCCCTGCTGGAACTTTGGGACCTAGCCCTGGAAGCGGGGTTCAAGCCCGTTGCCGCCGGGGCCTTTATCGGGGAGCATTCATATTCTACAGTTGCCACGCCGATCGCCGTCGGGCGACCTGATACGGAGGACTTGAGGGCGGCCAGGGACTTTGGGAGAATGATCAGGGAGAAAATGGGGATGATGGAAGGTTTCGGAGACATATCTCTGCTTCAGATGCCGGGGAACTTCCCCTACAGGGAGTCGGGTTTGTCTTCAAGCATATCTCCTGTTACCCAAGAGGCTGCATGCACAAAATGCGTACGGTGCGTTTCAGTATGTCCGACCGGGGCGATTGTCCTTCAGGACAAGGTGGCAACGGACCCAAGTATCTGCATCAGGTGCTGCGCCTGTATCAAGGGTTGTTCCGCTGGGGCACGAACAATGACTGATCCGCACGTACGGCAGGTGGCGGAGCAGTTGAGTTCGAGCTGCCGAAGCCGGAAAGAGCCGGAAATGTTCCTGTGAGAGTTCCCCATGGCAAGAAATACGGAATCGTTCTACCTCCGCTCGCCTACATCTGATCCTAACGCGCTGCCGTTTTTCGTAACGAACTTCTCCCCATGCGACAGCGCTGCCCGGTTCAGCCTCGGCGACGAGAGGCTCGTCTTGACGTAAATAGAAGGGAACAATGATGAGAGTGACGCATTTTTTTATGGCCGCGATTGCGGTTGTCTTTGTGCTCGCCGGCTGCTCAACAATGCCGAAGAAGCCGGACAGTCTGACACGGGGAGATTACGGTTACACGAAGGAGTACGTCTCCTGGCTGATCAAAAAGGAGATGCGGGAAAACGACGTGACCGGTCTCAGCATCGCCCTGGTGGACGATCAGCGGGTTGTCTGGGCACAGGGTTTCGGCGTTGCCGATGAGGCGAACAAGGTGCCGGCCACACCGGATACGATTTACCGGGTCGGCTCCATCTCCAAGCTGTTCACGGCCACCGCGGTCTTGCAGTTGGCGGAACAGGGCAAAATGGACATCGACAAGCCGCTGTCGACCTACCTGCCCGAATTCTCCGTCAAGAGCCGCTTCCCGGATGCCGGCCCAATCACTCCCCGCACCCTCATGACCCACCATTCCGGCCTCCCTTCAGACTTCCTGAAAGGGATGTGGACGAAATACCCCGAACCTATTACCAATGTGGTTAATCTGTTGAAGGATGAGTACGCGCAGTATCCCCCCAATTTCGTCTTCTCCTACTCCAACCTCGGTGTTTCCCTCCTGGGCAATGCGGTGGAGCGAATAGCCGGCCGACCGTATGCCTCCCAGATGGATGAGACGGTGCTCCACCCTCTGGGGATGGCCAGTTCGTCATTTTATACCCATTCCGACGTAGCGTCCCGCCTGGCCAAGGGATACCGGAACGGGAAGGAGATCGGGGAACCGCAGCTGCGGGACATCCCGGCCGGCGGGCTCCACACCAATGTTCTGGATCTTTCCCGCTTCATGGAGATGGTCTTTGCCGGGGGAAAGGCCGGCGAACGGCGGATACTCAAGGGGGAAACGCTTGCGGAGATGCTCAGCCCGCAGAATGACGGGGTGCCCCTTGACCATGACTTCCACATCGGGCTCGGGTGGCTGCTGACTGACGTCGGCATCGAAAATGCCGGCAAGGTTGCCTGGCATGACGGCGCCACCCTTCTCTACCGCAGCCAGATGGTCATCCTTCCGGAACAGAAGCTGGGGGTCGTGGTGCTGTCCAACTCAGCCACGGCTGCTCCCGTGGTGCACAAGGTGGCGACCGAGGCTCTAAAGCTCGCCATGGAGGCCAAGGCAGGCATCCGGCAACCGGAGCGAAACAAGCCGGTTGAGCGCGAGGCGGACTTGTCCCCTGAAGAACGGCAAAAACTGGCGGGCGCCTACGTCACTCCCTTCGGAACTGTCAAAGTAATCGAATCCGGCACTACGCTGCGGACGGAGTTATTCGGCAAAACCTTCAGCGTCGTTCCCCGCAATGATGGCCGGATGGGACTCCGGTACAGACTTTTGGGAGTCATCCCGATAAGTCTGGGAGATCTGGACTATCTCGGGTTCTCCACGTCAACGGTTTCAGGCCATAACGTTCTCCTGGCCACGGCAGCGGGGAAGAGCATGCTGGTCGGCGAGAAGGTGGAGCCGGTGCTGGTCTCTCAACAATGGCAACGGCGGGTGGGGGCCTATGAGATCGCTAACCCCGGGGACGACACCATCCTGGTTGACGACCTTCGCCTGCGGTACGAAGACGGCTTCCTTCGGGTCGACTACGCCCTTCCGCTGTTCTTCGACGGGAAGCTCAACGTATCGCTGCAGCCTCTCTCCGACACGGAGGCGGTGATCCGTGGCCTGGGTCGGGGGATGGGGGAAACGATCCGTGTAGTTGCGGTCAACGGCGAGGAGATGCTCCAGTATTCAGGATATCTGCTCAAAAAGAAGCGAGAGTAAGCCGTGGATCAGCACGATGATCTGTCTGCTAGGCGTGCTGGTGACGCCGACTTTGTCCGGCGTCATCTGCCGGAACTTTTCTACCCGCGCCGCCCGGTCGGGTGTATCCGCAGGGATAGTGGCGGTCATGCCGGTCCACGCAAAGGGAGAGATGCAGTTGGACCGGACATGGTACCGCTGCATGCCCAGGGCTATTGATTTGGAAAGCCCTACGATCCCGAGCTTGGCAGCGGAATAGTTCGCTTGGCCAACGTTGCCGATCAGCCCCGACGTGGAAGTCATGTGGACATAGGCGCCGCTTTCCTGGCGTTGGAAGTACTCGGCTGCCTCACGGCTCACGTTGAAGCTCCCTTTCAGGTGCACGTCGATTACTGAGCTGAATTGATCAGGGGTCATCTTGTGAAAGATGGCATCCCTCACAATACCCGCGTTGCTGACTACCCCATCGATCCTGCCGAACTGCTGGACTGCCTGCCTTGACGATCTCCAGCGCGACCGCGCGCCCTATTCCGCTGCCCGAACCGGTCACTACCACTGATTTTCCAGCAAGATATCTGGTCATTGTACTCCTGTACACATTTCAGGCTACGAGGCTTCACAGGGCCAGTCGATAAAAGCTTTGCCGCGTCGGCGAGGGACATGGGCTTGACATTCAGTTTCAGGGCGCGACCAAAATCATTTCTTGCCGTGGGCCTTTTTCCGTGGATCCGCTAGACGTTGCTCATCATAACAATTTCTTACCCACGGAGTATGCCCTGTCAAGCAACGGCCCAACAGCATGATACCCCCTGTGGGCGGTATCAAAGACCAGTGGCTGTATCTTGAGGATGTCGGGAAGACCGTCCTCGCTCAAGATGTTCTTGTCTGCCTTCACATCAATGATCTCGCCAATGAACTGGGTGTGGATCCCTATCTCCAGCGTATGGAGCAAGCGGCACTCCAGAACTACCGGGAACTCCTCCGCATACGGAGCGTCCACCAGTTCGCTTCTGACAGGGGTCAATCCGGCAACGGCAAATTTGTCAGCGTCACGTCCGGAGGCGATGCCCACGTAGTCCGCTTCCGCCATGGTCGCTTCGTTGGCAATCCCCACCGTGAATGCCTGGCGCTCGACGATGCTGTCATAGGTGTGTCTGGACTTGCGCACGGATACCGTCACGCACGGCGGATCGGAGCAGCAGATGCCGCCCCAGGCAGCATTCATCAGATTTGGTTTGCCTGCGTGGTCGTATGTCCCCACCATCAGGACCGGTGTAGGGAACAGCAGCGTCTTGGCACCGAGTGATTGTTTCATGTGGTCTCCAATCTATGTTTTCAGTTTTACCCTCTGGCTGATCTTGCCAATCGGGCGCCCAACTCTGAAGCTTTTCTGCAATCTTCCGGGAACACGTCCCTGCGCCGCTGCCGGCGCTCTTCGGGATCGAAGTAGTTGAACACCACCTTGTCGTAATCCTCGAACTGGAGTGTTTCATAGGAGCAGAGCGTTTCTGCCTGCCCGAAAATCCGGGTCAGGTAGTTTTCGTTCATCCCGATATGGATCGGGTACTGATTCTCCTTCATGATCTCTTCCGAGACGTTCATGGTGTAGATGAACGCGGTCGGAACATTTCTGGTGAAAAGTGAACTCGGTGGCCGGGTGTATGCCAGATACTGGAAAAGGAGCCGTTCCATGAAGGAACGCATCTCTCCTGTCACGGTTCCGAAATAGATGGGCGAGCCGAGGATGAAGGCATCAGCGGTGGCGAGCTTTTCGAGGACCGGCGTGAGTCCGTCGTTCATGGCACATTTGCCGTAGCTCTTACCCCCCTTCAATTTGCAGGCAAAACAGCTCGTACACCCCTTGAAAGTGAGGTCATAGAGATGGATGAGCTCCGTTTCCGCCCCCTGCGACGCAGCGCCTGAAAGCGCATGTTCGAGCAACATCGCGGTGTTCCAGTTCTTCCTTGGGCTGCCATTTACAGCATAGACCTTCATGCAAATCCTCCTTGAGAGATCAGTGATAATGGATTATCAGCGTTGCAGTTCTTTGGGGAGAGACTCCAGTCAGCCGAGGTGTATGAACCCCCGGAGACCAATCATCATGGCCTCTGCTGCATCATGCCTCAGAGAGGTCGGCCGTGATGGGCTCTACAAATCAAGAAATATGCTTCTATTTTATCATGCCTCGTAGAAATAATCGGGATTACCAGTGTCTGAGGTTCGGGTGTTCATTTCACCTCCACATTCCTGATCCCCTCCGGCCGCCAGGCGGGGGAGATGACGTGGGAGCCCTTCTCCTGGCGCCGCTCGCTGTCCAGGAGGCTGCCGAAGGTGACGGCGAAGTCGCCAAACTTATCATTCACCTGATCCATGGCCCCGGCCAGGAGCACTTTCTTGCGCTCCTCTTCGAAGAGCGGCAGCTGATTCGATTCATAGCGGAGGTTACTGAGCCTTACCCCCAGGAGCCTCACCGGCTGTTCCAGGACGAGGGTGTCGAGGATGGTGACCGCGGCCCGGTAGATGTCATCGCTCTGGTTGATGTATGTGGGAAGTGTCTCTTGCCTCCCTACCCAGGTGTCGAAGTCGGCGTAGCGGATGGAGAGGGTGACGGTCTTTCCCCAGACGTTATATCTGCGGGCCCGGCGCCCCACCATCTCGGAGAGTTGGAGGAGCCACCTAAGGATCTCCCCCCGCTCCTCGATGTCGTGTTCGAGGGTGGTGGAGTGCCCCACTGATTTGACCTCTTCCGCCTCCTCAATGGGGACCACCGGGGAGTCGTCGATCCCCTGCCCCATGAGGTGGAGCTTCTCGCCCACTATCCCGAATTTACGCTTCAGCCGGTCCACCGGGTAGCGGCCCAACTCGCCGCAGGTCCTGATCCCCAGGAGGTTCAGCTGGCGCTCCATCTTGGCGCCGATGCCGCAGAGTTCCTTGATCGGCAGGGTTTCGAGGACCGGGGCAACGTCGTCGGGCTTGATGACGGTGAGGCCGTCGGGCTTTTTCATCTCCGAGGCGAGCTTGGCGAGGAGCTTGTTGGGGGCGATGCCGATGGAGCAGGTAATGCCGAAATGGTGGCGGATCTCGGCCTTGAGGAGAAAGGCGATCCGCTCGGCGCTGGAATACAGGGAGAGGGAGCCGGTGACGTCGAGAAAGGCCTCGTCGATGGAGAAGACCTCCACGAGCGGGGTGAACTGCTTCATCATCTCGACGATCCGGGCAGAGGTGTAGGTGTATTTCCGGTTGTCTCCGGTGACGAGGATGATCTGGGGGCATTTCTGTTGTGCCTGCCAGACGGTCATGCCGGTTTTGACGCCAAAGGCCCGGGCCTCGTAGGAGGCAGTGGTGATGACGGTGCGGGCTGCGGAGCCGATGACGGCGATGGGCTTGCCCCTGAGCGCGGGGTCGTGCTGCTGCTCCACGCTGGCGAAAAAGGCGTTCATGTCCACGTGCATGATGACCCGGCCGCTCACACAACCTCCGCATCGGCCGCTTCCAGGGTCCAGAGTTGTTCCCGGGAGTTGTAGATCAGCTCATAGAGGGCAGTGCCGTCGGTAACGGCGAAGTGAAGCAGGAGGGCATTGCCCGCCATGTGCCGCCAGCGGTAGGTGACCTTCTCTATGGCGTGTTTCTGTTGCCGCCAGTCGAACCAGACCGGGTGGATGGACGGCCCTGGGCCAAAGACGGCCCCGACTCTGATCTGTTCCTGTACCCGCTGCAGCATGGCTTATTCCAGGGTCCGGAAGATCCCGACCACCTTGCCGACGATCGCGACCTCACCCTCCCCTTCCCGGATGATGATCGGCTCCATGTTCGGGTTGCGGGGCTGGAGGCGAATCTGTCCCCGCTCCCGGTAAAAGGCCTTGAGGGTCGCCTCGCCGTCGACCATGGCGACGACGATGTCATTATTCTCCGCGGTGGGCTGCGGACGGATGAGGGCCAGGTCGCCGTCGAGGATTGCGGCGTTCACCATGGAGTCCCCTTTCACCCGCAGGAAGAACTTTCCCCCCTTGAGTTGAGCCTGGTCAACGGCGAGATACCCCTCGATATCCTCGATGGCCGGCTGGAGCATCCCGGCCCGCACCACGCCAGCGACCGGGAGCGATGCCGACTTTGCTCCGTGGTGACCCACAAGTGAAATGCCGCGGGAGTTGCCAGGGTCCCTGCGGATGTACCCTTTGCGTTCCAAGGCGGTGAGGTGTTTCGATACCCCAAGGGTGCCACTTATCCGCAGATGGGCGGCAATGTCCCTCAGGGTTGGGGGATAACCGTACTGGGTGATGTAGCCTTCGAGAAATCGGAGGACTTCGTTCTGGCGAGGGGTGAGTTCTTCCATGGCGCTGCTCCTCTATAGGTTCACATGCGCCAACCTATCACCAGAGGAGCATCGTGTCAAGCGGGTGGTGTGTGAGGGAGGTTACCCCTGGAAGAGCTTGAGCATTACGCATGGCGTGGCCAGAGAGAAAATTGTTGACCATGTCGAAAGCTGTCTTGATTCATTATCGACGCACGCCGACGCGATTCAGTAATAAGAACAGGCTCGAAAATTTCTTCTGGCGCGACAACCTGCCCACATGGCGTTATCGGTCGCTGCCCCCCTCACCCCTTGATGATCCCGAGCGTCTTGACCGCCTCTTCCCGCCCGGCAAAACTGTTCTTGCTCGTCACTGCCTTCGTCAGGAGCTCTTTGGCACGGGCCTTGTCGCCGGCCTTGTAGGAGGCCATGCCGAGGTGATAGTCAATAACCGGGCTGTCGCCGGTCTTGCGATGCACCTGCGACAGAATTTCGACGGCCTTTCCGGCATTCCCCTTCTTGTAGTAGATCCAGCCGACGGTATCGAGGACCCGGGGATCGTCGGGGCGGCTCTGTTTAACCTTCTCGATGAGCGTAAGCGCCCGGTCGAGGTCGGCGCCCGAACCGGTTTCTGCCAGGAGGAACGCGAGATCATTGGCGGCGCTCCAGTTGGAACCATTAAGTGACAGAGCCTTTTCGTAGGCCTGCCGGGCCTTGCCATACTGATTCCGGGCAACATTCATCTGGCCCAGTAGGGTGTAGGAAGCAGCGTCGTTGGGATTTTGCTTCAGACGTTGATCGAGGAGGAATTCCGCCTTATCGAATTTGCCAAGCCGTGTATAGAGCCGCGCAAGGGAGCCGGCGAGAAGTTCCGACGACGGATTGAGCCGCACCGCCTGCTCCAGTTCTGCCAGGGCCTTGTCGGACTTGCCCCGGTACAGGTAAATGTCGCCCATCTTGACGTAGCCGACCGGGAGGTTCGGAGCCTTCCGTTTAATTTCTCCGTACTCGGCTTCGGCGCGCTTCAGATCGCCAGAGGTCAGGAAAAGATCTCCTAGCTCCGCCTTCGCTTCCAGATCGTTGGGGCTCTTGGCAAGGACTTTGCGGAGGGCCGCCTCGGCGTTCTTCATATCCTTCTGCATGACGTGATACCGCGCCAGGGCCACAAGGGCATCGCGGTTTTCGGGATCGATCTTCAGGGCATTCTGCAGGTTGTCGAAGGCCAGATTCTTCTCTCTGTTAAGGAGATGGGCCTCGGCGAGACGGATAAAGCCGGGAACGGACTGGGGATTGTCGGTCACCACAGTGCGATATTCAGCAACGGCTTGGGCACCCTCCCCCTTCATCATGTGAATGTTTCCCTTGAGAAACCGTGCGTCCGTATTTTTCGGACTTTCTTTCAGCACTTCAGTTACCAGTTTTACGGCTTCGTCAACCCGGTTACGACCAAGGGCGATTTGGGCCAAGGCATTTTTCGCCTGGAGCGATTCCTGCCGGGAGGCTTTGTCGAGGCCTGCCGTTTCGGTGAGGAGCGTAACGGCCTGGTCGCCCTTGCCGGTATTGAGGTAAAGGTCCGCCAGGGCAAAGCGGAGCTTGTAGTTCTTCCCTTTTCCGGCAATCCCCTCTTTCAGAAGCTTTTCCGCCTCATCGGCCTTCCCCTTGCCGGCGAAGAATCCCGCGGCCTGAAGCCGGTTTTCCTCATTTTCAGGAGCAATCGCAACCAGATCGGTCAGGGCCTTACGCGCTTCGGCAACCTTCCCCGTGTCCCAGCAGAGTGCCGCGAGCTTCAAACGGTGGTCTGTCCTACCGGGTTCCAGCGCGACAACCCGCTGGAGCAGCGAGATCGCCTCGTCGGTCCGTCCAGTCCCGACGCAGAGACCCGCAAGGGTCAGGTGGAGATCGGAAGACGAAGGATTTATCGCGAGCCCCTTGCGGAGAATCGCCTCGGCGTCCTTTGCGTTCCCGTCCAATGCGTGTATCGAAGCCAGGAGCGAGTAGGCATCAGGCTTCTTCACTCCCTTTGCCACAAGGCCTTCCAGTAATTCGCGGGCCTTACCCTTCTCCTTTTTGGCGATGAGGACCGCCCCTTTCAGGAGCTGGGCGTCTTCGCTGGCGGGGTTGATTTTCAGAACCTCCTCGGCCTCCTTCATGGCCTCATCGGGAGCTCCGGCCCCAAGGTAGATGCGGCCCAGCTGGAGTCGTGCCTCCTGGTGCTGCGGATTCAGCTCCACTGCTTTGGTGAAGTTGCCGAAGGCCCCCTTGATGTTCCCCTTCTTCATCTCCACCAGGCCGAGCATGTGGTAGGCCTCGGCGTATTTGGGATCAATCTGGATGGCATTCTTGAACTCGAGCGCCGCCTTGGCATAGTCTCCCTTGTCGTAGAGCTCCTTCCCCTTGGCGTAGAACTTGGCTTTCTTGGCGTCGGGGCCGCTACAGCCGATAACAAGCAGGACGCCGAGGGTGGCGCAGATTCCACGTACCGAACGATGGTTCATCTTTGTATTACCTCCAGTTGATCGTTACCAGAGCGACGAGGGCTGCGGCTGTCCATCCGGAGAGCCGGCCGTACTTGCCCCGCAACTCGGCCATAAGTACTTCGAAACCGAAATAGAGAATGATGATTTTTGCCGCCATGAGTCCGAGCCGGTAGGGTTGCAGAGACTGGACCGGAAGGCCCGTAACCGCCACCGCGAGCATAATGACAAGCAGATCGAGGGGAGTGCTCCGAAACCCCTCGCTGCGACGCGAAAACTTTGAGATGACTGGGATAAGAAGTGCCAGAATGCCGAACATCACTCCGTAGAGCCGCTCTCCCATGCTCCCGAACCGTGAACCGGCGCCGGTGTCGCCGTGATAAACCACAAAGGGAACAAGGAGATAGATGATTACCCTGATGGCTCCGCCGCTCCACGCCGGCCGGAAAATGCGGACAAGGGCCAGCAGAAGGAGAAAAGCGGGCGCCGCAACGGATACATATTCTGTAACGCGCACTGGACGCAGGCAGGAGACAAGGAGCAGTGCCGGCACACCCAACTCGAAGCACCTGAAGGCCAGGCGGATTACGCCACCTTCCCTCCTGACCCGCCTGAGCCCCCCCACAATCACCACATCAAGGATGTCAAACCGTCGTATTGTGAAGCCCGTCCGGCGGGCATAGGCGAAAAAACCCGCGACAACCGCCGAGAAACCCAGATACCCGACAAGAATGATTACATCCGACTGAAAGCGCAGCATCACCGCCGTCAACACGAGCAGGGCCTGGACCACATAAATGACCAGCACCGACTCGGGATGCCGCAGCCCCATCTGCATGAGGCTGTGATGGATATGGTTCTTGTCGGCAGAGAAGATCGATCGCCCCTGGGAGGCCCTGATGGCCATGACCGTCAGCGTGTCGAGGACCGGCAGCCCCAGAAGCAGGAGCGGCAGGAGCGGACTCAGGGAATCACTCTTCTGGGTGAGCCCCAGCGCCAGAGTCACCGCTGAAAAACCGAGAAACTGGCTCCCCGCGTCTCCCATGAAAATGGAGGCGGGGTGGGTGTTGAAGCGGAGAAACCCGAAGATGACCCCGGCCATGGCCAGGGCCACAAGCCCGATGGAGACATTGCCGTCCAGAAAAGCCAGGTAACCGATTGCGCAAAAAATAAGGAGGCAGATGCCGCCGGCGAGCCCGTCGAGCCCGTCGGCCATATTTACCGCATTGGTGACGCCAACGATGGCGAGAATGGTGAGGGGGATGGCGATAAGTTCGGGAAGCACTGCGCTCTCGGGGAGGAGTGTCCCGAGGCTGTCGATCTTTACCCCACCCATGAAGAGGGCCACCGCTGCCGCGGCGAACTGACCGCCGAATTTCACGCGGGGTGATAGCTCATACAGGTCGTCGACGAGCCCGGTGGCAACAAGGATCGAAGCGCCGATGAGATAGGCCCGTACGAAGCCGTCGGCAAAGTTCCAGACCATAATCGGGACAAAGGCGCCCAGGGCCATGGCCACACCGCCGATCCGTGGAATGGGCCGCAGGTGCACCTTGCGCTCATTGGGCATGTCGACGGCGTGAAAGCGCACCGCCAGGGCGCTCACCACGGGGATGAGCATTACCGTCAGCAGCATCGCTAGTATCAGGGTCGCAAGGGGGAGCATCAATCAGCTTCCCACGCACTCCATAAGCTCATGGCAGGCCTCAGACAAGTCAGGCACCTTGCCGTATTTACGGCCAATGACATCCCAGATCCGCTCCGCAGCCTTGCCGTCCCAGAAGGGGGGAACCTTCCCCCGCTTGCCCCTTCCCTCCGCCGCATCGAAAACGCGGGTAAGAATCCGATCCGGGTCGGTCCCGGCCAGGACGTTGGTCCCCATTTCCACGGTAATGGGACGCTCGGTGTTCTCCCTGATAGTGACGCAGGGGACCCCCAGGGCTGTGGTTTCCTCCTGGAGGCCGCCGCTGTCGGTCATGACCACCCTGGCATCCTTCCAGAAATAGAGGGACTCACTGAAACTCAGGGGAGGAAGACAGGTGACACCCTTGTGGAGTTGGATGCCAAAGCTCTCCATCATCTTGCGGGTCCGCGGGTGAACCGGGAAGATAATCGGCATCCTGGAAGCGATCTCGTTCACGGCAAAGGCGATGCCGCGGAAGGTCTCCTCGTCATCAACATTAGAGGGGCGATGAAGGGTCATAAACACGTACTCTCCCGCCTTCTGCTTCAGTTCCCGCAGTTCGGGCGCCACAGCCCCGTTCAGGTGAACCTGAACCATCTGGTGAAGGAGATTGTCGACCATGACGTGTCCCACCAGAAAGATCTGCTCCGGCGGCTTTCCTTCGTCAAAAAGATTGCGCACAGCGCTCGTTTCGGTGACGAAGAAGAGATCGACGATGGAGTCGGTCACCATCCGGTTGATCTCCTCGGGCATGGAGAGGTCGAAGCTGCGAAGCCCTGCCTCCACGTGGGCAACCCGGATACCAGCCTTCTTCGCCACAATGCTGCAGGCGAGGGTCGAATTCACATCCCCCACCACAATCACCAGATCGGGGCGTTCCTTTGCACACAACTCCTCGAAAGCCACCATGACCCGGGCTGTCTGCTCGGCGTGGGAGCCGGAACCGGCATTGAGGAAGTAGTCGGGCTGGGGGAGTTGCAGGTCGTCGAAGAACGTCTGGGACATCTCGTAGTCATAGTGCTGCCCCGTGTGGACGATGCGGCAGGTCACCCCCTCGCGGGTGAGGGATTCACGATACAGCGGTGCAATCTTCATGAAATTTGGCCGGGCTCCGGCCACGAGAAAGACGTTCATGGGGGTACTCCTCGAAATCAGTTGGTGTAGGCCGGTTTATCCGTGAGGAGTCCGGCAATGGTCAGGGACAATGGACTGCTAGGCCCCAGGAAGAAATCCATCGAGTACCGGCACAATCTGACGGGTGAATGCCTGGAGGCGCTCTTCGGCTACATCTACCCGCTCGTTGGGATAAACCGGAGTAATGATCCTCACTAGCGCCCCATCGGTCCGATGGCGGGTCAAGGCGTCCCAGAAGGCATAGATCTTCAGCTGCCAAGGAGAGGTTAGAATCCGTCCCCGCTGGGGAAACCAGTAATAGGTCAACTGCCTGACCTCTCCTTTCTGCATGAAGGCGCGGTTGACTGTCATACTCCGGCTGCCAGAAAGAGAAATCTGCGTGTTGCCCGACTCCTCGAAAACCCAGCCGCTACCCGGGAGGCAAGTAGCGGGCGAATGGATCGATTCACCTTTGCGCTGACTCTCATAGTAGGCGGTATAGAAATTGATTTCCCTGTCGGTGGGGTTGTGATAATTGACAATCACATAATCGGATAACGTAAGTTCATCAAGGAACTTCTGCTCCATGGTCTGTCGTGCTCCCCGCCACTCGCCCACCTCTTGGGGAAAGCTGGTGAAAGGGTGCTTGATTGGCATTTTTTCCCGGAACTCAACACCATGGGAAAGAGCAGCCGTGGCGAAAAGGAGTACCAAGGCAAGCACCGGTTGAAGAGGGAGGTGCCTTACACTACTCTCTGAGACGCTTGTCGCGGCAATCCCCGTCGAACGGTGTGATGCCGAACCGGCAGCGCTCTCCCCTTCGCCTGCCGGTCTGCCGGTTATCTTTCTCAGAAGCCACAGTTCGGCCAAGAGCATCCCCAGGGTGCACATGAAGATAAACCACCCTGAAAAGTCGTGGAAGAACCCTTCCGCCACCTGCGCCCCCCATATGGGGTAAAGGATGCCGACAGAGGCGATCCGAAGTCCGTTGGTCACAATGGAAAGAGGAATAGTGGAGACGACCAGCAGAATCTTCTGCCAGAGAGCCCCCCGGTGAAAATGGGCCACTAGGCAACCGAGAACCACGAGGGGAAGGAGGTAGCGCAGACCGCTGCAGGCATCAACTACCTGGAGTTGAGTAAAGCCGACGTCAATCACATTCCCTTCCCGGAAGGCCGACATCCCCGCCAATTGCAGCGCAGTCACCCCCATCCGGGAAGAAATCAGCTTGAGGTTCATGGAAAGGTTGTTATAGATGAAATTCGGCGGTGGAAACATCGTAAGAAGGAATAAAACCGGAAAACCGATAATTCTCAGCTTTTGCCAGCCGAGGTGCGCCCAAAGAACCCCCACCACGATGAACCATGACGATATATAGAGTGTGAAATATTCACCTCCCAATTCGCCAAGCCAGAACAGCGCCAGACCGAGCACAAGAGGAAGTGCCCCCCACCACGAAACGCGTGATGGTAGCGCTGCGAGTTCTTGCCGCTTCTCCCATACCAGGTACAGGACTATAAAAGGAACAAAATAACAGTGATTGAAGTCATCCCGCTCCCACCATCTGAACATGACACGGTATGCAGGTGAAAAGATTATCGTCAGGAGCGTGCCGTAAAGGAACACCGCAACCAATGAGGCCGGTGTGGGGAAAATTGGATTAACTGCGCGCGTACGCATGATTTCCTTTCGATGAGGTTCTGAATTCGATCGATGCCTGCCGTCACTTCAAGATCGACAGAGTTGCAAAAGATGATCAACCTTCCTGAATCCGGGTCTTCTCTGCCACAGGCACCACATTCACGGCAACTCTTTTCCAATCACGCCAATGGTTGACGCCGGTAAAGGCACCATACTCGAGAGAGTTTCAAGGTAGCGGCGGGCGAGTACCTCACGATTGAAGACTGCCGAAACGAAGCGCCGTCCGTTTTGCCCCAGTTCGTCGGCAAGCTTCCCGTCGTCTCTCAGACGCCGAATCGCATCCGCCAGTTCCGCCGCGTTTTCGGGCTCAATGCAAAGGCCACAGCATCCCTCTTCGACAATTTCACGGCTTTCGCCTTCAACCCCGAGGATAATGGGACGCTCCATGGCCATCGCCTCGAATATTTTTGAAGGTATCACTGTCTTGAAGAGATCCGTTTTTTTCAGAAGCACCATGCAGGCATCCGAAGCGTTAATGATTTCCGGCATCCGCTCCTTTGGCTGTTGGGGGAGCATAAGCACGTTCGTAAGCCCTAATTCCGCCTTACGGGCAAGAAGCGGCTCCCTCTCTGCCCCATCTCCGACGAGCAGGAAAACAATATCCTCACAGCTCCGCATCGCCTCGGCAGTCTCGAAGATGGTATTGAGACCATGGGCCATGCCATGGGTGCCAACATAGGAGACAACAAACTTTCCTTCCAGTCCATGCTCTCTCCGGAAAGAATTCTCCCTCGGACCAGATGTGAAACGTTCAAGGTCCGCGCCGTTCTTGATGACGGAGATCCGGTCTCTCCCCACACCGCGGCCGGCAATATGCCGCTTGAAAGCGTCGGTCACGGCCACCACATGGTCGGCACGACGGTACATAAATGTTTCCAACCCTTCCAGCAGGTCGATCACAGTTCTATTGCGGATGGCACCGACGGCAATGATCGACTCGGGCCAGAGGTCCCGTATCTCCACAACCCACGGGGCACTCCTCGCCCGCGACACGAAATAACCGGCCAAACCACAGAAAAACTGGGGGGAAGTGGAGACCACCACGTCGATGTCCCGCACCAGACAGGAGAAGACGGTACTTGAAAGCATATACGAGAGATAATTGGCGATCCGCTTGGCAAAACCCTTGTTGGCGCTCAGGTAGGTCTTCACCCGCAGCACCCTGATCCCGTCAAGATCTTCCTGTTGACACCAGCGGTTCCGGTATCCCGGGTAGATTACGCCCTTCGGATGGTTCGGAGCGCAGGTAATGACGGTGACATGATGACCGTCCCGAACCCATCGCCGCGCGTTCTCGTAGGTGCGCGAGGCAGGAGCGTTCACCTCGGGGGGAAAATAGTGGGTAAGAAAGAGTATGTGCATGGCCTCGCTAACCTCATTTTCATGAAGGAGCTTACAGGGCGCATGCTAGCACCGCTCTTTGTAGACTGTGTTACACGGAAGTAAAAAGAGTATGGGTGGGAAACTTACTACGATAGCTCGACCGACAACTGCCGGTTCAGGTTACTGCGGGACTTACCGCAGCTCATCAGCTGAGCCGATAGTCATGACCCATCCGCAACGGGAGGGGAATCTCACGTTACGCAGACGGACCGAAAGGACTGAACAGGGGAGGCTGAGTCCAAACTCGGGGCAGTACCACCCCTCGTCACACCCGATCTCTTCCCCCCCCAGAGACGCCACTGTCAGGAGCAGCTCAGAACCGTTCCGGATAAAAGCTCGATTTTCATGAAACCCGACCGTGAGATCCGGATGAATATGAAGCCTCGATTCAACTTCATGCTCCCCTTCCCCATCGAGCAGATCCTCCACGACCAGTCTCTTCCCCTGCCAGACAACATTTCGATGGTGGACCGGCCTGCCGGAAAGTCGGTGGTAACCATCGTGGGCGCCGGTAAAGTGGAGGGCGCCATCATCGCGGAGCGTAATGCCTGGGCCCATGGGGCGGGCCCGCCGGGCGCACCGATGGGCGCTCCAGACATCCGACTGGTTCACCCCGTCCAGGGTGACGGTGTTGTGTCCGACGTTGCCCCGGTTATACCGGCGAATGTCACCATCGAGGTACTGACAGCAGCCCGAATCGACTATTACCCGTCTCCCCCTTAGCGACAGTTCGAAGCTCAGAGTGTCACAGTGGGCGTGCCCCGGCTGGTAGTCGGGCCCCACGGGCCCGCAGTCGATAATGAGACGATTCCCCTGCGCAGGGGCCATGACAAAATAGCCGGATTCAGGAAAAGCCCAATAAGCGCCAGTCTGCGCCGCAATCCGCTCACCGGTAAGACGTTCGTAGTAGGCTGCAAGCTCTGCCGGCCGGGTCTCGATGCCGAAGGCTGCATCATTGAAGAGGGCAATCTCCCCGTCGGGGTGACTCATACCGAGCAAAAATCTGACCATGGCACGAGTCACAAGTCTCAATCGTTCGGAAAAGATCCCCAGGTCGCGTCGGGAGTGATCCAGACAGAGGTTCAACAGATCGAGACAATCCTCAAGAATCATGGCGTGATACATGGGGCTGCGTTCAAAATGGCCGCCGTCGGCAAGAATTTGCTCTTCAATCTCTGAAGAAAGGATTTGCAGACCCTTTCCCAGCCACCTTTCGGCCACAGGCCCCACGAAGAAGAGTCCGGCAAAAAGGAGCGCTTTGCCATTCTTGAAATAGTGATTGCCCATCAGATGATATTCGACGGATTGTTCCAGCCAGAGGGTTTGATCGTAGAGGCTGTCCAGCCATTTATCAGCAATTGTAGTCCGCATATCGGAAGTGAGGAATAACTTGATCCAGTTCACAATGCGCAGCGACAACGGGAAAGGCTCCCACGCATCGGCCGTTCCGGGTGCATTGGAGGCGATCCATGAATCGAGCAGTGTCCGCATGCTTTCCCGAGACCGCCCCTCTTCCATAAGGCAATCAAAATAATGAAGATTATAGCGCCAGAGCTTGCCGACGGCGACAGGGTGCCAGTCGATGGCTTCGGGGGAAAAACTCAACTCCTCGTTCAGGAAGCGAAACGCAAATTCACTGCCGCAGTTCATTTTTCGAACAATTACCGGACTCATGAAAACACCGGACCGTCGGTTCACCGGGCCACGGCGACCAGGCAGCGAGGGCTGCCTGAGGCGGCGAACAACTCGAAAAGCCATCTGACGAAGCTTCAGGTGGCGAAGGGTATGAAAATAGCGGGACACTGATTCTGCTTTCACTACCGTATCCTTTATTGAGACAGTTCGTGCAAAATGATGCGGCGTGCCTCATCCGCCTTGCCGGTGTCAACAGGATTTGAAAGAACTCCTTTCGCCAGCGCCCTTGCCGCATCTTCCCCCTTGGACTTTGCATACATGGAGAGCAGTTCGTAATCCTCAACGCCCATACGCCAGGCCTCCCAGCGGCGACTCGAAACAATACCGCCGTTGGCCCCTTCATAGATCACTGCAAAGTCCGGACGGTCACCATCAAAATCATCCCAGGCACTCCCAGGGTTATCGCCTGAACCGATATCGGCATAATTCCAGAAACCGGCCCCTTTGAATCCCAGATAAAACGCTTTCCATGCCATGAGTCGATAGTAGGAATAGGGAGAAAGCGATTTCGTATTGTCGGCCGCGCCGTATATCCATATCTCTTTCTTTGAACGCCTTGCACCCTCCAACAGATCATCACGGTCGATTACCTGGGCTATATCCAGGTAAGGCAAGACCCTCAGGGCTTCCTTCCTCTCCAGAGTCCCGTAAAACTTTATCGACGGGATTTCCTTTCTGGCCCAGGAAGCGAATGCCACAAACCGATCGATATCCTTTCCGTGCACCTCGTCGAAAGGATAAAGATACAGTTGCTCCTCGGAGAATCCGGCTCGTGCGGCACTCTTGACCAGCGTACGATAGAGCTCTTTGAACCAATCCTTCCACTCGGAACTCAGGTACGCATAGTTATTGTTGGCAGTCAGCTTTTTGTTTTCATTGAAATTCAAAAAAAATAAAACCTTGGAAGCCCCGCTACTCAAACGGAGGTAATTTTCAATCCTGAGCAGATCACGAATTTTAGCCGGGGAATTAAAGGGAATATACCACGGGGGAATAACCGCGATATTGACATGATGTGCAAACAGGTCTTTCACCGCATCAGCCTTATGCTCTCTGATGGGCTTGAAATCGAGATAACCCCAGTTAATCGCATTGCAGGAGAATCTAGCGGGGAGAGCAGTGGTTGCTACATAAAGATTCAGGGGGACCGAACTGACATCTGCGCCTATAGCGACTTTCAGAGTGCTCTGCCATTTGCCGGGATATGCCCCATGTGCTGCCAGAAATATCATCCGTGATTCGCCGGGACGCAGTGTAAAACCGGAGTTCACTGGTACAAGCGGATCGGCAACAAATTCCATCGCAGCGCTTTTCACAAACGGCACATAATATACAGCCAGGCTGGGAGCCTCCTTCGCCATACTCTCCGGTCGAATGATTATCTTCTGAGGGGTTGCCGCCAGGTTCGTAAGCACAAAGGATGCATAATCATAGCCGCCCTGCGGCATCGTTAAAGCTATGCCGTTCGGAGGGTTGTCAAGGGGCGCGGAAATCGGTGACATCGGTGCCCAAGGGTTGACTGATTCCAAAAGGAATCGCCTTCCCGAAAATCGCGAACGGAGCGCGTCGCCACGCTGAGCAAAAATCGCAGTCTCGATTGACCCGGTTTCGTCGATACCGGAGAGGGCGTTTATGCTCTGCCTGATTGCGGATAATTGCATATCGGACCTAATGGAGTTGCCAGGCTCCCTGATTGCCGCGTCCAGGAGCCCGATCATAAATTCCTTTTCTATATCGAGCCGTTCCAGCTGGCTGCCAAAGCTCCGTACCGCCTCCATATCCATAGAGCCGACGATATTAGTTGGTCTGTTACCGGCAAAAACCTCGATCTCATCGCAGAAGGCGAAATTCCCTCTCGGGATAACCTCCAGCAGCAGATACCTTCCCTTTGTATTGATGCCTGACAGCTCGAACTTCTTGATCTTGTAATGGCCTGGCGTATTGTCCGGGCTTTTGACAATATCCCCCACATAGGAAAAATGATCCTTGTCAGTTCCGACGAATGCATACACATGGGCGGGGAAGTACACGCCCGCTCCCTGTCCGCGTGCGGTATTGAACGACAATCCGCCGATATCCGCTACTTTTCCGAGATCAATCAGTATTTCAATTCTTTTTGCACCCTGCCACCCCACTGTCGATTTCCGGGTCCAGAAATAGCCTGAGCTGTATTTGCCGTCCGTAAGGGAGGTCCTGTCATCCGGCCCTGCTGTCAGCTTGTAGTTTTGAATTGGAGTGACCGTGTATGCCTTGCCGATGGCCATGTTTGTAGCGGAGTACGTGGAAGGAACCAGGGCGGTAAACGAATATACGAATACCAAAAGAAGGAGGATCAGCTTGTGGACAATTGCGGCAGTCATGAAGTCAGGCAACGGTACATGTGCCAAGTAGCCGGGAGTAATACTGTTCTGCAGCCGATTTACTTAAGTGGGCCTTGAAATACTCGTAGCAGTTATCAGACATAGGTTTGAGCAACTCCCGATTTTCCAGTATGGTGCGGATTGCCTTCTCCAGTGCGGAAACATCGCGGGGCGGGATTTTAAAACCGGTAACCCCGTCCTCGACCAACATCTCCAGTGCTCCCGAGCTCGTAGAAATCATGGGCAACCCGGCACGCATGGCTTCGATTGCGGCATAGGGAAATGCTTCGTGATACGATGGAATGACCAACAAATCAGCTTCTCTATATGCCTGTTCCAGAGTCTCTCCCGACACATGCCCCAGAAACCGTAATGCACCATCAGAAATATATTTGCACATCGTAGAAAGTTCAGGATAAGCAGGGCCATCTCCCGCAACCGTCAACTCAACCTGTCCGTCGGCGCCATGCAGCCTGTTGAAAGCCTCCAGCGCTTCGAATATTCCCTTTTCTTTCACTAACCGCCCCACAAACAGGAGTTTAAGAGGAGCATTTTGGGACTTCAAGTGTCTTAGCCAGATGTCGTCTCCCTGGGCATAATTGGCAAACAGACCGACACTACAACCTTTGCATACAGGTACAAAACCCTCCTGCTGAATTTTGCTTAAAAAGTGATGCATTCGTACCTTGTGCATCAGTCGCAAACACAGAGTTGAAAGAAGTACCGACAGCCATGCGGGTAAGGACTGGAATCTGCCTCCATGATAAAATACATGTATTTTTGTATTGTCTGCATTCGGCAAAATCGCAAGAATCAGCAGCAACTTGATGATAGAGCCGGTATAGATGGAGGTGTTCACGAAAACATGAGTGAAGCGCCCCAACAATATTCTTTGCTTCAATCCTGTCAGTGAGCGGAATATTGAGACAATGCCAGTTTTATTGTTGGAATGGATGGAACCAGGATCGATGACTTCAGCATCCTTGAAACAGGCAAGTGTCTTCAACGTACTGATATGAGTGGCAACCCCTCCTTGATAGGGGCTGTCAGGAGACGGTCCGATTATGCATACCTTCTTATCTGGTTCCATTCCCATTCCATATTGGCGTCATCAAATCAGGCATTATATAATTGTAAGTACTTCTCAGCTGTCATCTCAATAGAATATAATTGTGAGAACTTTTTTCGAGCATTATGGGCAAGACTCGAAGCAAAAGAATTGTTTGATAAAACCTCGATAATCGCATTACCAAGACTTTTAGAGTCACCTTTCGAAACGAGCAGACCATCAAATCCGTGCTCAATAACGTCCGGAATACCACCGACAGATGTGCAGACGACCGGAGTACCGTACCCCATGGCTTCAAGGAGCGTTAAAGGCACCCCCTCCCAATCTGATGAGAGAACAAAAACATCTGAAGCAATCAACAACTCTGGAATATCTTTCCTTGGACCAAGGAGATGTAGGTTCTCTCTGGTTATATCTGGCAATTCAGATATTATTTTATCAATCTTATTTTTATAACTGCCGTTCAAATTATCTTCTCCGACTATCAACAAAGTATAATTTTCAGCATTTTTACATACTTTATTAAAAGATTCTATCAACAGTAACTGGTTCTTTTGTGTGCAAAGCCTGCCTATTGTTATAATTATTTTACTATTAAGCGGAAGTCCATAATGCTTTCTGATATCTTCTTTGCTTTTATTGATAATTTCGCTATTTGTTTTAATCCCGTTATTTACTATAACTGACTCTAAACAATACATATCCCTGACGCTGTCTTGTACTTCCTTGGACAAAGATACGGGTATCCAAGAAAAGAATTTAAAAGCAACTCTGTGTACGTTCTTCAAAAATCCGAATGTCTCATGAGTTGCTAAGTTGTGAACTGTATGAACCTTCAGGGAATAATTACCCAACACTCCTGCGAGAAGTGTATAGCGAAGCCCTGCCAAGTGAGTGTGAATTACATCCGGCTTGATGGCACGGAGGGTTTTAAGCATCCGTAATGGCGTAAACGGATCAAAGCCTTTTTTCTTCCCCAATGTTACGATTTGTGCGTCAGAAGCAAGAGCTTCGTCATATACAATAGATGGTATCGGGTCGTACAAGCTGATCAGTGTCACTTTATAATCAGGTCTTTGATTTTTAATTTCAGCGCAAAGTCTGACCGCCAACAACTCACCGCCACCCACATTGAAACTTGGTATAACCTGAACAATATTCATTGGCATTCCTCAAATCACGCATTCATGGCTATACTTTTAGAGTTCTTTGTCATACCGCAGAGATTGCCTTTAACATAAGCAAAAACAATAGACAAATTGCGATTACGAACAGAATTTACCATGTAAAGCAGACCTAAACTTATCACCGACCAAGCAAATAGTGCAGCAAGCAGAAGCTTCTTGAATGCTGTGTTGCCTCTCACAAAGATATATTTTTTCCAGAAGACAAAACTATTACATCCAACGGAAAACGCTGAATATACTGCTCTCATTGAATCAAGCCTCGTGGAACCGCACAAGTGACGCGTCAGCACATCGGGCACCGCAAATATCCGATAACCAGCCAAGTGAGCTTTGTATGAAAGTATCGCATCGTCACGGAAACCATAGGGCGAGGAATCAACCCACACGTCCTCGTCAAGATTTATTGCCAACAGAGCTGATCGTTTTGCAAGCAACAGCATGCCAGGACAGCTCTCACTCGGGAGCGGAGTTAACGGATCCTTATTCAGGTACGAATACCCACCGGTGGGGAGCATGCGAATAAATACATCCTGATTTTTTCGCGCAATCGCTTGAATGGTGATAAGGCGAAGCCATGCCTTGCCCGGCGTTGGAAGAAGCGTCCTGTTAATAGGATAAACAATATCGGCACCATATTTTGCCATGGCAAGCATGAGCTTGTTCATGGTTTCAGGTTCAAACTCCACATCATCGTCCAACAACAGGACATGATCGTTTCCTGCGCTTTCGATCCCCTTGATCCGTTGAGCAAGCATTCCCTTGCCCGAATAAACAACCAGTTCATTACCCCTGAGTTCGGGAGGAGCAGGATAGCCATGGGGCAAGACGACTATGATTTCGTTCGGTGGTATGGTTAATCCATCTATACTCTTCAACAGCGCTTCAAACCTGTCAGCGCTGGTGCCCAATGTTCTGATGCAAATCGAATATTGAGGAAATATATCTTTTCTATTCGGCTCGGTGTCCATAATTTCCATGGGTTAAGATTCTATTGAAGAAGTTCCAGATAACTCCGGCTGACAGTATCCCAGCTATAGTCGCTGACTTTATCATAGTTTGTGGTCGATATACTATGGCAGAGGCGTTTATCTGCTATCAGCATTGTAATAGCATTGACTATGTGCATATGATTATTGCGTCCCACCAAGAGGCCGTTCACCTCGTTATCTATCAAATCGACATTACCGGCCACTTGAGTTGCGACTATTGGTAATCCTGAAGCCATGGCCTCAAGTATGACCAACGGACAGCATTCATAATTGGAGGTTGACAGAAAGATGTCGGACTGCTGATATGCCGCTACTAGACTTTCGCCAGCAAGGTTTTCACATGTCGTAACGGTGTCGCGTAACCCTCTATTAATAATTGTTTCGTTCAATTGTGATGTACCACCGCCTACTATCAGATAATGTATGTCGCTTCTTGATTTTGCAATTTCAGCGACAGCATTTATCCCAAGTCCAAGGTTTTTAACCAGAGAGTTCCTGCCAACGGTTAATACCAATTTTTTATGTTCGGGGATATTGAACATCTCCCTGATATTTGTATTTGCCTTAGTTTTAAATCTATTCAGCTCTACGCCATTTGGTATTACTCGTATGAGCGAAGGTTTTACTCCAATATCCAACAAATTAGCTTTTGCACTGTTACTGATGGCAATTACTGAACTTGCATTATTGAGGGAATTTGCCAGTTTGTTGTCAATATCGTACTGGTCGCGTTGTGAGTTTACGTCATTACGCACAATATCGGAACCGTGGCTGGTAATACTCCAGATTCGTTTTGGCTTCAAATTATCAAGATACAAAGCTACAGGAATAGAAAAATGTCCTGATACAAAATCAGGATTAAAGTAGTTTATCTGTCTGTTCAAACTTCTTGTGCTGACATTTACCCATGGGAATCTATGATAACCGAATCGCGTTGCGCCGCGCATGATCTTATAACGCATTACCTTATAAAGAGCCTCAGGGTGAGCAACCTCTGCCGTCAATGAATTGAATACGCAGACATCATGTCCCTGCATGCTCCATTGGTTGCCAAGATGATGGACAACGAATTCTCCTCCACCCGTTAAAGGTAGAAATGTATTTGTTACAAGGGCTATTCTCAAGAAATCTGCTCCATAACACTGTGCTTCATGAACATTTTCAACCGCTCAGTCTCTGTCGTGGTGGACAATGAAAGTCCGGCGAGTGAGGTGGCACTTTGCTTGACTGACATAGGGTCATCGCTTTTTGAATCCACAAATCGAAGGATTGTATTTGCTGCTCCAGCCGCATTGTCAAGATCAACAAAGCAGAAGCATGATGAATCAAGCCTGGCGGACGACCATGAATTTGCAACATTGCCAACAATAACCGAAAGGCCACAGGCAAGATATTCTCCGAGTTTTGTCGGCGAAGCGACTCGATTTACGACGCCATCATCCCGGATCAAAAATCCGATGTCTGCAGCGTTAAGATAAGCAGGCACTTCTTCATGGGGGACTGCAATTATTCTGAAATCATCATCGGACAAACCAAGCGAATAGGCATGATTGCAAAGCTCAGCATCCGGATTCGGACACATGATCAACAATTTGGCAGCAGTTGCGGAGCACTTGAGATACTCGGCAAAAACGTTTACTGAGTAATGCACGTTCTGCCACTTATGAACGGAACCACAATACACGAACAAGGTTTCACCGTCATTCAACTGAAGCTTTTGCCTGTAATATGATCGCGTATCAAGATCCATCCTGAAGAGCTCTGATCTCACAGAGCATTGAAACGGATGGAACCGGGCACGTGTCGCAGGATACTTTATTATTAGATGTTCAATCATGTTGACAGACTGACAAGTGATAAAATCAGCATTAAGAGCTATTTCTTGCTCCAGCCTAGACTCATAGCTGTAAACGGATTCATGTAGTTTTGACGTTGGATTATGGAATAACACCTCTTCAGGCCCTGCGCCGTGGAGGTCCATTATCAGTTTGGCTCTCTGCCGCCAAAACTTGGTTGCCTTGGCCAGTTTCCACGACGCGCTGGTTTCCCCGACAACAATGTCAGGCCGCAAGAAGGTGGCAAGAATCAAGCCTGCAATACATGAACTGAAACCATTCCATGTGCGTGCAAGAAGATGACGGTTTGTCCAGAGGATAGGGAGAATCAGCCTCCGTTCGAAAATTCGCGTATTCCTATCGTTCTTAAATATTTCGCGAAAGTGACGCAATGAGACAAGGACTACCTCGTGGCAATGTCCAGCAGTTATTTCAGCAATAGCCGAATTGAGGTTTTTGACCCTGATAAAGGCGCCGTCATCAGGCCGGCGAAACGTATGTATCAAAAGGTTCTTTGACACTATCATTCCTCATTCTGCTGTTTGCCATATCTGTGTACTCACTTATGAACAGCCCGACAAAAATGCCGAACGGGACCAGATTCATTGAATAAAACAGGTATGGAACCGTGTTCAGCAGCATCATCAAGCAGGCGCACATTACTGCGCAGAATGCAGACAGACAAAGCCCCAGATTTGGTTCACCACACTTTTTCAACAATTTGGCAAACCTTAAGAATAGAGTAGATATCCAAACCAAAACCATAAGAATTGCCGGTAGTCCCCCCATAAAGCCTACCCGCAGGATACTATGCGCATCCTGGCTTCTTGTGCTCGAAACGATTGAACCGATCCCCCATAGGGGTGATTCTACAATAGATTCGAGAGCATCGCGGTTTGCAGCAATCCTTGCATTCCTTGGGTCCAGACTTCCCACTTTGGCAGCTTCTGCAAGCCGCTTTTCCATCACTGCAGTAAAATTCGACTTTGCTGACGCATTCCTGATAACTGCATATCCACCACCAACCAGTATGACCATGACAAATACAGTGGCTATGCCCCCCCTTCTCTTAAAGGAAAGTCCCGCATAGATCAGCATAACTAAAGGCAATATCAACACGAAAGACCGTTGCGCAAACGATATTGAACATATGAGACAAATAACCAAAGATGACAGCAGCAAGAATAATCCGTAAACATTTTTGTATGATTTAAGCAAAATTCTGCCCGCCAGAAATGCAGTTGTTATCATTATCAACGCTGACGCCCTAGGTACATAGAACATCCCAGAACTGGTGGCTATGTTTTCAGATACTCCGTAAGCATCATTCATCCCCTTTGGCAGGAAATAGTATTTTGCAACCAGCTTTCCATTTTTTGTCCATAAAATGTCGAGGTGGATTAGAGCAAACAACACAGCTAACAAAATAGTAATGTTTGCCAGCAATTTTCGCTCTTTAGCTGAAAGGGTAGAGACTGCTAAAGGCAAAATATAAAATATTGCAGTTTGCAAAGTGACAGCAATCAGATCCCATTTGGTTGATTGGTTAGTCAGAAAAGCAATACTAGCTGATGCAAACAGCCAACCAATTAATATTATTAACAATCGTGCATCGAATTTATTTACAGTTTTAGATTTATAACTAATAATTGCACGAACAAACAAACATAATATAAGTATGGTTGCAGAGCTAGTGCCTGTGATAATAAAGCTGACATTTGTAAACACAGACGGCAGAACAAATGAACATTCCAATAACAATAAAGATATAATTCCGACAATAGGTTTAAATAATGTCACTATGCCGATAAATATGACAAAAAACGTTAACATCTAATTCCCTTCAAAGGTAAGTTACTATCTAATCGCATTTGATACATTGAGAACCTTTAAATAAAATCCTAACTTTATGATCCTGTTGTTCCACATATCGCGAGTAGTTTGTTTATGGGCGAAATTCCTTATCTGATTTTCTGAATACAAATACCTTCCATACCGCTTCCAAAGCGTTTCATTCTCTTCACGAAATACGCTTTCCAGGGTGCTGGTCTTGCTCGTCGGATGATAGCGGAAGGCAGCCAGAAAAGATCGTATCCGGCCGCTCGGCCTGCGCTTGGCCAAGCGGAAGAACAAGTCGTAATCAAAACAGAAGCGCAGGGTCCTGTCGAAGCCCCCTGCTTGCTCGAATGCGCTGCGCCTCCAGAAGCTCGCCGGCTGATGAAATCCGCCGCAATTGTGCAGCAAAAGGCGTTTGAAGGTTACTTTGACGCCGAGATCAGCCTCGGGAAGCCCCCTGCGCGAACGGATGATCGGTTTGCCCAACCCATCGATCAGTATCGTTCCGCCGACCACCCACTCTTCGTCGGGATGCTCCCTGAACCATCTGCCAACCATTTCCAGGGAACCCGGCAAAAGTAGATCATCTGAATTGACGTAGCAGAAGATTTCACCCGTGGCCCGCTCGAATCCACGGAATATGGCATCCGCTTGCCCCTTATCCGGAGCGCTTTCCCAATAGGTCAGGCGATCTGAATATTTTTGTATGATCTCGGCCGAACCATCGGTACTTCCACCGTCCATGACTATGTATTCAAGATCAGGATACCCCTGATCCAGGATGGATCTCATGGTGGCTTCGAGATACTGGGCCTGGTTGTAACTGGGGGTAACAATCGAAATTTTCGGCAACGTGCCGTGATTCAACTGGCTGGACATGGCTTACGCTCTATTACTGTCTCGTAAATTTTGAGAAGCCTTTTTACGAACAGCTTCATGCTGAAATTCTCTTCAACGAGTCTCCGTCCACAACTACCCATTCGACTTCTTTCTTCATGATTCAGTGCCAAATTGAGCATTGCCTCCTGCAAGGCATTTTCACTTATATCCGGCAATAGAAGACCATTCCGTTTCGCAATGCAGATTTCCGGATTTCCATCCACGTTCGATGCGATAAGTGCCATTCCGCGCCCGGCACCTTCTATGAGCGTATACGGCAACCCTTCAGACCTGCTCGGTTGGACCAGGATGTTGCTTGCCATGTAATAGGGGCTCGGATCCTGCACTTCTCCAACAAGGAACACGTTCTCGACACCCATCTGGTGAACATAACCCTTCAATTCCTCAAAGAGGGGGCCGCCGCCCACGAAGGTAAGGGTCGAATCCGGAATGCGACGTTGAATATTGTGAAAGGCCTTCAAGGTCAGAAACGGATTTTTCCGTTCATTCAGTGCCCCGACCTGCAGGAATTTGGGCGGACCGCTGATGACACTCGCCATATTCGCTTCGGGAAAAGGTATTGCATTGGGAAGGGGAAAAACCCGTTTCCCCATAAACGGCCAGTATTTATTGCGGATTCCTCTGGCAGAGGCTTTACAGCAGCCAATATGAGCATCTATATACTGTCGTGCCTGTTTTAGAGTGAACCAGTCGTACATATCCCAGTGGTTGACAGATGGCTTGATTATCCTGGCAACCCACTGTTTCCAACCGATTTTAGGAACACTGTGGTACGAGAGCAAAACAGGGACATTGCATAGTTCGCGCAACTGAATCAGTTCGGAAAACCGTTCCCAAACATGCAAATGGATTACGTCAGCGCGAGCTTCCTGAATTATCCGGCAATAATCTGAGCGGCTTGCAGGTCTCTCAAAGGCGCGCACTACTATTCCATGTTCTTCAAATTTTGCTTTCCTGTCGTGCGGCGTGTTTTCGGCTATTATGGTAATGGAATGGCCATATTTCACCAGTTCCAATGCGGAATACTCCACCCAGCCTTGCGTCCCTCCACGTCCGAGATCCGTGACTATGTATGCAATTATCATTGGGGACTCAGCTATATCCGTTGAAAGGAGCGAAGATGGGGATATGCTCCATCGATTAATTTCTGCCAGTTTATCCTGGGATCCGCAGTATGATGTATCGGCTTTCGACTCCCGCGCCAGGCAACCCCCATGAACATCGATGTGTAATGAACGCCGCATTGCCAGCCATTATTCTGGAGCCAGAGCAGAGCTTCGGCGATGTTTGGCTGGACCAGATCATGGAGAAGGATAATGCTGTCTTCCGGTGCTAACTCCGCGCACATCCTGGCGTCCTGCAACGGCGCATCGCCATCATGATTGCCGTCAATAAAAAAGATATCCCACGATTCTCCCTGCCGGGAAAGCTGCTCCACCTTTGCAGGGGAAAACCCGGGCACCAGATCTACCGAATTCATGAGCCTGGCGCGAGCAAGAGAATCCCGGCAGGCATCGCCTTGAGGCATGTTTTCCAATACAGGATCAACAACGGTCAGCTTGAGTCCGGACAGCGCCAAAGCGACGGTTGACCACCCAACCCAGCAGCCGATTTCGAGCATCTTCTTGCCGCTAAACATTTTTCCGTAGTTGTAGAGAAGGGTCGCCTCATCCCAACTAACCCACCCTACCGTGGGGAAACGCTCATCGATTCTTGCCGAGTGCGGCACATTCCTGTTGAACGACCTCAGCTTTCTCATGAGCGGGAAATACTGCTCTATTTCACGCGGCAACACCTCACATCCCGTCGGGGAATAATCATAATGAAGTGACCAATGTATGTATTTAACTGGATTACGAACTGGAAACGGTAGTCTCAGCATCGACGGTAGTCCTTATTGTACTTGGATTTGTTAAACTATTTTTCAATAACATTATATATATAACAATTATAATGGCACTTATCGAACCTGACAGAATGGGAGTCATGGTTTTTTCAGCTATGAAGCAGATACCTACTGCCAGAACAGTAATGAATACGAATCGAAGGAATGGTAATTCCTGAAAATAGTCTGGCTCCTTGCAGTAGACATAGACAGTCATGAATGTGCAGGACACAAGGTGTGCAATTGAGAACGCAATACAAAGCCCTTTGGCGCCGCTTTCAGGAATCAGCAGATAGGAGCAGCTGAAATACAAGACGCTCCACATCATGTTGTAAGCCCATCCGAACCACATCCTGTTCATACTCGCCACAATAGTCCCAAAAGGATAGAACAATCCGACGAGTATGGAATGAATCATCAGCCACTGCACTACCTGACGGTTTCCATTGAATTCCTTCCCATAGGGCATAAGGGTTACGTCAGGTACCGCTATCTGAACGAGAGAGACCGGAACGAGCACCAGAAGAGACAACGTGAATGCATATCTCAGGGTTTTGTTGTACTGCCCGAAAGACCGGTTGCCGAACTGTTCGCTCAGAATCGGAAGAAGTGGGGCCATGACCATACCGAGAACCAGTTCGGGCACCTGCTTGATGCGCATGACTGCATTGTAGACTCCCATCTCCGCATAGCCGTTAGGCTGGTTGACCAGCAATGCGCTTGCACCCCACATCACCGGACCGATAAGCACCCCACCCATAACCGAAGGCAGGCTGAACCGCCAGAGTACTCCCCGTTCTTCCCAGCAGGATTTGTATGTGTATGGTACTCCTGCAATTCTGCATTCCCGCCGGATGGCAAGATGATTGAGCAGCCAGTTCACTCCAGCCGCGGCAATCATCCCCCACACCGCGCCCCTGAGCCCTGCGACATAAACACCACCAACCATCAAGGGAAAGTTGGCGAACCCGGACCAAAGGTTGATTCTTGCTACCGTCTTGAATGCCTCGAAACCGGAAAGCGCGCCGGTCTGAGCGCCATTGATCGAAGTAAGAAACAGAAGCAATGAGCAAATCCGCAGGAGGTCTGCAAGGTGGGGCGCGGCAAGGGTATGCTTCGCAAGCCAGGGAGCGAACATAAACAACACCGATGAGGCAAGTGTGCCGGTGACCCAGGCAAATGCGCTTGAAAGCCCCCTGATTCGTCCGGCTCTCTCCGGATCCGCAGACCGATATTCGGCGATAAATTTTGTGGCGGTCAATCCCAGACCAAACCCCGCAAATGTCCCAAGCATCCCGATGGTATTCTGAATGACACCCAATTCACCAAAAACTGATTTTCCTATCATTCTGGCGACCAGAATGGAGGATAAAAGCCCCATTCCCTTTGAAATCAAGGACCCGGTCAAAGACCAGAACATTCCCTTCGCAAATCGGTAGCCAACCTTGGAGCTTCTGATACGCTCCAGGGTTGACGAAAGTATATTCGGGCACCAGGAGAGGATAATCGCATTCATGTTCATGCCAGCTGTCCGCCCATGCAGGTGTTGGGGAAATCAGCAAGACATTTCGCGATTCGTTCTGCCGCCCGGCCGTCACCATACGGATTGAGAGCCTGCGACATGACTTGATACGCGTCCGCGGCATCAAGTAGGCGGGCTGCCTCGCGGTAAATGGACTCCTCACGGGTTCCAACCAGCTTGACCGTTCCGGCACCAATTGCCTCCGGGCGTTCGGTGGTATCGCGCATCACGAGCACCGGCTTTCCCAGGGATGGGGCCTCTTCCTGCACGCCACCGGAATCGGTAATGATGAGATACGATTGAGCCATCAGGTAAACAAAGGGCAGATAATCAACAGGTTCGATAAGATGGACATTGGATAGCTTTCCATTACCCAGGAGACGTCTGACCGGTTCACGTACATTCGGATTCAGGTGCACTGGATAGAGAATCTCCACGTCCGGATATCTCTCGGCTATTCGCGCAATAGCCCTGCATATACTTTCAAAACCAGCACCGAAATTTTCTCTTCTATGGCCGGTTACCAGGATCAGCCTCTTATGGGGATCGAGAAACTGGAATTGGGTGGACAGGCTTTCTTTAAGCTCCCTATTGGCGTTGATTTCGCCAATGACCGAAAAAAGCGCATCAATTACGGTATTGCCCGTCACGAAGATAGAAGTGTCCGCCACCCCTTCGTTCAGAAGGTTTCGACGGGCAGTTTCGGTGGGTGCGAAATGCAGATCCGTCAATGCTCCGGCCGTTCTGCGATTCATTTCCTCGGGAAAAGGCGAAAATTTATTATAGGTTCGCAGCCCTGCTTCAACATGACCGACAGGAATCCGGCAATAGTAGGCGGCAAGGGCCGCCGACATTGTCGTAGTGGTGTCACCGTGGACAAGCAGGATATCGGGCTGTTCTTTCGTCAAGACAGGCTTCAGTCCCAGGAGCACGTTGCTGGTGATATCGAAGAGGTCCTGCCCCGGCTTCATGATGTCGAGATCATAGTCGGGCCTGATGTCAAAGAGTTGGAGCACCTGATCGAGCATCTGCCGATGCTGCGCGGATACACAGACTATGGTCTTGAACTGTCCGGCTTGCTTCTGCAGTTCCTTCACCAACGGCGCCATTTTTATGGCCTCGGGACGAGTACCGAACACAAACATTACTTTCAATTTATCCATTGGCGCGCATTTCCCGCTCTGCCAGCGCCAGATCGGCATCGGTCATCATGGCGACCAACTGGTCAAAGCTGGTCTGCTGTTGCCAGCCGAGTACCCGCTTTGCCTTTGATGGGTCTCCCAGTAGCAAGTCAACCTCTGCGGGACGGAAATATTTGGGGTCAACGCGAATCAGAGGCTTGCCGGTAGCGGTGTCAACCCCTTCTTCCCGATCGCCGCTCCCCCCCCATTCAAGCGGCATCCCAAGGCGGGCGAAAACCTTTTCGGCGAAGGTTCGGACCATATAGGTCTCGCCGGTGGCGATAACATAGTCGTCCGCCTGCTCCTGTTGCAGCATCAGCCACATCGCTTCAACGTAATCTCCGGCAAATCCCCAGTCCCGTTTTGCATCCAGGTTCCCCAGATAGAGACAGTTCTGGAGCCCCAACTTGATCCGGGCCGCCGCCCGGGTGATCTTTCGGGTAACAAAGGTTTCGCCACGCCGAGGTGATTCATGATTGAAGAGAATGCCGTTGCAGGCGTACATGCCGTAGCTTTCGCGATAGTTCTGGGTGATGTAGTAGGCATAAGCCTTGGCACAGCCGTAGGGGGACCGGGGGTAAAATGGAGTCGATTCACGCTGTGGTGTCTCAACGACCTTTCCATAGAGTTCAGAAGATGACGCCTGATAAAATCTGGTATTAAGTCCGGTTTCCCGGATTCCCTCAAGTATCCTGACCGATCCCAGAGCATCTACTTCCCCGGTGTATTCCGGCACATCGAATGAGACCCGGACATGGCTCTGGGCACCAAGATTGTAGATCTCTTCCGGCTGGATATTGCGCAGCAGAGTGTTGATGGAACTGGCGTCGTTGAGATCGCCATAGTGCAGAAACAACCGTACGTCCTTTTCGTGGGGATCGCGGTAGATGTGGTTAATCCGACCTGTGTTAAAGGATGACGAACGGCGGATCATGCCGTGGACTTCGTAACCCTTTTGCAGCAGCAACTCCGCCAGGTAGGAGCCATCCTGACCGGTGATGCCGGTAATCAGTGCTTTTTTCACGTTCCTACCTCTATTCAATACATTGCTGGTTCTGAAGCAGAGCCACCTGACAAATTCATGCCCCTCACTCCACCGTCACGCTCTTGGCCAGGTTCCGCGGCTGATCCACATCATTCCCCCGGAGCACCGCCACGTGGTAGGCCAATAGCTGCAGCGGCACTGTGGCGAGGATGGGAAGAAGTTCCGGAGGTGCCTCGGGAATCTCCAGCATGATTTCCGCCTTGCCGACCAGGGTGTCGTCCCCCTCGGTGGCGACGGCGATGACCCGGCCCCCCCGGGCGATGACTTCCTCCATGTTGGAGATGGTCTTCTCGTAGTGGGCGTTTCTCGGCGCCAGGACCACTACCGGCATCTGCTCGTCGATGAGGGCGATGGGGCCGTGCTTCATCTCGCCCGCCGGGTACCCCTCGGCGTGGATGTAGGAGATCTCCTTGAGCTTGAGGGCACCTTCCAGGGCCACGGGGTAGCAGGAGCCACGCCCCAGGTAGAGGAAATCGCGGGCATGATGGCATCCGCGGGCGACCGCCTCCACAACGGGCGATATCCGGAGGGTTTCTTCCACGAGACCGGGAAGCTTCACCAGAGAACCGATCAGCTCCCTCCCCTTCTCCCGGGAGATGGCCCCAACGGCCCTGCCAAGCCGGATGGCCAGGAGATGGAGCGCAGCCAGCTGGGTGACGAAAGCCTTGGTGGAGGCGACGCCGATCTCGGGGCCGGCGTGGGTGTATATGACGCCCTGGGCCTCCCGGGCGATGGATGAGCCGACCACGTTGCAGATGGTGGCGGTGCGGGCGCCGCGCTGCTTCGCTTCCCTGAGGGCCGCCAGGGTGTCGGCGGTTTCTCCCGACTGGGAGATGGCCAGCACCAGACTCTCCTCCCCCACCACCGGATTGCGGTAGCGGTACTCGGAGGCGATCTCCACCTCCACCGGCAACCGGCAGAGGTCTTCGAGCAGGAACTTTCCCACGAGACCCGCGTGCCACGAGGTGCCGCAGGCAACGATGACCACCCGGGAAACCTTCGCCAGCTCGGCGTCGGTCATCTTCAGTTGCTCCAGAAAGACCTCTCCCTCTTCCTCGAAGACCTGGCCGGCGATGGTGTCGGCAATGGCCCGGGGCTGCTCGAAGATCTCCTTGAGCATGAAATGGCGAAAGCCCCCCTTCTCGGCCATGACCGGGGTCCAGTCGATGGTGGTGGGCTCCTTGGCCACGGGACGGCCGTCGATGCGGGTCAACGATGCCTCGCCGTCGCAGAAGAGGGCCACCTCACCGTCATCCAGGAAGACTACCCGGCGGGTGTGGGAGAGGAGCGCCGGGATGTCGGAGGCGACCAGAAACTCCCGTTCGCCGAGCCCCACCACCAGTGGGGAGCCATTACGGGCGGCGATCAGGGTGCCGGGCATCCCCTCGCAGAGGATGCAAAGGGCGTAGGCTCCCCGGAGTTCCCGCAGGCTCTCGCGGACAGCGGTTTCGAAATCGGACCCGAGCTTCATGTTGTGCTCGATGAGGTGGGAGATGACCTCGGTATCGGTGTCGCTGCGGAACAAGTGCCCCAGCCGTTCCAGTTCCTCCTTCAACTCCCGGTGGTTCTCGATGATCCCGTTGTGGACGACAAAGACCTCGCCTGCCCGGTGGGGATGGGCGTTCTTCTCCGACGGCCGGCCGTGGGTGGCCCAGCGGGTGTGGCCGATGCCGATGGTTCCCCCCAGGGGCGTTTCCGTCAGAAGCCGTTCCAGGTTCGCCAGCTTCCCTTCGCAGCGAAGCATTTCGGCGCCGTGGCCGTTCATGGTGCAGATGCCTGCCGAGTCATAGCCCCGGTATTCCAGCCGCTGCAGACCTTCGAGGATGACGGGGACCGCCGGCTGCCGCCCCGTGTAGCCAACTATGCCGCACATGGCTTCCTCCGCTTGAGCGCCAGCTCCCATTCCCAGGCAGTCCTGATGATGAAGTCAAGATTGTCGTACTGGGGTTCCCACTTCATAAGGGAACGGAGTTTGGAGCTGTCCGCGACCAGGGTCGGCGGGTCACCCGGCCGCCGCCCCGTTTCCTCTACCGAAAAAGGGGTGCCGGTAACATGCGCCACGGCCTCGATCACCTCACGCACCGAAAATCCGTGCCCGTAGCCGCAGTTGACGATCTCGCTCACGCCTCCCTCAACCAGGTAATCGAGGGCCAGGACATGGGCAGCGGCAAGGTCGTCCACGTGGATGTAATCACGGATGCAGGTACCGTCGGGAGTCTGGTAGTCGTTCCCGAAGATCTGGAGCCGTTCGTACTGGCCGTGGGCGGTTTTGAGCGCCCGGGTGATGAGGTGAGTCGCCTCGCGGTAGGCCTGGCCCAGGCGGCACGCCACATCGGCGCCGGCCACATTGAAGTAGCGGATGGCCACGTAGCGAAAATCCTCGGCCAGTGCAAGGTCGGCAAGAATTTTTTCCACCATGGCCTTTGATGAGCCGTAGGGGTTGATGGGAGCAAGGGGAGCGGTTTCGGCGACCGGCACCACATCCGGAATCCCGTAGACCGCCGCGGTGGAGGAATGCACCAGGCATCGCACCCCCGCCCTGACCATTACATCGAGGAGATTGAGGGTGCCGGCCGTGTTGTTGCCGTAGTAGAGAAGGGGCCGGCGAACCGACTCCTCCACCTGGATGGATGCGGCAAAGTGCATCACCGCGTCGGGACGGAACTCGCGGAAGACCTTTTCCAGCAGAACGCGGTCCTCCAGGTCTCCCTTGACGAGAGTGCCGTACATGACCGCCCACTCGTGCCCGGTGGAGAGGTTGTCGTACACGAGCAGTTCATGTCCCTCCAGGCCAAGGGCCTTCACCACGTGACTTCCTATGTAACCGGCACCACCGGTGACCAGTATTTTCATCGTGACCCTCCCAGTTCCGGCCTTGTGCTGCGGCGCGCCGTCATCTCGCAGCCACCTCCGCCAAAGTTCCCTCGCCCTGTTGTTGGGTGGAGACGAGCCCGATCACCGCTGAACGTTCCTTCTCCAGCGAAAGGTGATTCCCCGTCGTGCGGAGGGTGGCCATAAACATCAAAAGCGCCACCGAGGCAATGAGCATCCAGAGTATCCGTTCGGTTCTCGCGTGCATGGGTCACCTCATCAGGAAATTGGGTGCGGATGGTTCCGACGAAGGCAAGCCTACGCCCGAACTGTTACATTGAAACGACAGGATTATTAATATTTGCCAAATTCATCACCACGGCACATCAGCAATTCTCGGGGGCGGTAGTGGGTCCACTTCCCAATTTTTCACGGTTTTTTCCTGACCGTCACCTCACAGCAACACCGGCCCGGTACTCTCTATTTGTTAGCTACGTAAAACGAGTGAGGAGGAAATGCGCATGTTAGTCAAAGGCGATCTCGTACGATTCATCGGCAGGAAGGATGAAAGGGAAGAACTGGAACCGGGGACCACGGCCAGAATATCCAATGACCAGGGCGAAGGGGTGGTGTACCGGTTCAATCTGGAAGGGTACTGCTCTTCCTTTGCGGAGAGCGAGCTGGAACTGGTGCACGGGGTTGCTGAACTGCACGAATGCGAGTGCGGCGTATGCACCTGCTACCGGCCTGCGGCATAGAACATTCACCTGACGTTAACCGCAGCCATCAGGAGCCGGTAAATAGTATTTTGCAGCATTTATGTCTCGCTACATGCCGAACGAGAGGGCCTCTTGTCGCAATCGAACAGCAATGCCTTGCACTTGTTGAATAACACCAGTACCGACTCCGTACAGTCGGAGCCCATACCGGCCATCCTGGCCCGTATAGGTACTGAGTTGCAGAATGGAGGGGTTAGAGTCCCGTCACTCCCCTTTTCCGCCGGCGACACCACCGCCGGCACTGAAACCGAACTTCAGGCAGCAGTCGCCGGACAGCGGAGCGATGTCGATCTCCCCCTTGCCATCGAGGAATCAGTCTATTTTGCCGCCATAGCCCGGCGCGCCGCTGCCGGTGAAGCACCTCGAAGCGCCGTGTCCGATCTGGAGCGGTTCCTAGCCCGCAACCGCGAACAGGTCTGGGAGAACAGCTGGGTGCGGTTTCCCCGCCGGATGCTCTCACCCTTTGCCGATCGGGTCTTCACCGCCGATCTCAGGGCGAACAAGTCCGATCTTGCCTCGGGGGAGCGGAGCGACGCGGGACGCTTCATCGCCCTGAAAGACGGCGAACAGTGGCTTCGCCTCCCCGTAAGCTACCTCATCAAGCTGGCCCTGGCCGACGCCGCCGGCACCAGCGCCCATCCCGCCATCCGCGCCACGGGGGAGCGCCTCATGGGGCACTTTCTCAACGACAACACCTCCCCGGAAACCTTCTCGTTCCACGTGGTCACCACTGCTTCCGGAAGCGGCCCGGGCAAGGGGGTGGCCCGGGAGAAGGCCATCCGGTACCTTCTGACGCAACTCCTGATCATGTACGCCAATACCGCCTTCGGCCTCTCCGCCAACGGACAACGGGCCATGGTTTATCTGGCACCCCATCCGCCGGTCCGCCAGAAGGAGCTGAACGGCCTCATCGCCGACTCCTTCTACCGGGATCTCTTCATGAGCCCCTGCCTTTCCGGATGGGACCGGGGCGAAGATAAGCACCGCTACATGCACCTCTGCCACCAGGTCCTCTCCCGCAGCCGTCTCAACACCGTAACCAAGCTGCGCGACGCGGGGATCATCCAGAACAACCTGGTGGTGCTGCCGAGCGTCTCCGACGTGAGCCTCGCCAACAACGGCACCCATCTCTCCCTGGGAAGCCTGCGGCTGGGCGCCGCCCTCGATGATCCCTCCTCCGGGTTCACGCCCCATCACGAGAAACACCTGGGTGATCTGGTCATCAAGGCGACGGAACACTTTCTCCCCCTTTTCGTCGGCACCTACACGGCGGCACCCTACCGGCTGGGATTCACCGACTTCCACCCGGAGCGGGCACTGGGATTCCTCCCCCACGAGCTTGACTACACCCATCTGCGGATGCTCTGGCGGCGGTGGCGGAAAAAGGCGCGGCTCTCCTTCTTCGGCAACGTCATCACCCCCTTCGGCCCCGAGTGGCTCGACCGTTCCGTCAGCAGGCTCTTCGGCTTCACCGGCGACGTCGTGCCGGACTTCCGCCTCATCGACTACTTGGTCAGCCTCCTCTCCACCACCTGCAGCCCGGCTCTGGACGGCAGGGTCGGCAACGGCGACCGGTTGCGGCGCGATCTGGCCGAGCTGGGGATCTTCGACGCTCAGATGTCGGTCTATCTCCTCTGCAAGCTCCGCGAGAAGCATGTGGTGGGCTTCTCCGGCTTCGAGGGGCGCCACTACAGCCTCTTCGAGTCCTTCGAAGACGACCTGGGGGGTGCCGCCGACCTCCAGAACCTGGTCATCCTCTTTGCCTACAAGCTCATGGCGGAAGGGAAATTGAGCCACCGGGACATCCCCGACAATCCGGTCATCGAGAGCGAACGGAGGCAGATCTTCTTCGCCGCGGCCCTGGGAGTCCCCACCATCTACATCCGCCGGGCCACCCGCAACCGGCTCCTCAGGTCGATTCTCGAACGGACGGACGGCAGCAGGCAGAGCCGGCGCTACCCGGGCTACCTTCGGGTCCGGGTGGAGGAATACCGCCGTGCCCTGGTGCGCACCCTCATGACCGATGGCGCAGACCTGATCGAGATGCTGGGGATGAAAGAAAGGATGGAGGAACTGACCGCGCGGCTGGAGCTCCCGGACCGCCTTACCGCGGCGGGACGGCTCACCCGGGGAATCCTGGCCGAAACCGGCACCCGCTCGGCACTGGCGACTCCTGCCGCGGACTTCAACCGGGGAGCGGAATCGTTCTACCGCCAGGGACTTCGCTTCAGGCACATGAGCGAGTCACTGGACCTGCTCGAAGAACGGCTCGCTGCCCTTGACCGGCAGGCTGCGGAAGGGGACTCCTCAACCGTCGCCCTCCTGGCGGACCTGACTGGAGAAAACGGCGGCGCCTCCTACCTGCGGCGGGTCCGGCGCGACCTGTTGGACGAGAACCTGCCGGCCGAGGCGCTACGGACAGTCATCGCACTGGTCCTTGCCAGCGTCTCGCACGATTCAGATCATGCCCGTAACACGCATAAACGCCCACAAGGTATCTGACCATGACCGAACATCAATACATCGAACGTGAGACCGGATCTATCCGGAACGAACGGCTCTTCGGCGACCGGCTGATCCGGCTCCTCTACCACGGGGCGCGGGAAAACGCACCGTTTCTCTTTAAAATGGCCACCAGCAGCTGGTCATCGGGTCTCCTCGGCTTCATCAACTTCGACCTCCCCTTCGGCAGCAACCGCCGTTTTCTGGAGGAATGCGGGGTGGACCTGGACGAGTGCCTCGATCCGCCCGAGTCCCTCGACACGCCCCGCAAGGTCTTTGAACGGAGGATCCGCTACGAGCAGTGCCGTCCCATGCCCGAGGCGCAGTGGACTGTGGTCTCGCCGGCCGACGCCCGGGTGCTGGTCGGATCGTTTCGTGACACCTCGGCCCTCTTCCTCAAGGAAAAATTCTTCGACTTCGAGGAGCTGCTAGGCCGCCACAAGGGAGAATGGCTCCGGGCATTCACCGGTGGGGAATTCGCCGTTTTCCGCCTGACGCCGGACAAATACCACTACAACCACACGCCGGTGGCGGGAACGGTGCGCGATATCTACGAGCTCGACGGCGATTACCACTCGTGCAATCCGGGGGCCGTGGTCGTCGAAGCGACCCCCTTCTCCAAGAACCGGCGGGTGGTGACGGTTATCGACACCGACGTGCCGGGGGGGACCGGCGTGGGGCTCGTGGCGATGATCGAGGTGGTGGCCCTCATGATCGGCCGGATCGTGCAGTGCTACAGCTATGAGGGGTACACGGCCCCGCGCCCCGTCGAGCCCGGCATGTTCCTTCGCCGAGGGGTGCCCAAGAGCCTCTACCGCCCCGGCAGCAGCACCGATGTCCTTATCTTCCAGCGCGACAGGGTACGCTTCTCCGACGACATCGTGCGCAACATGCATGACACCCGGGCCGCAAGCCGCTTCTCCCACGGGTTCGGCCGTCCCCTGGTCGAAACCGACGTTAAGGTCCGTTCGCTTATTGCCGTTGCGGTAACGAACTGAACCATCAGGAGCCGTCCATGACCCTATTCATAGTAGTCACTGCCGTTTTGTCAGCCATCTACCTCTGGTGGGGAATCAGTTTCCTACCGGCGGAGCGCTGGCAGATGGCGGCGGCCGTGCCGGTATCCCGCGAGGCCGACGGCGGCTGGCGAGGGGTGAACATCACCTGGTACGGCATCCTGTCGGCCAACGCCTACGGGGCCGCAGCCCTGCTCTTCCTGGCCCTGGCCGCAAGCCTCGGCGCACCGCTCATCCTTACCCTCTCAACCCTCGCCGTGACCCTTATGATCTGCGTTCCGGCGTCGCGGCTGGTGGCGCGAATCGTGGAGGGAAAGCGCCACACCTTCACCGTGGGTGGGGCGGTCTTCGTGGGCACCATTGCCGCCCCCTTCGTAGTGAGTCTCATGAACCGGCTCCTGGCCCCCACCGACGGACAGCTTCCGGTCATGGCGCTCCTGGCGGCCGTGGCAAGCGCCTATGCCTTGGGGGAAGGATTCGGAAGGCTCGCCTGCATCAGTTTCGGCTGTTGCTACGGCAAGCCCCTGTCGGCTGCGAACCCGGTCATCGCCCGCCTTCTGGCAGGGAGAGCCTTCATCTTCCGGGGCGAAACGAAAAAGGCAAGCTACGCCGGAAACCTGGTCGGAATCCCCCTGGTGCCGATCCAGGGGATCACCGCCGTCCTCTACACCGCCACGGCGCTGGCTGGCGCAGCCCTCTTCCTGTCCGGACGCTTCACCCTCTCCTTCCTCATCGCCATGGGAATCACCCAACTCTGGCGCACGGCATCCGAATTCCTGCGGGACGACTACCGGGGCGACAACCGCATCTCCGCCTATCAGATCATGGGGATTCTGGCGGTTGCTTACGGGGCCGCCACTGCCTTCTACTTCCAGGGAGAGACGCAGATTATCCCCAACGCCGAAAGAATAACCGCGGCCCTCTGGACCCCGGCCGCCATCCTTCCCCTGCAATGCATCTGGCTCGCGATCCTGTTCTATACCGGCCGGAGCACCGTCACCGGCTCGCGCATCTTCTTCCATGTGCATCGGGAGCGAGTTTGAGCTGCCGTAACCGACTTTTTATTCATTCTTAATAGAATCGTCATATCGACCGTGTATGAATAGGAGAAATTAGACAACGGGACCTTTGCTGACCCTAAGGCACCAGGAAGCCCGAACAGGATAAAGCGCATCAGTCGTTCCGAGCGACAGAATACGCACCGCATCCTCTTCCTGGTGGGGTCACAGCCCAATACAGCCTTTCCCTAACTGACCACCCTGCGGGTTCAGCTGACCAGCCGTCTGGGAAACAGGATATCCCGGAACAGGCCCATGGCCTTTCCGGGATTAATCTTTTGTGACGGAGGTTTGCCATGACCACCCGCACCAGTCTGGTTCTTGTTTCAATACTGCTCTTCACCACCATTGCCGAGGCCGCGCCGAGAATTATTGAGCTTCCCGACCGGATAATCGTCGAGCTGTACGGCACCCCCGGTACTCCCGAATCGTCCGCACCTCCCCCTAAGGCCAAAGAACCGTATCTGGTCGAGCGATTTGAAAATCATCCGGACCACTACGAAGTCGAGTTGGTCGGCAAACCCGAACACGACAAGGACAAACCGGCCGACTACACGGCTTCCGCTTCAGCGTATCCCCAGGCTATAATCACTCAGACCGCGACCGAACAGACCTATTCTTCTCCAAGTTATGGCGGCGACACGCCGGCGATGCCTGTCCAGTCTCCCTATTACCGGGAACTCTCTGAACGGATCCGTACCCTGCAGCGGGAGCGGCAGGAATGTCTCAAAACTGCCCCGGGAGAAGAACGTGCGGACCGGGACAGGAAACGCCGCGAAGCAGAAGAAAAGCTCCGGGAGATTCGGGCCGTTTCGGCTGAGATGGCTCAATTACGTGGCCAGGGAGGAAGTTGAGTGCGTACAGTTGGTTCCTTATGAATAACGCTGTAACCGACAATTCACGGAACGGTTATAAGGCTGTAAATTCGGCAGTGCATACTGCAACCATGAAAACTGAATACAGATGCGACCTTCACGTTCATTCGAGCCATTCCAACAAGCCTACCTACTGGGCGCTGCGCAAGTTCAAGTGCCCCGAAAGCTTCACCTCGCCCCGGCACATCTATGACACGGCCAGGGCGGCCGGCATGGACTACGTGGCCATCACCGACCACAACACCATCACCGGTGCTCTGGAGATAGCCCACCTCCCCGGCGTAATCATCGGTGCCGAGCTCACCTCCTACTTTCCCGAAGACGGCTGCAAGATACACGTGGTGGCCCTGGGGCTCAGGGAAAGCACCTTTCAGGACATCATGCAGCTTCGGCGAAACGTCTATGAGCTGGCCCCCTACCTGCACGAGAAACGCATCGCTCATTTCCTTGCCCATCCCCTCTATGCCCAGAACGATAAACTTTCTGCCGACCACATCGAAAAGCTGCTCCTCCTCTTCAACACCATCGAGGTTCGTAACGGCGCCCGGGCCAAGCGGTTCAACGGCTTCACCGACGAACTCCTGAACACTCTGACCCCGGAGCGTATCAAACGGCTTGCCGCGAAGCACGGCATTGTCCCCACCGGCCCTGAGCCCTGGATCAAGGGGCGCGTCGGCGGCTCCGACGACCACGGCGGGCTCTTCATCGGCCGGGCCTGGACCTCTGCCCAGCGCGGCGAGACGCCGTCGGAGTTCCTGGACACCGTTTTCAACCGCGAGACCTGGGCCGACGGCGAGGACGGCGATGCCCTGACCCTGGCCCACAGCCTCTACGGGATTGCCTACAACTTCTACCGGGAACGGCTCGACGGGGGGACAAACCGCTCCACCCCCTTCGTGAATGCCCTCCTCAATCGCATGTTCGAGACCAGCAGGAAGATGACCCTGCGGGAGCGGCTGCGGCTCCTGGTGCGCAGGAACCTCCCGGAGATTTACGAGCAGCGCGGCGGCGCCAGCTTCGAGGAGGTTCTGGACCGGGAGGCGAGACGGGTGCTGAACGACACGGGATTCATGGCCCGGATCAGCCCCGAGACCCGTAACCGGAAGATCTTCGCCATCACCAGTTACCTGGCTAACCGGATGCTGTATCTCTATTCGGAGAAGTTGACCAAGCTCTCCTTCTCCTCGGGCATCTTTTCCATAATCCAGTCCCTGAGCACCGTGGGGCTTGTCCACCTTCTCATCTCCCCCTACTACCTGGCGTTCCACCATCAGCACCGGGGCAAGGAGCTGATGCGGGAGCTGGCCCACCGCTTCCCCCTCGCCGACCAGGGGAATCAGCGTGAAAAGATCGCCCTCTTCACCGACACCCTGGACGAGATCAACGGCGTGGCCATCACCATCCGACGGCTTATTGCCACGGCCCGCAGCCGGGGAATAGAACTCACGGTCATCACCTCGTCTCCCCGGGAGACCGGCTATGCCGACGGCGTCATGAACTTCACGTCCATCGGCGACTTCGTTCTCCCCGAGTACCCGGAGATCCGCCTCCACTTCCCCCCCATTCTCGATGTGATCGACTTCGTGGAGCGGGAAGGCTTCACCTCCATCCATGTGAGCACTCCCGGGACCATCGGGCTCTTGGGCCTCATGGCGGCACGGCTCATGGACATCCCCGCCGCCGGCACCTACCACACCGATATCCCCCAGTACGTGCGCGATCTGACCAACGACGAGATGCTGGAAAAGGCCGCCTGGAACTACATGATCTGGTTCTATGGACAACTAGCCGAGGTGATGGTCCCATCAGCCAGCACCCGGCGGCAGTTGGTGGAGCAGGGGCTCCCCGAAGAAAAGACCCGTCCCCTCCCCCGCTGGGTCGATATCGACGCCTACACTCCCGAGCGGCGGGATCCCCACTACTGGAAACGCCACGGGATCGGTGAAGGGTTAAAGTTTCTCTACGTGGGGCGGGTATCCCGTGAGAAGAACCTGGAGCTTCTGGCCGACGCTTTCCTCCGCATCGTGGATTACGGCGCTCAGGCCTGGCTGATTGTCGTGGGGGATGGCCCCTACCGGGCCGACATGGAGGCGCGGCTGGCCGGCTACCCGGTCCTCTTCACCGGCTACCGGGAAGGAGAAGAGCTGCAGCGCTGCTATGCCTCGGCCGACGTCTTTGTCTTTCCGAGCACCACCGACACCTTCGGCAACGTGGTCCTTGAAGCCCAGGCCTCGGGACTACCGGTGATCGTCTCCGACGAAGGGGGCCCCCATGAGTTGATGGCGGGAGGCGAAACGGGGGTCATCGTGCCTGACATCGACGAGGACGGCCTCGCCGCCGCCCTCATCACCTTTATCCGGGAGCCGGACTTGGTCCGGTCCATGGGGCGCAGTGCCCGGACCTTTGCCGAGCAGGGGGCGTCCCTTACCGGCGACGCTTACAGCACTATACTGCGGCAGCCGGGCAAGGCCGCCAACTTCTAGCCCCATCGGTTCCCATCATTGACATTCTCCCCGTTCCGCTCCATCGGGCGGGTGGCAGCGCTCCTGACACCTGTTCTCTTCATCATTGCCGGCGGGTTGTGTTTCTATTCCCCCGCCGACGCCCGTCCCCTTTCCATTGGCATTATCGCCCCGCCGTCACTTCTCGCCGCCCCGGTTGCCCGAAACACCGTCAATGACGCACTCCGTCTCGTACAAGAAAGTTTCCCCTGCGCCCGAATCTCCCTGAACGATTCCACGGCCTCCATCCGTCTGGTTCTTCCTGCTCTCAACCAGAATAATGCCGCCACTCTGCCCGGCACCGTTGCCCAATCGTACACCTGGACATCCCGTCCCACCGGAAGCGCTACCGTCCTGACCCTCTCGGCAACGACTGCAGCGGGTGTCAGCAACGGCCTCTACGGTCTCCTCCAGGAGCGGCTCGGTTACCGCTTCATCCACCCCCGGCAGACCATCGTTCCCCGCCACGCCACGTGGCCCCTCCCCGGCCGCTTTCGCTGGAGCGCCACCCCCCGCTTCGCCAGCCGCGGGTTCCACCTCCATACCCTTCATCCCACCGAACTGGCGACCCAACTCCACGACCCCTCGTATCCCGGTGCCCTCGCCGATGTGAAGGAATATATCGACTGGCTGGCGCGCAACGGCCAGAACACGACGCAGTTTTTCCTCCTGCGCGGTGTGGATCGCGACCGCTGGCCTCCCCACGCCCGGGCTTTCGTGGAGTATGCCCACCAGCGGGGGGTCACCGTGGGGGTTGAGATTTCCCTCTCCATGCTCCAGCAGCAGGCATTTCAGGCAGTGAAACTGCTGAGACCCTTCCACCGGCGCCAGATCGACCGGAACCTTGCCTGGCTCTTCCAGGTGCCGTGGGACTTCGTCACCCTCGAAAGCGCCACGGGTGAGCATCTTCCCCGCATCGACCGGCTGGCCCCCTCTCTGCGCAACCAGGTGGCAGAGCGGGTGACTAAACGCTACGGCGCCCGCTTCTTCCACGCCACCCACGTTATCCGCCCTAAAGCCGAGGAGGCGAACGGCACCCCGCCGCGGGTGGACGAGCTGCCGCGAGACTGCGGCATCCTCGTGCACACGGTCATGTGCTACTCCGCATCGGAGGAAAAAGCACCGGTCTACGGCAACCACAACCAGCGCTTCATGCTGAAGCTGGCTGAACAGGAATCGCGGCGGCGGGAGACCTGGTACTGGCCCGAATCGTCCTACTGGGTCGCCTTCGATAATTCCGTCCCCCAGATGCTCCTCCCCTATCTCTCGGCCCGTCACCACGACATGATGACCATGGAGCGCCTTGGCGTGACCGGACATCTCACCTTCACCTCCGGTTGGGAATGGGGCTACTGGCTCACCGACTGGAGCATCGCCCGCTGGTCGTGGCGGCACGTTTCCAGCGGACGGGAAGAGTTGACGTCCCCCCTCTCCGTACTCGGAGATATCTTCCCCGACCGACGGCTCCGGCACCTCTGGTCGGACGCCCTCACCCTCCAGGAGCACTACCTGAAGAATCGCGAGCTTCTCCGCTACACCGCGGCCCTGGCCCCCTTTTCGGAGATGCCGTGGCCCTTCAACCGGCCGTTCCAGCCGGAGCCCCCGTTCCGATACGAAAAACTCATCGAATCAAGGGACACCGAAGGGTTACTCGGGACAACGGTGACCGACCTGGAGGCATTCAGCCAGAGGATGGAGCGTCTGGCTCTGGAGATCAGCAGAGAATCGGAACGATTCGAGGCAACGGTCCCGAATGGTAAGGAAGGGTTACGGGGAATTTCGCGGGAACTGGAGCGTGGTCTCACGGTCACGGCCCTGCGGGCCGGTCATCGGGCACTCACCATCCGTGCCAGCATGGCCCAACGGCAGCTGCCGCCCGAGAAGCGGCCCGGAGCCGAGGCGCTCCGGCTTCTGGCCAGGGCGGCGGCGGTTCGTGAACGGGCACTGGTTCTCGTAAAGGAGCAGGAGGCGGGATATCGTTACCCGGTGAACCTTGTAGCGCGTAAGCGGACGGACCTGACCGCCTACGGCTTCGGCTATCTCTATCCGGTCAGCGAGCTTCATTTCTGGAAGCGGGAAGAGGAACAGGCGCGCCGGCTGCGCTTCGACGCCCTGTTCATGAATCTGTGGGATTTCAGGAGGACGTTGGGATTGGAGAGTCTGCTTTTCTGAAATCTACGTCACGACCGCTGATCATGGCCGGCGAATTCCGTCAGGCTCATGATCATCTCTCCGTCAACCGTCGGATCGATGTGGGGGATTTTAGTCTGGCCGCCGAGCTTTCCCCGCACCTCCCGTGACCAGCGGTAGATGAGTTCCTCTTCCACCGTCAGAACCCGCGGCGCCGCAATGCGTCCCTGTTCCCGGAACGTGGCGTAGTCGGCGTTCAGGGACCGAAGGGTTGTGTCGAGAAGACGCGCCAGGGTTTCGCTGTCACGCTCGTTCATCTCTCCAACCGCCAGCACCCAGACGTGCCGCCGGCCGGCGATGTCAGGACCCACCATGAACTCCCGCACCTCTATGCCCCCACTCTGGTTAAGTCGGGCTATCGCCTCCTCCACCTCCCCCTGGGTCACCTTCTCCTCGAAGCGGTCCAGAAACTTGTCCCTCCCCGTGAATTCGATAAAGAGGGGCTCCCGGTCGGTGAAGCGGATGGTGTCGCCGATGTGGTAGCGCCAGAGTCCGGAGCAGGTGGTGAGGATGACGGCATAACGCCGCCCGGTCTCGATCTCCTCCAGGGGAATCGCCGGGGCGTCGGAGGCCGGCACTCCCCGCTCGTCAAGCTCCTCAAAGGGGACAAACTCGAAGAAGACCCCGTAGTGAGGGACAAGACGCATGCGCTCCTCGCCCAGGAGCTGAAAGGCCATGAACGCTTCCGATGAAGGAAGCACCTCCAGGCAGTTGGGGAGTCGGTTGCGGAAGAGACTGTCGAACTCCCGGCGGTAGGGTTTCATGCTGGTGCCGCCGTGGATGATGAGTTCGAGATTGGGGAGAAGCTCCGAAAGGGGACGATGCCCCATCTCCTCCACCCGCTGCAGCAGCAGGATGATCCAGGGGGGAACGCCGGATATGCCCCGGATGGAGCGGTCCGAGAGGAGCATCCCCGCCAGCTCCACTACCTTCTCTTCCCACGGCAGGGCCGCCACCCGTATCCCCGGAGCGACAAAGGGTTTAAGGAAGAAGGGACGATGGCGCAGTGTGATGGCGCTCATGTCGCCGCTTTTGACCCCGTCCCCCAGATCCGTGAGATTCGTGTTTCCGGACATGTAGAGGAGCTTTCCCTGGAAGAGCCGGCTCCGGGGGTTACGGTGGAGGTAGCAGGCGGTCATGTCCAGGGCGGCCCGCTTGTTGGCGGCGAACATCTCCCGGGAGAACGGGATGTACTTGGTGGGTGCCGTGGTGCCCGAGGTCTCGCAGAAAAAGGGGATCCTGCCCGGCCAGGTTACATCCTCCAGAAGGAGCCGCTTCCTGCCATTCTCCTCCCGAAGCCCCTCCTGAAAGTACTCGTTCCAAAAGTCAGAGTAGGTACGGATCGGGACGCGTCTGCGGTATTGAGCGTAAAGCCGGTCGAAGGGCTCTCCCGCCAATTCCGCCAGCCCGTGATCCCGGCCGAATCTGGTGCCCCCCCCGACCGCCACCAGGCGCTGCAGCATCTCCCGCTGGCAGGCCAGAGAGTCGCGGGACTCGAAGTTCCTGGCAAGGGCTGAGGCGCCGCTTTTCAGCATCAGATCCAGGGCCGGCGCTGTCAGTGTCCTGAAGGGGGAAGATGCCGTCACGAAACCACCGCCAGGCGCAGCGGCGTTGTGAGTCTGTCGTACCACGCCTCGATGAGGGGATTATAGCAGTGCTGGTGAAAGATGAGGGAGGCATGGGCCACGGCGTCGCCGCTTGCGGGGGACATGACGGTCCGCACCTTGCCCCGGGGGAAGAGCCGGGCGCGGATTTCCGAGTCCCGAAGAGCCGCAAGCGTCGGGGAGGTGTGAACCAGGAGTTCGTCTTCCTTCTCGGCCAGGAGCACCAGGGCCGGTCCCCCGAAAACCGTGCCGTCCGTTGTCGTCGGGGCATCCCGCAGGGCCATGACCCTTTCGTATCCGCCAAGACAGGAAGTGCTTTCCAGAACCCCCATGATCCTTTTCCGTATGGAGAGGTGTCGGTTCGACAGGACCCGATTCTCGGCCCCTGCCTCAAAGAGGGCCTGGAAGCAGCGGCGCGCCCGCTCGATCTGGCGGTTCAACTCGTCCCCCTTGGTGGTTTCGGCCCGCAAAATCCGCTTCAGGTTGCTCTCCAGCATCCTGACGCCTCCGCGCCGCTCCCCTTCGGGGCGTACCAGATCCTCAATGCAGAGGACCGGGCTCGTCATCACGGTCCCCCTGATTGAGAGGCCCGCGTCGAGCCCATCCCGGAAGAAACGGGCCACCAGACTGCAACCAAAGCTGACGGAAAAAATGACCGGCTTCTGCCCCTTGCGGTTCAGTTCTTCGATCAGGTCCGCCAGTTGGGCGAAAAAGAAAGGAGCCGAAAAGCCGGAGCGGGAGAAATTAATATAGTAGACGGAACCGTGGCGCCGGAAGATCTCCCGCTGGAACTCCACCGCCTCGGTGGCATCGGGAACGAACCCCCCGATGACTATAGTGGGAACCTCTCCCTGTCCCTTCTCTTTGAACAAGTGGTTACGGACGGTATGGATGCTCGGCAACTCGTGCCGCAGGGCCATTTCCCTGCGCCTGAGCCTTGGGGAGAATGTCTTAATGGACATCTGCCGGATAAAACCGGAGGTGGCGGTGGCCATCCCCATGAGGGCGGGGTGGGTGCTCATAGCTCTTCGGGCCAGGGGAATGACAGCATTTGTGATCATGGTCGGAGCTCCCGTCGTTTTCTTCCCTTATGCCAGAGCCCGGTTACAACTCAGTGGCAGATGGGAAAAAAGCTTGTGGCTCCGCAGTGAAGGCTAGAATTAGAAGATCTTGCCGTTCTCCGGAAGGATGAGGGTGTTACCATTGGTGACGCTCGTCTGGAAGTCGGAGAGGTCCTGGGTGCTGTAGTTGGAAAGCTGCGGCTTGATGGCGGCGTAGTTGGCGGAGGTGGCCATGAAGGCCTTTTTCCCGCCGGCGTTGTTCAGTTGCAAAAGCTTCACCGTGGATACCGCCGGGCTGTTCGCCTGCATCTGTTCCAGCACGCCGTGCTCCATGGCGCTGGCCAGGTGGCCGGTGGTTCTGAAGTAGGCATCCCTGGCAAGGGTGTCGCCGTGGATGGAGGAGACGGCGGACATCTGCGCCTTCACGTCGATGTAGTAGCCGGTTTCCTGCGCCACGATGCCGAAGCGGTGCTGGCGCAGATCGATGACCCCGCCGATCTGGCTCAGAAGGTTGGCGTCCAGGGTGGTGTCCCGCATCCAGGTCTGGCCGATGACGTTGAGGGATTCGGTGAGCACCTGGCGGGATGTGTCGCCAAGCCCCGATTCCCGGTAGGCCTGCATCTGCCGCTCCCGTTTCTCCAGAAGCTTCCCGAGACGGCTGCCGCCGAAGTCGTAGACGATGGCATAGGTGGAGCCGCGCTTCAAGGTGTAGTCCACCGACTGGTCGGAGAAGTTGCCTGCATACTGGTGCATGACCGAGATGGTCATCGTGCTGAGATCAACCCCGCTGACGGGTTCCAGTTCCTCGACCAGCATCGTGTCGTCAAGCCAGAGCTGGGCCACCGGGGGGAATATGGGAAGTGTCCCTCATATCCCCCCGACCGCCCGCCCCTCAAAGGCAAGAAGCAAGGCAAGTCTATCAAAGGCTTGTCTGTGATACTTTCAGTTCTTCCTTTTTGCTTTCAAGTATATAATTTCTATGGCAGAGATTAGGATACATATTAATAACAGTATTTTAGCAATTGCAACAGAATACAGCTTATAATTCACATAAGCTGCAATAGCTAAGATAGTTACTACAATTGCAATAATAGTTCGTGGCAGATTGATATTATTTTGATTGTTCATATCTGGCAGGGTGTCTGCAAGTTCATTCTGTCTCAATCTATTACATTTAGTTGCAACGAAACATATATCAAAGATAATAACAATAACAACAGAAATAACAATGCCTTTATTCATTGATATTATTGTAAAAACACCAGTAAAGGCTTGAATAAGAAATAATATCAAAGTGATAAATGGAATAAGTATTATAGCAAAAACCGCTAATCTAATCCTATCTGGCCAGTTCTTGGTCATCTGCCACATCCTCTTTTAAAGGGGTTATAGCCATTTATCAGACCTTCCGTAATGGTCTGTTGTACATTCAACCCATTTGTAAAAGGAACTGGTAAATGATTAACTGCGTTACCAATCGACAAGCCTAATCCAAAACCGGCTAATGCAACTGCACCAGTTCCGCCAGATGATACAGCCAAGCGTGCGCCAACTGCGCTTGCAGAAAGGCCACCGATATCACCAACGGCCTGATTCGGCGCAATATTAAACAGATGAGAGGCCGAATCCACTGCTATGCCAGTAACAAGTTGGCCAGCCGTTGCTTTCGGGTCTAAGTATGACTTTAATTGCCCCGCAAATGTGGTAATTGCAGAGAGAACATTTACTCCATCCAATCCAGTAGGGTCTATGAAGTTAATCGGATTATTTTGGACATACGCCATAAGGTTAACATCACCGCCACTTAGTCCCTTCGGATCCTCAGATATGAACCGCCCGACGGAGGGATCATAATACCTTGCCTTCATGTAGTAAAGCCCGTTCGGCTCACTCATAACGCCGTATGTTCCCACATACTTGAACG